>DATDHE010000589.1:0-12187 GCA_036521695.1 Candidatus Acidiferrum sp. | reverse complement strand
GTAGGTGGCCTTCACTTCGCCGTACAGCTTCTTCTTGTCTTCTTCGCTCAGCTTCTTGCCGCCGCGCTCCAGCTGCTTGATCTTGATCTCCACCAGCGTTCCCGCTGCCGACGCACCACTCATCACCGCGTAGCGCGCTGTAGGCCACGCGAAAATGAAGCGCGGATCATAAGCCTTCCCGCACATGGCGTAGTGTCCGGCCCCGAACGAACCGCCCACGATAACGGTGATTTTCGGGACCACCGAGTTCGAGACAGCATTCACCATCTTGGCTCCGGCTTTGATGATGCCGCTCCATTCGGCGTCACGGCCGACCATGAACCCGTTCACGTCGTGCAGAAAAATCAACGGCACCAGGTTCTGGTTGCAGTCCATGATGAAGCGGGCGGCCTTCTCTGCGCTCTCCGCATAGATGACGCGCCCAACTTCGAGATGCTTGTCCCCCGAGTGGGGGTCGGTTTGCTGCATGGAGAGCGCCTGGTTGGCAACGATGCCTACGGCAAAACCACCGATGCGTGCCAGACCACAGATAACTGTCTTGCCATATTCGGCTTTGTACTCGTCGAAGCGGCTGCCGTCGACGACGCGGGCGATGATGTCCCTCATGTCATAAGGGCGCAGGCCGTCGGATTCATAGATGCCGTAGACTTCTTCTTCCGCGTAGGCAGGCTTCTCGGCTTTGACGCGATCGAAACTCGCTCTCGGTCTGTGGCCGAGCTTGCTCACCACCGAACGGATGCGTTCGAGGCAGGACTCGTCGTTAGGCTCGCGATAGTCGATAGTTCCCGCGATCTGCGAGTGCATGGCCGCCCCGCCCAACTCTTCCGCCGTGTACTTGGCTCCAATCGCCGCCTGTACCAGCGCCGGACCGGCAAGAAACAGGCCGCTCCCCTCGGTCATCAGGATGGTGTCGCACAGCACTGGCAGGTACGCGCCTCCGGCTACGCACAGGCCCATGATGGCCGTGATCTGGGGAATTCCCATCGCCGACATCACCGCATTGTTGCGGAAGACGCGGCCGAAATCGTCGGTATCAGGGAAGACGTCTTCCTGAAGGGGCAAAAAAACGCCGGCGGAGTCGACCAGGTATATCGTCGGGATATGATTTTCGATGGCGATATTTTGGGCGCGGATAACTTTCTTCGCCGTCATCGGGAAAAACGCGCCAGCCTTGACGGTGGCGTCGTTGGCGATAAGCATGAACGTGCGCCCGCACACTTTCGCAAGACCCGTTACGGTTCCTGCCGAGGGCGCGCCACCCCACTCCTCGTACATTTCGTACGCGGCGAAAATGCCTAGCTCGAAGAGCTGCGAGCCAGGGTCGATCAGTTTTGCGATGCGCTCTCGCGCCGTGAGCCGGCCTTTTTTGTGCTGCGAATCGATGGCTTTTGCGCCGCCGCCCTGGCGAATCTGTTCTTCTTCGTTCTTAATTTTTGTGAGGAGATCGATGAGGCGGCGGTGGTTTTTTTCGAAGTCAGGCGACTTCGCCTTCACGCTGGTTTTCAGGACGGACGCAGCCACTCGCAGACCTCGCGCAGGGATTCACACCGGCGCGCTGAAGCTCCGTCGCACGCCAAGGGGAACAGTATACGGTCCGCCGCAAATTTCCGCGAGTGTGCGGCTTGACGCATGCGTGTTGACGATTTTTGACCGAGTGTCTACAATTTGAAGCGGCAGTGCTGAAAAGGCACTGAATCTTTATGTCGGAGGCGCCTTTGAAAACCTCAGTCGAAGTTGTTCTGGGCGGGCGTGCCTCCGGCGAGCCTTCAAATTAGTCAAACGATTTCGCCGAAAGACCTTCCCGCTCCTCCTTTTTCGCTGACGACAGAATCACTGCGTTTGCCTAACGATCTGGACCTCCCTTCACGGCTACCGTTCAGGCGAACGCACAGCCGTGTTGCGCTGCCTGGACTTTTCCAGACCGCATACGCATTGCTGCTCGCGGGCAGCAGGAGGATTCGCAAGTGAAAATCCGAGATTTAGGCTGGGATGCGTATTTTGAGGCACTGTGGAGCGAGAGCGCGGAGGACGGGTGCGTGCCGGCGCGCGTTGTTTCGCAGCAACGCGGCTTGTGGCGCGTGGGAGGGGATTTTGAAGAGTGTTGGGCGGAGTCTTCCGGAAAATTTCGCAAAGAGGCCGAGGCCGGCGGAGACTGGCCGGCTGTCGGCGATTGGGTTTCGGTGGAGCTTCGCGCCGAGAAACAAAACGCTCTCATCCAGCACGTTTTGACGCGACGCAGCCGATTTGTGCGTAAAGTAGCCGGGAAACAAATCGCGGAGCAGGTGATCGTAACGAATATTGACGTCGCACTGATCGTGGCGGCGTTGGACGGCGATTTCAACGTGCGGCGCGTGGAGCGGTACTTGGCACAGTGCTGGGAATCCGGAGCGCGTCCGGCGATTGTTCTGAACAAGGCCGATGCGTGCGCGGAGTCCGCCGAGCTTGCCGCGGAAATTGAGGGAATTGCCATGGGCGCGCCGGTGTTTCTCGTCAGTGCGAAAACCGGCGAAGGGTTGGAAGCGCTGGAAGGCAGTTTCAAAAAGGGACAGACAATCGTTCTACTTGGATCTTCGGGAGTGGGGAAATCCACCTTGGTCAATCGCTTGCTGCAAGAAGATCGGCAGACGACGCACGCGGTGCGTGAGAGCGACAGCCGCGGGCGCCACACAACTACATCGCGAGAGCTGTTTGTGCTGCCAAACGGTGCGTTGATCATCGACACGCCCGGCTTGCGTGAGCTTCAGTTGTGGAATGCGGCAGAAGGACTAACGCAAACATTCGCGGACGTTGATGAGCTTGCCGCGCAATGCCGATTCACCGACTGCCAGCACCAGAAGGAGCCGGGCTGCGCGGTACAAGCTGCACTCGCTTCAGGTATTCTGGACGGTCATCGATTGGAGAGCTGGCGGAAACTTCAGCGAGAGCAGGAGTTTTTACTGCGGAAAATCGATCCCGCAGTTGGGGCGACGTATAAGAAACGTATTAGAATATCAATGCGTCAAGTACGAGAGAACTACCAGAACCGGGACAAAGGGAAAAACTAAAAACCGATCATGCGAGAGTTACGACTGAACTTGGAGCTTGCTCGACGTGTGGAACTTGCTGAAGCGCAAGCGGCCGTCGAATGTGCGGAGGCTCTGGGGCGTTTCCGGCCAGCGAGCGGTGCGGCGGTGAGGCGCGTTGCCGGGGGATTTGCGGTGTATTGCGGGAAGGACTCGCCGATTACGCAGGCAGTGGGGATGGGGCTGGATGGGCCCGTTAGCGGTGAGGAGTTCGATCGCCTCGAAGAATTTTACCGCAGCCGTGACGAGACTGTGCGCGTGGAGACCTGTCCGCTGGCCGATCCTACTTTTATCGAGCATTTCGCGCAGCGCGGATATCGAGTGACCGAATTTTCAAATGTCATGGCGCGGCAGGTGAGTCCTGATGAGACCTGTCCCGAGCCTCCCGAAGGCGTGGCTATCGAAAAAATCGGCAAGGATCAGATCGATGTTTGGACGCTGACGGTTTCCCAGGGATTTGCGGAAGAGTTTCCGGTGTCTCAGGAACTGCTCGAAGTCATGAAACTGTTTGCATTCGGGCCGAAGACGGAGTGCTATTTGGCGCGGGTAGACGGGAAAATTGCCGGAGGGGGGACGCTCGCTCTTCACGACGGAGTTGCTGGACTGTTTGGTGCCAGCACGTTGCCCGTGGCCAGGAGACGCGGAGTGCAGACCGCTTTGCTGCAACGGCGTCTGGCACGTGCTTCGCAGGCAGGAAGTGATCTGGCGGTCAGCATCGCTCAGCCGGGGAGTATTTCGCAGCGCAATATTGTCCAGCAGGGCTTTCAGGTGTTGTATACGCGCGTCAAATTCGAAAAGAAGCTGCCGTAGCGTCGTGGCTTGCAGAGTTAACGCGCTAGACGCTTGTGGATGAAGGTGACGATGTCCTGCGTGGAAGTGCCCGGCAGGAAAATCTCCGCGATGCCTGATTGCTTCATGGCAGGGATGTCGGCTTCGGGAATGATGCCGCCGACCAGGACGGTGACGTCGTCCATTCCTTTGTCCCGCAGCAAGGTCATAAGCTGCGGGCAGATGGTGTTGTGCGCGCCGGAAAGGATGGAGAGGCCAATTACGTCGACGTCTTCCTGGACGGCGGCGGAGGCGATCATCTCGGGGGTTTGGCGGAGGCCGGTGTAGATCACCTCCATGCCAGCGTCGCGCAAGGCGCGGGCGATGATTTTGGCGCCGCGGTCGTGGCCATCTAAGCCAGGCTTGGCAATTAGCACTCTTATTTTTTTCTCGGGCATATTCGTCGGAGAGTTCAGCTCAGTTTCCACGCACAAATCATGTGATGGCGACTTCTTCGTAGGTGCCGAAGACTTCGCGAAGGGCGTCGCAGATTTCGCCGACGGTGGCGTAAGCCTTTACGGCGTCGAAGAGGAAGGGCATTAGGTTGTCTTTGCCTTCGGCGGCTTTGCGGAGGACGTTTAGGCGGCGGTCGACTTCGGCTTTGGAGCGATCAGCGCGAAGTTTCGAGAGGCGTTCGGCTTGGCGGCGAGCGACGCTTTCATCGATATGGAGGATGTCCAGTGGCCTTTCTGCCGCGACATAGTCGTTGACTCCGACGATGATTTTTTCTTTTTTGTCCACGGCCACTTGGTACTTATAGGAAGCCTCCGCAATTTCGCGCTGCGGGTAGCTCCGCTCGATGGCCGGGACCATGCCGCCCAGCGCGTCGATTTTTTCGATATAATCCCACGCGCCGCGCTCGACTTCGTTGGTCAACGTCTCGACAAAATACGAACCGCCTAGCGGATCGACTGTATTGGTGACGCCGGTCTCGTGCGCGATGATTTGTTGGGTGCGCAGCGCGATGGTGGCGGCGAACTCTGTGGGCAGGGCCCAGGCCTCGTCGAGAGAATTCGTGTGTAGCGACTGCGTTCCGCCGAGAACGGCGGCCATCGCCTGGAGCGCGGTGCGGACAACATTGTTGTATGGCTGTTGCGCTGTGAGAGAACAGCCCGCCGTTTGCGTGTGGAAGCGCAGCGCCCAGGTGCGCGGGTTCTTTGCACCGTAGCGCTCGACCATGGCTTTGTGCCAGATGCGGCGAGCGGCGCGATACTTGGCGATTTCCTCGAAGAAATCATTGTGGGCATTGAAAAAGAAGGAAAGCTGCGGAACAAACTGATCCACGTCCAGCCCGCGGCGCATTCCATATTCGACGTATTCCATGCCATCGCGCAGCGTGAACGCTAATTCTTGAATCGCGGTCGAGCCGGCTTCGCGGATGTGGTAGCCGCTAATCGAAATGGGGTTGAACTTGGGCGTGTTCTTTGCGCTGAATTCAAACGTGTCGATCACCAGGCGCATCGACGGCTCGGGCGGATAGATATATTCCTTTTGCGCGATGTATTCCTTCAGGATGTCGTTCTGAAGAGTGCCAGAGAGCTTCTTCCAGTCGGCACCTTGCTTTTCCGCGACGGCCAAGTACATCGCCCAGATGACCGCGGCGGGCGAATTAATGGTCATCGAAGTCGTGACATTCGCCAGCGGAATCTTCTCGAAGAGCACTTCCATGTCGGCGAGGGAACTGATGGCCACGCCGCATTTGCCGACTTCGCCCTCGGAGAGCGGATGGTCGGAGTCGTAACCCATCAATGTGGGCAGATCGAAGGCGGTCGAGAGGCCGGTCTGGCCTTGCGCCAGAAGGTAGCGGAAGCGCTGGTTGGTGTCTTCCGCAGTGCCGAAGCCGGCGAATTGCCGCATGGTCCAGAGCCGGCCACGGTGCATCGTGGAATGAATGCCGCGCGTGTAGGGAGGCTCGCCGGGAAAGCCCAAGTCGCGATGCGGATCCCATCCTGACAAATCTGCGGGCGTGTAGAGGCGCCGGATAGGATATCCGGAAATGGTCGTGAATTCCGTTTGGCGCTCGGGACTTTTTTCCAGTGTCGGGCGGAGCGTATTTTCTTCCCAGGCTCGTTCTTGCGCAGAAGGTTCGCGAGATGGGGCCGGAGCGTCGCCGGTAGTGATGGTCGTAGTCGTTCCCTTGACCTTATCGCTCATGGTCTGGCGCTCCCAAAGACTGCGCGTTCTTAGACTAAGTACAAAGAACGCAGAGTTCCATGCTATGCGAAAGCGAAAAGCGGGGCAAGAGGACTGGAAACCGGCGAGGCGCAGAAGTCAGCTCAGAAAAAGAGAGCGAGGCCGGAATGGTGCCACCCCCATCCGGCCTTGCCGAAAAATTTACCTTCGCCCTCCATCGCTCAGACTCTTGAAAAGCTCGTCTGTGCCTACGACTTTTCCGTGGAGAGTGCCGGGGATCAGTGTTTCGCGTTCGACTTCACCCGACTTGCCGTCGGCGATGGTGACGTGATTCACCTCGAGCGTGCGCCCGAGAGCGCGCTCATAGTTGGCTTTGGCTTCCTCGAGGTTGGCTAGGGCGCGGATTTCCTGGCCTTGGGCGTTGATGAGGTCGCGCTGCGTCTGAATAACGACGTACACAGTCGAAGCGCCGAGCTGATATTTCTTCTGTTCCGCATCAAACGTCTGCTGTTGGAGCTCGCGGGCTTTCACGGCGGCTGCGACTTGAGCGCGGCCTTGCGTGAGCATGATAAAGGTATTGCGTACGTCGAGAAGCGCGGCGTTCCGAAGCTGTTGCATTGCTGTTTCCATCTGCCGCTGGGTGAGAAGAGCACGAACGTGTTCGGCTTGGGCCGCGCGGTTGCGCAGAGGAAGCGTCAAAGTCAGCTGGCCGGCGTATTCCGGGAAACGATTGTGAAAGATCTGGCTTTGCGCCGTACCGAGGCCCTGCTTAAGAGTGCCTGTACTGGGGGTGACGGTTGCCGATTCGAAGATGGGAGTTGGCAAGCCGCCGACATCCACGCTGATGGGATTGCCGTTGGTGTCGACGATGGGAACGCCTGTGCTGATGATGGTGGAGGTGGTGCCGGGGATGGGGCTGTTTCCTGCCAGGCCGTTAGATTGATAAAACGCGTTCGCGGTCAGCGAGGGGAGAAGGGCGTTCTTAGTAGCCCGAACATCGATGTCGGCGTTCTTTAAATTGTAGACCTCTTCCTGAAGTTCCGGCCGCTTGCCAAAAGCTTCCTTAATGGCATCTTCGAAGGATGCTGCTTCAATCGCAGCCGGCTGCGATGGCTTGTCCGTAGGAATGATCTCCACGTTGATTAGATTCGGAGCGAGCGGGTCTTTGGAGATGTAGTTTTTCAGTGTTTGCTCGTCCTGGAGCTGGATCGTCTGCGCGAAGATAAGATTCTGAGTGTTTGTAGCAACTTCGGATTCTGACCGAGTCACGTCGAGGGGCGCGAGGCTTCCGATTTCGAGCTGCTTCTTGTTGTCCTCGTAAAGCTTCTGAGAAACGTTGACCGCTTGTTGGTTGACCTTGACGTTTTCCCGCGCGTAAACGAGTTCCCAGTAAGCCGTGATGGTGTTCGTGATGGTCGTGATGGCCTGCTGGGCAAACGCCCAATCGGCAATTTGACGATTGTTGTTGGCGATGCGAATGTTGCGAGTCCACAACTGCTTGCCGAAGCCATTCAAAAGCGGCTGAGAGATAGAAACTGAAAGCGCGGAACTCACATAAGGATTGAAGAAATTCGCGATGTTGGCGCTGCTACGGTTGTTGTTCCAGTTTACTTGGAGGTTCGTTCCGGTCTGAAAGGTCTGCGAATACTGGTTATTAAATTGAGTAGAGTGCGAAGTGACGGAGGCAGCGCCGGTAGTGACGCCGGCGCCCGAAGTGAATGGGTTGTTGATTGGTGTGGTGAAATCACCAACCGAGGCGCTGCTCGTGATCAGGGGATCGAAGTTCTGCACGAAGAAGACGTACGGGTTAATCGCGGCAGAGGAGGCGACGATCTGCACCCCGGGCGTGCCAAAACCAGTGTTGCCAGCTTGGGCGTTGAGGAGGCCGGCGTCGGAGATCCATGGATAGTAGCGCTGCACAGCAATGTCTATGCTGTTTTCGAGCGCCAGTTCGACGGAGTCCTGGAGGCTGATCTCCAGTTTGTTGTCATGAATGAGCTGATCGACGCGAGGTGAGTTCGTGAGCACGGGCGGATCGACGTGCTGTGACTCATAAGGCTTGAGAATGTTTGGAAAGGCCCGGGGGCCGTGGGTGTAATTGTGGGTCGAAACACCCAGAGAAGAGACTGGTGCGATGGCGGGCCCGGTGGGCGCTGGTGTGGACGGCGGATTTTGAGCTGGGCTTTGCGCGAAAACCGGCGAAAGTGGTCCTCCGGCAAGGAGGCCTGCCAAAAAGATTGCCAACAGAGATCGGGCCCATTGCGAAGCTGTGCTACGGGTGACGGCCCCTAAAATCGACCGCTTCCAGGTCGCCCTCAGTGTCTTCATAGTGATCTATTCCCCTCGAGATTCTGTCCCAGCGGGACGTTTGTATTTTGACCTAACTCTGTAAAACGCTCGAACCATGGATTTTGTTTCATTTGCGGACTGGATTTGGAGGCACGTGGAGCGATAAACCCGGTGCCGTGAACCAGAAACGCGACCGCGTTAGGTATAACGAGGATAATGGACCCGGGGGAGGCAAGACAAGGATTTGGAGTACTTCAGGAACAAATTGCCGTAGTGTCCCAACGTTAGCTGAACAAAATCAATTGGTTATCGGAAACGCGTCGAATTTCGTAGGTCATCATCTGTGCAAGTAGTTGATCCAACGGGATTTTCTCGAACATGGTCAGGCTGAGATCTGTAGGATTTCATACAGGCTGGCCGAGAGATGTAGTCGCTTTTTGACGATGGCGACCAGAACGTAGGCGGAAACGGCTATCCAGATTTGTGACCTGACGGCGTTTTCCGAAGTTCCGAAGAAGGCTTTGATTCGCAGATGCTGCTTGATCCATTTGAAGAGGAGCTCCACTTGCGAACCGCAGCGGTATAGCTCGGTGATCGTAAATGCTGGCAAGACAAAATTGTTGGTCAGAAAAATGAGGGGCGCCGGTCCAGGCCGGAGGGAGCCCCAGCGCGGCTGCGCTCCGAAGTCAGCGCATGCCGCTGCCCCGGAAGAGGTCTTCCGTGCCTACCACTTTGCCGTGAAGCGTCCCGGGTATCAGCGTCTCGGGTTCGACTTCGCCGGATTTCGCCTCGGCGATGGTGACGTGGTTCACGTCCAGAGTGCGCCCGAGCGCACGTTCGTAGTTGGCTTTGGCCTCCTCGAGATTGGCTAGGGCGCGGAGTTCCGTGCCTTGCGCGGTGATGAGGTCGCGCTGCGTCAAGATGACGTTGTAAACCGTCGACGCGCCCAAACGATATTTCTTCTGTTCGGCGTCAAACGTTTCCTGCTGAAGTTGGCGCGCTTCGCTGGCGGCATCTACTTGCGCGCGGTCTTGTGTGAGCGCGATATAGGTGTTGCGAACATCAAGTAGCGCGGCATTTTTCAATTGCTGCAGCAGGGCTTCCTGTTGGCGCTGGGTGAGGATGGCGCGGGCGCTGTCTGCCTGAGCGGAACGGTTCCGCAAGGGGAGGTTCAGAGTCAACTGCGCGGAATACTCGGGGAAGCGATTGTGGAAGATTTGGCTCTGCGCATTGGTGAAGCCCTGCTGATTCACGCCTGCAACTGCTGTGTTAACGATAGGCTCAAAAATCGGAGTTGGGACGCCTCCAATGTCCACAGTGACCGGATTGCCATTTGCATCCACGATGGGCACGTTGCTGTTGGTAAAGGTTGTCGCGCCGGGAATCGGAGAATTGCCCGCCAGACCGACAGAGCTGTACTGTCCGCCCAGCGTGAGAGTGGGCAGCAGCGCTTTACGCGTGGCCTGTATATCGATATCGCCGTTCCTCAAATTGTAGAGTTGCTCCTGAAGTTCAGGGCGCTTGTCGAACGCTTCTTTGATGGAATCCTCGAACGACGGATTTTCGATCGCAGCCGGTTGTTTCGGTTGGTCGATGGTAATGATCTCGACGTTCACAACATTGGGGGCCAGCGGGTTTTTCGTGATGGCATTTTTTAGGATCTGTTCATTTTGTAGCTGGACGGTTTGCGCCACGATGAGATTCTGGCGGTCCGTTGCCAGTTCGGATTGAGCGCGGGTTACGTCCAGCGGAGCCATGGTTCCGGCGTCGAGCTGTTTCTTATTGTCGTTGTAGAGTTTCTGAGAAACGGTGACGGCCTGCTCGTTTACTTTGACGTTTGCACGAGCGTAGACAAGCTCCCAGTACGCCGTGATGGTGCTAGTAATCGTGGTGATGGCTTGCTGCGCGAACGCCCAGTCGGCGATTTTGCGGTTGTTTTTTGCGATGCGGATGTTGCGCGTGTTCACGGCGATTCCGAAGCCGTTCAAGAGCGCTTGAGAGAAACCTATCGTCAAGGTGGATTGAACGGCCGGGTTAAAAAAGTTTTGTGTGGAGCTCGTACTGCTGCGCGTGTTGTCCCAACTGATGGACAGATTCGTCCCTGTTTCGAAGTTTTGGGAGAACTGGGTATTGAACTGCGTGGTATGGGTGATCAAATCCAGGACGCCGGCGGCGCCTGTTCCCGATGTGAACGGATTGTTCACGGGCGTTGAGGCATCACTGATGCCGACTCCGGCGGTGAGAGTGGGGTCGTAGGAGAGGCTCGGGAGACTCGCCGTCGACGAACTAAGCGAACTCCCAGGCGTCGAGTAACCCAAGGCGCCCGATTTGGCTTTGAGAATGGAGGCGTCCGCAATCCACGGATAGTAGCGCTGGACTGCGATGTCCATACTGTTTTCCAGCGCCAGCTCGACCGCATCTTGCAGCGTTAGCTCCAGCTTGCCATCGTGAATCAGTTGATCGAGCCGCGGCGAATTGGTGATGACCGGCTGAGCGATCTGAATCTGTTGATAGGGCTTGAGGAGGCTTGGGAAGGCCCGGGGTCCGTTCGTGAAATTGTACTTCGCGAGGCCCAGAGAGCTTACGGGAGCAATGGCTGAGTCTGGCGCCGCCGTGGAGGGTGCGGGGGCAGGGTTCGGCGGAGGATTCTGCGCAGGGCTTTGTGCAAAAGCGGGCGAGAGCGGGCCCGCGACGAGGAGCGCGGCCATCAGGATGGCAAGAAGAGATCTGGCAGCGAGCAAAGTTTGCCGCTTCCTGGCCGAAAGCAAACTGGATAGCTTTTCGTTAGCGACCAAAAAGAGATTCTTGACGCGTCCCCATAGAGTTGGCATGACAATTTTATTCCTCGAGATTCTGTCCCTGTGGGACGTATTGATTTCTTACTTGCTTGTTTCACACTGACAGTGTGGAACGTGCCCTGAACGGGTGTTGGTACACTCAGTTGGTAGGATTCTTGCCACGCGGAACCAAAACATCGGGATCGAGGCTGAGAGATAGGTCTATTCAGGGGGAATCCATCACCGTTTTGAACCGGGAAGCGCCCGGAAAGCAGTGGCGCGGCCCGGAAACTTGCCTCGCAGTTTAACAGGCGCTCCATTCCTTGACAACGCGGCGCACCGCGGCTAGGCTGCTCACGAATCGATATTTAGAGACAAATTGCGGCTGGCCGAAAATGATACTCTCACGAGAAGAACTGCTGCGCATGTTTGAGTCCGCCGGAGCCATCCGGCATGGCCATTTTGAGCTTACCAGCGGCTTGCATAGCGGGACTTATGTGCAGTGCGCGCTCGTCCTGCAGTACCCTCGATTCGCCGAGAAACTTGGGCAGGCGCTGGCGGCGCTCTTTTCGGACGCCGTCATCGCGGCTGTAGTTTCTCCGGCTCTGGGCGGGGTGATTATCGGGCAAGAAGTGGCGCGGGCTTTGCCAGAACCAAAGGGCAGCGTGGGTAGGGGAGTTCCTGCTATTTTCGCTGAGCGAGATGCCAGTGGCACGATGACTCTGCGCCGCGGATTTTCGCTTAAACCGGACGAGCACGTCCTGGTGATCGAAGATGTCTGGACGACAGGTGGCTCTACGCAGGAAACCATTCAAGTGGTTGAAGAAGCCGGCGGGCGAGTTGTTGCCGCCGGGGCTTTGATCGACCGCAGCGGCGGCAAGCTGGAACTCGGGGTCGAGACTCAGGCCCTGCTGGACCTTCCCATCGCCAAGTATGAACCTGAGGATTGTCCCCTGTGCCGCGAAGGCGGCGCGGCCGTTAAGCCTGGCAGCCGCTTTGCGCGTACGGCTTCCTGAATGTGACCCACCCAAAGCACTTGCCAAACCTGACGATTCTTCTGAGAGTTGGTCGCTGCAGGTAGAACACTTTCCATTCATG
>DATDHE010000588.1:0-68611 GCA_036521695.1 Candidatus Acidiferrum sp. | reverse complement strand
GAAGGGGACCGCAAGCTCATTCTGTACATGGCGCAGAAAATGGCTAACCGCTAGTTCTGCGACATTTTTTTCAGGGCCTGCCGTCGAATTAATAGTGACTCCTGGATAGGCCGCGTGCTGTCCCTGCGGCCTGTACACTATCTGTGGTGGTAGATCGCCGGAATAAGCTCTCGTGAGGCGTCTAAGTTCAATTCCCTCTTCGGAATACGATCGTTCCCGAAATGAAGCTTACTCCCACTCAATGGTGCTGGGCGGCTTTGAGCTAATGTCATAAACCACGCGGGTCACACCGCGAACTTCATTCACGATACGAGTAGAAATACGTTCCAAAACCTCGCCGGGCAGACGTACCCAGTCGGCGGTCATGGCATCCTCGGATTCCACGACGCGAACGGCGATGGTAAGGCCATACGTGCGATAGTCGCCCATAACGCCAACGCTACGAACGGGGAGCAGGACGGCAAAGGCTTGCCAAACTTTACTATAGAGCCCGGCGCAACGTATCTCCTCGACCACTATAGCGTCCGCCTCCTGCAAAGTGAAAAGGTGCTCGCGCGTGATCTCGCCGAGGAGCCTAACCGCCAGGCCTGGACCGGGAAACGGGTGTTTCAAAAGGATCTCGTCAGAGAGTCCTAGGTCCTTCCCAATCCGACGGACCTCATCCTTAAAAAGGTCGCGTAGGGGCTCGATGAGGGCAAAAGGCATGTTTTCGGGCAGGCCGCCGACGTTGTGGTGCGTCTTGATCGTGGCCGAGGGGCCTTTTACCGAAACGGACTCAATCACGTCTGGATAGAGCGTTCCCTGGACAAGCCAGCCGATTCCGCCGTGAGCCTCGCCGCTTTGCAGTTTCTGGGCCTCCTCCGCGAAGACGGCGATAAATTCTCCGCCGATGATTTTGCGCTTTTGTTCGGGGTCGGTGACGCCCACAAGCTTGTTCAGGAAGCGGTCTGAGGCGTCCACGCCGATGACGCGGAGACCTAGTCGGTCTCGCAGCATTTCCAGCGTGTCTGCAAATTCGTTCTTTCGAAGCATTCCGGTATTCACGAAGATGTTTGTGAGGCGGTCGCCCATGGCGCGGTGAACCAGGACCGCCGCTACCGTGGAATCCACTCCCCCGCTCAGGGCGCAGATGGCGCTGCGTTGGCCGACCTTCGTTCGAATGGCTTCGGTGGTTTCCTCGATAAACGCGGAACCGCTCCATTTTCGTTCGACCTTACAGACACGGAAAAGGAAATTGCGGAGAAGTTCGGTACCGCTTTCGGTGTGATTCACTTCCACGTGGAATTGCACAGCGTAGATTTTTCGCTGGGCATCTTCGAGCGAGGCGATGGCGTTGTCCGTGTGGCCTGTGGCGGAAAAACCGGGCGGTACCTCGCGCACATGATCGCCGTGGCTATTCCAGATGCGCAGAGTTTTGGGGACGCCCGCGAAAAGTTCCGAGATTGAGGGACCGTTATCACACTTTACCTTTAGCTGAGCTCGGCCGTACTCGCGCCGGTCGGCTTTTTCGACCTTGCCGCCGAGCGCGTGGGTAATCCACTGCATTCCGTAGCAAATACCGAGAACGGGGATGCCCATGGCGAGGATAGCCGGATCGCACTTGGGGGCGTCGGGGTCGTAGACAGAGCTGGGGCCGCCTGAGAGGACCAGTCCAACAGGGGCGAATCTTTGGATTTCTTCAATGGAAGCCGTGCAAGGTAGGATGGCGGAAAAGACTTGCTGCTCGCGGATCCGGCGAGCGATCAGCTGCGTGTACTGGCCGCCGAAATCGAGGACGACAACGCCGCCTAGTTCGGATTTTGGCTTTTGAGATTGTTCCGTCATTGCGGCTCCACTTGCCATTGTGCACCTCGCGGATATTTCAAATCATGCAAAAGCGGGAGGGGCAAGCCCCTACCTACAAAGAAAAAGAGAAGAGCACAGCCAGGATTCATCGCGCACAAGCCGCGCGATGGAGAAGCGGGGGCTGTGCCACTGGGGGCCTGTCATTTGACCACCAGGTTTAGGAGTTTGTCGGGCACGTAAATCTGTTTCATGATGCGCTTGCCGTCGATGTGGCGGGCTACAGCGGGCTCGGCTTTGGCTTTGGCCACTACAGCGAGTTCGTTTGCGCCTGCGGGGACTTTAAGTGTGGCGCGGACGCGGCCGTTGACCTGGACCGGGATTTCGACTTCGTTGTCTTTCGCCAGCTCGAGCTGCTCATTCGCCAGGATCGGCCAGGGTGCGTTCCAGAGGCCGTCCGTGTTCCCGAGCATTTCCCACATCTCCTCGGCTATGTGTGGGGTCATGGGTGCGAGAAGCAGAGTAAGGATTTGCAAGACCTCTTTGCGAATCTCGGGTCGCACGCCGTTTTCTAGCGGCTCGGCCAAATAAATCTCGTTGGTCAATTCCATGATCTGGGCAATCGCGGAATTGAAATGCCAACGTGTCTCGAAGTCTTGCGTAACTCTTTGCATCGTTTGATAGGCAACTCTGATCAAGTCGCGTTCCTTGTCGGTCATTCCCTTCGAATCGAAATTCCAATTCTTGGTCTGGCGAATTGCGGCCGCGTGCTTGTCCACCAGGCGGAAGACGCGGTTGAGGAAACGCCAGGAGCCCTCGATGCCCTCTTCGTTCCATTCGAGGTCTTTTTCGGGCGGCGCGGCGAAGAGCGTATATAGCCGGCCGGTGTCGGCGCCGTATTTATCCGCCATATCAATCGCACCGACAACATTCCCGCGCGACTTAGACATGGTGACGCCACCCTTTTGAATCATGCCCTGGGTGAATAGCCTGGCAATGGGTTCGTTGTGAGTGATTAGGCCGAGGTCTCGCATGACTTTGCACCAGAAGCGCGAATAGAGAAGGTGCAGGATGGCGTGCGTGATGCCGCCGATGTACTGGTCGATCGGAAACCAATAAGCAACTTTTGCGGAATCGAACGGAGCTCTGTCGTTGTACGGATCGCAGTAGCGATAGAAATACCACGAGGAATCGACGAAGGTGTCCATCGTATCGGTTTCGCGTCGTGCCGGGCCGCCGCACTTCGGACAGATGGCGTTGACGAATTCCGGAGTCGATGCGAGAGGCGATTCCCCTTCGCCGGTGAGTTTGGGATTGGGCGGCAGCAGAACGGGAAGGTCTTTTTCTGGGACTGCTTGCAAGCCATGGTCTGGGCAATAGACCACGGGAATCGGAGTGCCCCAGTAGCGCTGGCGAGAGATGCCCCAATCGCGCAGACGGAAGACGACTTCGCCTTGGCCAAAACCCCTTTTCTCGGCGAAGGCAGTCATTTTCGCGATAGCTTCGTCGGGAGAGAGTCCGTTGAAAGAGCCGGAATTGACGAGCTTGCCATTTTGGTGCTCGTCGAAGGCGACGGTCATTTTTTCTTCGACAAGAGGCTCCCCTTGGCTCGGCTGGATGACCACGCGAACAAGCAAACCATATTTTCGGCAAAATTCGAAGTCGCGTTGATCGTGGGCGGGCACGGCCATAATGGCTCCGGTGCCATATTCCATTAGCACGAAGTTGCCAACCCAGATCGGGATTTTCTCACTGCTAAATGGATTGGTGGCGTAACGGCCGGTGAAAAAGCCCACTTTTTCGGCGGTGGCGAGATCCGCGGTTTTGACGGAAGTCTGACGCATTCGCTCGAGTTGGGGCTCGGCTTGCTCTCGGACCGGAGAACCTTGCAGGAGCCGCGTGACGAGCGGATGAGTTGGAGCGAGAACGATGGCGGTCGCTCCATAAATGGTGTCGATTCGCGTGGTGAAGATTTCGATGGGCTTGACGCTGGAGAGATCTGCGATTTCAAATTTGACTCTCGCGCCTTGCGAGCGGCCAATCCAGTTGCGCTGCATGGTAATGACCCGCTCGGGCCAGGTGCCTTCGAGTTGTTTCAGATCGTCGACGAGTTGATCGGCATAGGCGGTAATTTTGAGAAACCATTGCTCGAGTTCGCGGGCTCCGACGATTGTATCTTCGTGGCGCCAGCAGTAGCCGCCGTTGATAACCTGCTCATTCGCGAGTACGGTGCAACATTTCGGGCACCAGTTCACACGGCTCTTTTTGCGGTAGGCGAGGCCGCGCTCGAGCATGCGCAGAAAAAACCACTGGTTCCAGCGATAATATTCGGGCTCGCAGGTGGCGATTTCGCGGCGCCAATCGTAGCTGAAACCGAAGCGCCGCAGCGTGCGCTGAAATTCGCCGATGTTGTTGTTGGTCCAGAGGCGCGGATGCGTGTTGTTCTTGATGGCTGCGTTTTCGGCTGGCAGGCCGAAGGCGTCCCAGCCCATGGGGTGAAGAACGTTGAAGCCGCCCATGCGTTTGACACGGGCGACAACGTCGCCGATCGCGTAATTGCGCATGTGCCCCATGTGCATCGTGCCGGAGGGGTACGGAAGCATTTCCAGGGTGTAATATTTGGGCTTTGAAGGATCGGCTTCCGTTTCGAACACGCGCGCTTCTTCCCAGCGCTTCTGCCACTTTGCTTCGATTTCTTGTGGGTTGTAGTCCGCCACGCCTCGCTATCCCCTCTTGGTCATGCGCGATTTTTTGGACTTGCTTGCCGACTTCAATTTCTTAGCCGCTGGTTTCGATTTCTTTTTCGGTTCGGCCGACCGCGCCGCCGCTGACGCCTCTAAAGCTTTCTTGCGGCGCTCCGCGTTTTTTGCGGTTGCCGCTGTTTTCATTTGTACTTTCTTGATGGCCGTAGTGAGCATCGAGAAGCCTTTTTCGGCTGACGGGGCTTGCTCGCTCAAGCCGGCGAGTTCCCATAGCTTGGCGACGTTGCGGCGGTCATCGCCGGGTTGATCGATGGGCGTTTCGAGCAGGAAAGCGCGGCCGGCTAAGCCCTCGGGAGACGATGCGCCGAGGCGGGGGTGCGTCAAAATGCGATGAAACGCTTCGGCCCCGATTTTGCCTTCGCCGATGTTTTCGTGCCGATCGACGCGGCCGCCGAGGGGGATTTTCGAATCATTGGCGTGAAAGACGGGGAGGCGATCGAGGCCAATCGTTTTGTCGATTACGTCAAGCGTCGAAGTCAGGCCGGTCTCGCTTTTGATGTCGTAGCCTGCGGCAAAGAGATGCGCGGTGTCGAGGCAGGCGTCCGCAGGCACGCCTTTAAGTCCGGCTAGGATTTCCGCAACTTCTTCGAGACGCGAGCCGACGGCGACGCCCATTCCCGCCGTGTTTTCGATGAGGATGCGCAGATTGCCGAGAGAAATTCGCTTGGACCCCTGCTTAACCGATTCGATGACCGTGGAGACGGCTTGCTCGGACGTCGCTTCTCCGCGTGAGCCAGGATGAACCACCAGGAAATCCGCCCCGAGGGCTACGCCGCGCACAAGTTCATCGTGGAAGGCTTGGATGGAGCGAGTTCGCAGCATGGGCTGCGCGGCCGCGAGATTGATCAGATAGTTTGCGTGTATGACCAGCGGGCCGAGGCCGAGTTCCGCGCGGCGGGCGCGAAAAGCGGCGGCGTCTGCTTCGGGGATGCGTGCCGGTCCGCCCTGCCACATGCGCGGGCTTGCGGAGAACATTTGAAGCGCGTTGCAGCCCAGCTTGCGAGCAGATTCGAGCGCGGTTAGATAACTTCCGGCGATGGACGCATGAATGCCAATGCGCAGGCTGCCGTCCATCCAGGTAGGTGGCAGCGGTTCAGGCTCAGGTTCCGGGCGATATTCGTCTTCGTCATCGAACTCGGACACGTGAGTGAGAGGTTGCTCTGGCATTCCCATGTAGAAAAATCAGCCTGTCCTTGAACAAATCATTCTATCACACGCCGCAAAATGACCGCGGGAGGCGGGCCCTTGCGGAAAAGATGTCGAAACGAGAGGTTGCGACTTGATGCGAGGTGGAAAAAAAGGCGATTGACATTTATATCTACCTATATAGACTTAGAATATGGGCCTACGGATTCGGCTTTCGAAGCAGACACTGATGGTGCTCGATGCATTGCTCACCCGGCCAGGACAATGGCAGCACGGCTATTCGCTGAGCCAGAACACGAGCATTCCTTCAGGGACGCTTTATCCCATTCTCATGCGGCTTGAGAAATTGCAATGGCTCGAAACGCGCTGGGAAGAGGCCAAAACGCCCGGGCGGCCGCCGCGGCATCTTTACCGGCTTTCCGGAACTGCGCGGGAGTGGGCTCGGGAAGAGATTCGCGCGGCGCGGGAACGGCGCTTCTGGAAGCCCGCGGAGCACGAGGTATGAGCATGGCAAATCAAGAGAGGCCAGCCGTAGCTCGCTTTGCGCGATGGCTGTTGGGTTGCGCTGTGCGACATTGGCCGGAGGAAAATCGCGCGTGGGGCTGGCGCTCGCGGCTGAGATTGATGAGACGAGGAGTTCGTTTGAAACGGTGAAGTGGTCGTTCGGAGGAATTATGCTCTTCTCACGTTCGGTGCTTTCGAGTGCTTGGAAGTGGATGAAACGTCCGGCGGGCAGTTCCCTTTCGGGCGGCGCGGTTGGGCCGGAGGGATCTTCGCTGCTGCCGAAGAGATCGCGTGTGTTTACGGCGGTAGTTCTGGCGGTCGCCGCGTTGCTGCTGACCTTGCCAGAGGGGCGAGAGGCGATTCGAACAGTGAGCTCGAGTTGGCGGGGCTATCGGGAGTCGGGCTGGGACCAACGCATGTTGGACGAGCTAGCGGCCCGCGCGGAAAAGGAGGGAGATGCCAGCACGCTTGCCTTCGTCGCGCTGAGCACGTCCGACCGGGCTCATGGAGCGGATCTGGCGGAGCGCGCGGTTGCGCTGGATCCGCAGTTCATGTGGGTCTTCGCCGCGCGGAATCGCGGACTGGATGACGATCCGCCGCGAGCGGAATGGCTGGCGCGGTTGCAAGCGGCTGATCCTGGCAACGCAGTGCCTCAGCTGCTTGCCGCCGACGCGCAGGTCCAGGCCCGCACAGAGACGGACCTCGAGCATGGAGTGAAAATTGACAAAATTCGACAGAGGCTGGAAAGCAATTCGAATTGGTTGGCGCTGATGGATAGCGCTTACGCGGCCCCGCGATATGACAGCTATTTCCAGCGCCACTTTCAGCTCGCTCGAACGGTCTGGAATCGAGAGAAGAGTCTGCCGCCGACAACCGTCCTTTACGGTATTTGGCAGCACGGTTTTCCAAATATGCTGACCTTCAGACTTTATTGCGACATTAAAATTCAACAATCTCAAACTGCGCAAGCATCTGGAAACACAAAACGCGCAGAGAGTACGCTCGCCAGTTTGGACATGTTCGGGATGAGGATGGCGGAAGCAAACGCAAGCGATTCGGACCTGGAAAAGCTGATTGGCCTTGCCATCGCACGGAACGCCAACAAGGCCATGACAAAGCTTTATCAGGAATCAGGCAGGCCCGAAGATGCGCGGAGAGCTGCCATGCGTCTTGAACAAATCGATGAGCAATCCAAGGAGATGCGGCGTGCGTTCAATCCGTCGAGGAGCGCGCGGGCGGTAGCGCTTCGAAAAGAGGCCACCCTCGTGCAAGGGTTTGGGATTTTGGTAGTGATCGCTGGCATCGCCGCGCTCTCGACAATTTTGCATGCTCGAGCTGTGGCGGGGCAGGGATCAAAGAGCGAAATCTTTTTGGCGGAGAGCGACCTGCTTGGTAGCGGACTTTGCCCCTGCAACTCTACTCGTTGCCTGCGGCGCATTTCTGGTGAGCTTCCTACCGTTTCAGGGCGTTTTTGAGGAATACCGGTCTTCGAGCTTGCAGCTGGGCGACGAACGGGTATTGAGCGACGCGATGTGGAGTCTGCTTAGAATTCCGGACTACGTGGTAGGCGATGACAACGCCGTGGCACTATGGACTTTTGTGACGATTGCCTTGAGCGCACTACTTTTGTTCGTGTTGGCACGAGGTTTTTATCGGATGCGGCACGGTGCTTCCGCGACGCCCGCGTGAACGGTTCCCTTTCAAAACATTCGAATCGTTCGTAGATTTGCGAGGTTGCGGCGGCATGCCGTAGACTACTGAATTGCTCATAATCCACTGAGCACACAGGGGAGCCGCTGATGCTGGTTGTCATGCAATCGCACGCTACCGAGGAGCAGATTCGTGGTGTGTGCGAGCGCATCGAAAGCTTGGGGCTGAAGGCACATCCCATTCCGGGGACGATTCGAACGGCTATTGGGATTACCGGGAATAAAGGAGCGGTTGATCTCGGAGTACTGGAGTCGCTGCCGGGAGTGGTGGAGTGCATACCGGTCAGTAAGCCATACAAGCTGGTGAGCAGGGACGCGAAAGAGGAAGACAGTGTACTGCGGATTCCAGTACCGGGCGGAGAAGTGGTTGTCGGCGGAAAGATGATCGCGCTGGTGGCTGGGCCGTGCGCGGTCGAGACAGAAGAACAGTGTCTGGCGATTGCAGAACGAGTGAAAAAGAGCGGGGCGAGACTGTTTCGCGGCGGAGCGTATAAACCGCGGACGTCGCCGTACAGTTTTCAGGGGCTGGGATTACCTGGTTTGAAGATATTGGCGAAGGTACGTGAGATGTACGGCTTCGGGATCATCACCGAAGCCATCGATCGCGAGAGTCTGGACCTTGTCGAAGAATACGCCGACGTAATTCAGATTGGCGCGCGAAACATGCAGAATTTTTCGCTGCTCAAACGGGCTGGGCGCGCAAAGAAGCCGGTGCTCTTGAAGCGCGGGATGTCGGCGACGCTGGATGAGTTTTTGATGGCCGCGGAATATATTTTGTTCGAAGGAAATTACAACGTCATGCTTTGCGAGCGCGGTGTGCGGACTTTCTCTGATTTTTCTCGCAACACGTTGGATTTGGCGGTCGTACCGGCAGTGAAAAAACGCAGCCACCTTCCTATTTTGGTTGATCCGTCGCACGGCACGGGAAAACGGCACAAAGTGCTGCCCCTTTCCCGAGCGGCGATTGCCGTGGGAGCGGACGGATTGCTCGTCGAAGTCCACCACGAGCCGGACAAGGCCCTTTCTGACGGAATGCAGTCGATTTTGCCGGAGGAGTTTACTGAGCTGGTCGAAGAGGTCCGGCAAATTGCGGCGGTTTTGGGTCGCGAAGTGAATTGAGAAATGCGCTGCCCGCACTGGTGTATTCAACCTACGGGTTAAAGACAGATGCCCTGCGACACGGAATTAGGCCCATCCTGCAAGCTTTTACTTCTCACCGCTGCCCGGGCTTCTGGCTAATTCCACGGACGACATGTAACAATCCAAACGACTTATGAACCGTCCGCGCAACTTCCGGGTGTATCTTCTGCTAGTCATCCTGCTCACAGTGGGCGTGGTGGAGCTTGTGCGCGAGCACCGGCCATCTTTTCTGAGGCCGGGTTTGCGATTGTGCGCTTACGTTTCTGCCGCGGACGGAAGCGTGACGGTCATTGATCTCGTGAAGCTGGCGGCAGTAGCGCGCATTGCGGTTGGGCCAGGACTATCCGGGATGCGTGAACATCCGACCCGTGCGGAAATTTGGGGCGTGAGTTCGGCGGGCGGATACGTTTGGGTCATCAATGCCCGGGTGAATCAAGTGAGCTCACGCATTCCCGTGGGGCCGCTTCCCTACGCGATTGATTTTTCGCCGGACGGCAGCCGACTGTACACAACCTCGGCAGGATCGGACACGCTGATTGCGCTCGATTGCCAAACGCGAAACGCGCTGGCACGTACGAAAACAGGGGGCGAGCCTGTCCTAGCACGCGTGACGCCTGATGGAAAGAGCGTGCTGGTGCTCAATCATCGCGATGCCACGTTGGGGATTCACGATGCGGCCACGCTGGCGCTGCGCAGCACCGTTGGGATCGTTCAGCAGCCGGAAAAAGTTGTCATCCTTCCTGACAGCAGCTTGGCGTTTGTTCTGAGCAGAACGGAGCACCGGCTCTCTGTGGTCGATCTACGGAGAAGCGTTCTCGTAGCCAACCTCGAACTGGATGGGAACCCGTCGGACATCCTGCTCAAGCCGGACGGCGGCGAGCTATACGTCATTTCGCCCGAGGCTCACGGGTTGCAGGTCATCAACACTTGGACGCACGAGGTCGGCGACTATATGGTTCTCGGGTCGGCGCCCACGCGCGGCGTTCTGAGCGCCGACGGAAACACGCTGTACGTTTCGGACAGCGCAGCAGGCCACATTATTCCCGTGGACATCCAGAACCGCCGCGTGATTCGCGACCCCGGCACGGGGAAGGAGTTCCCGATTACTGCGGGCCAGTCTCCCGGCGTGCTACGCTTCGATCCCGATGAACCGAATGAAAATCTGCTGATCGTGGTGAACGAGGGCTCCGGGGATGTTGCCATTATCCGCGTACGCACCAATAGCCTGCTGACCATGATCCCTGTCGGCGACAAGCCGCAAGATTTAGCGGTCAAACTGTACTAAAGGAGCTAGCAAGCTCCAAAGGATGAGACCTCCCTACCTTGCTCCTAGGATTCCAACATTGATGTGGATGTGGGCCGTCATTGATACCTCAGCGCTACCAGAGGATCGAGATGCGACGCGCGTCGCGCCAGTACCCATGACGCCGCCGATCTCCTGTGTGCGCTCCGAGACGGAATAAGAGGTCCCTCCGAAAACGCCGACGAACTACGCCATCATTCGTGTCTCAACGCGACGACGGGATCGACCCGCGTGGCGCGGCGCGCGGGGAGATAACTAGCGATCAACGCGACCAACAACAATAGGAGAGAAACTGCGATAAATGTGACTGCGTCGGTGGGACGCACGCCGTATAGCAAGGAAGAAAGCCAGCGGGTGGCCCCCAGTGCGCCGGCGATGCCGATTGCAAGCCCGATAGCAGCCAGGCGCACTCCGAATCCGAGCACGTTCCAAACAATCTGCGTTTGCGATGCGCCAAGTGCCATGCGAATTCCGATGTCGCGCGTACGCTGAGCAACCATATACGACAGAACTCCATAAATCCCAACTGACGAGAGCAGCAGCGCAGTTGCGGCAAAAATGGCCAGGAGAAACGTGTCGAAATGCGAGCGCTCTAGAGTGTTGGAGATTTTCTGCTGCATGGTGGAGAGCCCGTAAATCGGAACTTCAGGCGCAACGGACGCCACTGTGCTTTGCAACTCTTGGATGGGGACGACGCCTCCGCGAGTCCGCACCACCAAGTCCATGGTGCGGCCAATCCAGTCCCACGCGCTGGGCGGCATTTGCGCAATCGGAATGTAAAACGCTGGCTGTACTTGGCGGTCAAGCCCCTGTGCACGAACATCAGCCACGACACCGACCACTTCGTGCCAAACAGGATCCAAGCGGCCTCTTGGCCCGGACTCACAGCACGCGAAGCGTTTGCCAATGGGGTTTTCGGCGGGCCACATCGTACGGGCGAGCGCCTCGTTGACGATGGCGACAAAAATGCGTTCGCGTGTATCTTGCAAGGTGAAATCGCGGCCGGCTTTCAGCGGCACGCGGGCGGTTGAGAGATAACTGGGCGAGATGATTTGCAATTGCGAATTGACCAGATTCGCCGGGTCAAATGGTTTGCCTTCGGGGAGCAAGCCGTTGCTGCTGCCACCACCAGCAAGCGGAGCGCGTGAAACGACGGCGACCGACTCCACCCCGGGCAAAGCAGCAGTGGCGGTGATCATCCGTTCAAACGCCTGCCGCGCAATGGCGGGATCGTGATAGCCAGGATCGGGCAGGCCGACACGCCCGACCACGACGTTGGAAATATCAAAGCCCGGATCCACATGCGAGACGAGCAGCGCACTGCGGATGAGCAGCCCCGCGCCAGTCATCAGAATCAACGCCAGAGCGACTTCTCCGATTACCAGCAGACTGCGAACACGATCTCGGCTGCCGCTGGAAACACCGGAGGTCGACTTGAAGATTTCGTTGAGCCGCGTGGAAGCGGAGCGGAGTGCCGGAGCCAGACCGAACAGTAGACTGGAGAGCAGGGCGACGGAGCTCGCAAATACAAGCGCGCTGGCGTCGATGCGCGACTGGTCCAGCCGCGGCATTTCGGCGGGCCCGTGAGCAAGGATCCAGGACAGAGCCCAATAGGCAAGTAAGACGCCGACGACGCCACCGGCAAGTCCTAGCACGACATTTTCCGCGAGAAGCTGACGGACGATGCGGCTCGGCGAGGCTCCAAGCGCCGCGCGCATGGCAAATTCTTTTTGGCGTGTGCGAGAGCGGGCCAGCTGCAAATTCGCGATATTCGCGCAGGCAATCAACAACAAGAAGCCGACCGCCGCGAGGATCATGCGCAGTCCCAACCGCTGGTCGCCGAGGAGCACTGAAGTGAGCGGCTGAATGCGAAAACCGCGGTCCTTATCGTCAAGCGGATACAACTGCTGCAGCCGCTGCGCGATTACATTGAGTTCCGATTGTGCTTGGGCTTGCGACGTGCCGGGCTTGAGCCGTCCCATGACGTTCAGATAGTGGTCATCGTGATCGGCAAGCTGTTCGGCGGTGTACGCGGCCGGAACCCAAAGATCACTGTTGCTGAGCAATGGATCGAAACTCTTAGGCATAACGCCAACTACGATGGTAGGCAGGCCGTTGATGCGGATCGGCTGCCCGACGATCGCGGGATCCGCCTGAAGCCGCGTGCGCCACAAGCGCTCGCTGATGACCACCACCTTCGGCAGGCCAGGCCTGTCCTCCTCGGCTGTGAACACGCGCCCGGCCATAGGCTGAACGCCAAAAGTGGCGAAATAATTCGCCGTCGCAATTTCACCGTCCACACGCTCGGGTAGTTCTCGAGCTTCGAGGTTGAAACTTGCGTTGCTAGAAGCGGTGAGCTCCGCAAAGGAAGTGCTCAGTTTTTTCAAATCAGTGAAGTTGCCTACCGAGACGCCGGGAAAAATATCCTGCCACTGCTCCTGCAAATACACCACGCGGAAGGGATCTTCCATCGCCAATGGCCGCAGCAAAACTGCATTGACCACGCTAAAAATGGCCGTCGTGGCGCCTATACCCAGGGCCAGGGTAAACACGGCAACAACTGCAAAACCAGGACTCTTGCGCAGGACACGCTGCCCGTAGCGCAGATCTTGCAGCAGTTCATCCAGAAAACTGACGCCACGCGCTTCCCGGGCTTCTTCTTTAACGCGCTCGATTCCGCCAAACTCGATGCGCGCGCGACGCATGGCGTCCTTACGCGAGAAGCCGCTGCGCACCAAATCCTCTGCAAAGGCTTCGATGTGGAAACGGAGCTCAGCATCCATTTCGCTCTCCATGCGGGAACGCCGTAGCGTTACCCTGAGCCAAGAACGAAGCTTTCTCCACAGTGTCACAATTCAGCCGCCTTCCTGCTCCCGATACTCTCGATCCTCCGCTCCGTCATTGGTTCTTCAGCGCCACGATGGGATCAACGTGCATGGCGCGGCGCGTGGGGATGTAGCAGGCGGTGAGCGTGACCGCGGTCATCAGGATAGCGCCACCGAGAAAAGTGGCGGGGTCTGCGGGACTGATGCCATAGAGTTCACTGGCGAGAAGACGAGTGATGGCAAAAGCGGAACTCAGGCCGAGCGCGATGCCGATCAGCGAGAATTTCGCCCCTTCCTTCATTACGAGCCAGAGGACATCGCGGCGCTGCGCTCCGAGGGCGAGACGAATGCCAATTTCGCGAGTGCGCCTGGAAACGAGAAAAGAGAGAACGCCGTAGATGCCGATGAGACCAAGGACGAGCGCCAGCGCCGCAAAAGCGACAAACAGAATGGTAGTGGACGCGGAAGTAGAGACGGCTTCAGAGACAATGGTGCGCATGGGCTTGACTTCACTTGCGGGGACTTCCGGGTTGAGGCCGGCGATAGCGTGGCGGAGGGCATTTTGGACCTGCGAGTCGTCAAGATTGGATTGAATAACCGCCGTCATGTCGGAAGGGACGCGGCCCCCTTCGAGGGTGACGTTTAGGGCATAGGGAAAGTAGATTGTGCCGTTAATCCAATCAGGAACATTCTTTTGCAAGTCGTACGCTCGGACCTCGGAGACAATGCCGACGATGGTGCGCCAGTCTTTGTCGCCGCTTAGGCGCACGTGCGAACCGATGGGGCTTCGGCCAGGCCAAAAGCGGCGCACCGTGGAAGCTGTCACGACGGCAACAGGTGGATTTCCGGAGTCATCGGCGGACGTGAAGCCCCGGCCGGCAACGACAGGAATACTCATGGTGCGAAGATAGTCGGCAGTAACCACATCCATCCAAAAAAGAGGCATATCCTCGCCGGGCGACTGCGGCTCGTTTTCGATTTCGAGGGCACGTTTGGCGACGCGACCGCCGAGAGGAAGGGTGTTGACGAACGCGACCGACTGGATGCCAGGCAAGGCTTGCACGCGGCCGAGCAATTCACGGTAGAAGGAAATGCACCGGGCGGAATCGCTGCAGAATTCCTGGTTAGGAGTGACGCGCGCAGTGACCATGCGCTCGGAGCGAAACCCAGGATCAACGCGGGAGAGGGCCATGAAACTGCGGGTGAGCAAACCGGCGGGGATAATAAGAAGCAGCGCAAAGGCAACCTCAGCGATGGCCAGTCCGCTACGCAAACGTTGAGATACGGAAGCGGAGACTCCGCGAGCCGCGGAATTGAGCGATTGGACGAGAGAGGCGCGTGGAGAATGGAGAGCGGGAGCAAGACCGAAGAGAAAACCAGTAAAAATGGCTAGGCCCCCGGTGAATGCCAGAACACGCCAATCGATATGAGCATCGGCGAGACGTGGGGTATCCGCCGGAAGCGCGGCTTTGAGCAATTGCAAGCCTCCCATGGCCAAAAAGACGCCGAACAAACCGCCGATAACTGCGAGTAAAACGCTCTCCGTGAGAAGCTGGCGGATCACTCGGCCGCGCTCCGCTCCCATAGCAGTGCGCACGGCGATTTCTTTTTCGCGCGTGGCGGCGCGGGAAAGAGCGAGATTGGCAACGTTTACGCAGGCAATGAGAAGAATGAGCCCTACTGCACCAAACAGCAGCAAAAGACGCCCGCGCACATCCGCCACCATGCCGTGACGCAATTCCACGACGCTGACATCCGCGTTCCAATTGGCCGGCATAGGCCAAGGGAAAAGTTTGAATACACGCGACTGAAACATCCGAATCTCGGCTCGGGCCTGCGCGAAGTTTAAACCTGGGCGAAGGCGGCCAATAATAGGCATGAAATCGCCGGCCCAATAAGAGACGATGTCGCGAGGATCGTTGTGCAGAGGAATCCAGACCTGGGTTTTCGTCGAAGGAAAACTGAAATCCGCGGGCATAACACCGACGATCTGGCGACGGACTCCTTCGAGATCGATGGAAAGTCCAATGACGGAAGGGTCGCCCCCGAGGCGCTCCTGCCAAAGGGCGTGACTCAAGATAACGTAGCTGTCCTGGCCGGCCTTATCGTCACCGGGATAAAACGGATGGCCGAGCTCGGGACGAGCACCCAAAACGGAGAAAAACTCGGCAGAAACAAGAGCGCCCGAGAGGCGGAGCGGTTCACCGCGACCGGTGAGGTTGAACTCATGGCCTTCGAAGTAGGCGGCAGCGTCCAGCGACTGCATCTCATCGCGCAGGGAAACGAAGGCGCCTTTGGGGTAGGTCCCTGTGATGCTGACAAGATTCTGCGGAGCCGAGAACGGAAGCGGTCGAAGAAGAATGCCGTCGACGAGGCTGAAGATGGCGGTGTTTGCGCCGATACCGAGAGCGAGTGTCAGAACGGCGACGGCTGAGAAGCCGGGATTTTTGAGGAGCACGCGCGCTCCGAAACGCAGATCTTGCAGGAGGGTTTCCATGACCTTCACACCGCGCGCTTCGCGACATTCTTCCTTGACCCGTTCAACGGCGCCAAACTCAATACGCGCGCGCCGCAACGCTTCTTGACGGGATAGGCCATCGCGGACCAAGCCCTCAGTGAAAGTCTCGATGTGGAAACGCAGCTCAGCATCCATTTCGCTTTCCATGCGAGAGCGGCGCAGAGTTGTCTGAATCCAAGAACGAAGCTGGCTCCAGAACCTCACACTTCCTCCGGCTTGGTGCCCAGGATTCCTGCGATGACGTCGGCCATGCTGTTCCAGTTTTTGGTTTCTGCTTGCAGTCGGCGCTTCCCTGCCACGGTGAGCTTGTAATACTTGGCCTTGCGCTTGTTTTCCGACTCGCCCCATTCGCTGCCGATCCAACCCTGATGCTCCAGTCGGTAGAGGGCGGGATAGAGCGAGCCCTGTTGAATCTCGAGACGGTCCTTCGAGATTTGCTGGATGCGCAGAAGAATCCCGTAGCCGTGGAGAGGGCCGAGCGAGACGGCCTTAAGAATCAGCATGTCGAGTGTGCCCTGCAAGAGATCCAGTTGTTTGTCCATCGACACCGTTTCTCCTAGATGAACTAGGAATGTAAGCTGGCTCTCCTAGACTGTCAAGGGGAGAATTGCGAGGTGTCAGCGGGCGAGACGCGCCGCGTTACTCCGCGCGCAGCAATACCGAGAGCGCCAGAGGCACGCCGCGGAATTGAAAAACTCAGGCTAGTGAATTACGGGTTGTCTTCAGTCGGCCAGGCAGAGTAATCTTCCCCAAGTTGGACTTCGAGAAAGCCCTCGGCGGGAAGGACATCCACAGGCAAGCCGCCATGCCATAGGGCAACGCCGAGCTTGAGCTTGGTTTGGCCAGGTAGGCAGATTTCGCTGCGCTGCATGGAGACTTCCAGGATGCGGTCAAATGCGGCTTCGGCCACGCTTTTGGGATTGAGAAGGCAAAGGCGTCCCTTTTCCACCGCGAATTCCTGCAAGTGGCCGCGCATGAGCTTCACTACGATGTTGATTTCTTCGGCGGCGCCGATGGTGATTCGGAATTCGCAATCTTCAAGTTCTCCTAGAAGGTCGAGGAACGGGTCCACCCGGACGCAGAAGCGCTCCTCCTCGAAACCATAACGTAATTCATGAAGATAGAAGGTGCGGCCATGCATAGCGCCGCCGCGGCGCTCGGGCGAATAAAGGCCCGCGCCCAGCCATTCGAAGTAGGAAGTATCCCGGCCATCTACTGCAACTTTCAGAAAACCCTTGGGAGCCAGCTGTAGAGCATGCTCCGGCTGACGTCTAATGGGCTTCGCCAGTTCTTGCGGGGCCACTTGACCTAGCGACAGGTAGACGGCCGTCAAATGCTTTCGGTAGAGGGCATCGAACTCCGCATCATTGGCCGTGCTGTGTTCCGGACCGTACCACCAGCACCAATCGCTTCCTTCCGCCGCGAGGAGGGATTCGAGCGCCTCCGACAGTGCGGTTTCCGTTGGCGCAC
The DNA here is from genome assembly GCA_036521695.1 of Candidatus Acidiferrum sp. Classification (GTDB taxonomy): domain Bacteria; phylum Acidobacteriota; class Terriglobia; order Acidiferrales; family UBA7541; genus Acidiferrum. The sequence continues at coordinate 51,452 of DATDHE010000588.1, read as the reverse complement.
CGTCGCGGCCTTGCTTTCGGGCGTCCACGGCGCGGCCGTAGGCTTCGCGGGCGTCCCAGAGAAGTTCCCAAGCGGCAACGTCTTCGCTGTGGCCAATCCACACATCGAAATTCGCGTTGATCCAAGAAGCCGGAAAGATTCCGGCGTTCGTCGGAATAACGCCGGCGGCGGCGATCGCTTCCGTCGCGGTGAGCGCCCGAAAATCCTGATCTCCCTGGATTCGGCCGTAGAATTCACGCAAAAACTCGCGACCATTCCCGGGATAGTATTCCCATGCGTTTTCGCCATCCAGAAACAGGCAAACCGTAAGGGGTTGCGCGGTCTGCACGCGTTCGCCAAGCTCGCGAAGACGACCGTGCAAATCCGCAGCGGCATCCCTGCCATTCATGCGGCTATAGACGAAACCAATTAGATCGGAAAGGTGATGATCGCGAAAGAGTCCCGTGATGGGCTTTCCCGCAAGCTGAACTCGTAACGGCTTATAGAGCCGATCCGCATTCGCGGGAATGCCTTTGGCATCGCGAAAAAATCCTGCGTTCAGCGTCCTGCCGAGAACGCCCTCATCCGTGCCAAACCACTGGAAACCTTCCTCCGCGGCGATGGTCAAAGCCTGATCGGAAACGGAGCCTTCTGAAGGCCAGAGTCCAACAGGCTTTTCGCCGAACACGTGCTCGTGGTATTCGCGTGCGCGCTTCAATTGTTCGCGAGCATCTTCAGAATGACGATAGGCACGGCGCGGTAGCGGCGTGCCTGGATTGGCTACGCGAGCGATATCCGAATCGCAGATCAATGGAAGGATGGGGTGATAAAACGGCGTCGTGCTAAGCTCAATCTGGCCCGTCTGCGCCACCGCACGGTACTCGGGTAAAACCAAGCCGAGCAATTCCAATTGCTTCGCTTTCAGTGCGGCCTTGTCCTTTTCGGTGAACTCTTTTCCTTTGCTCGCGAGACGACTTACTACTGAGTCCTTCTCGAACCAGGTTTCCTCCATCCAAGCCAACTGCGAGAGCAATTGCAAGTCTCGCCAGTCACGCAGAGTAAAAGAAACCTGTGCCTGCGCTCCGCCCGCGGGCTGCGACCATTCATACAACTCGACGAAACGAGGCCATCGCGACATCAAGCGCTCATGATTCACTTGAAACGCCCGCGCCAAAATCTCCGCTTTGTCTTCTCTGGTCAGCTCCTCGGCCGACTTGAAAGCCAGCGAGAACCACGGCTCGTTAAATTCCCCGCTGGCGTATTCCTCAAGCTGCATGCCGAGCGAAGGCACGACGTTGAAGGTGGCGTGAAACTTTGGGAATTCCTTGAGCATGGCCACCATGCCCCAATAATCCTTGAGCGCGTGGAGCCGCGTCCACGCAAGGACATACCGGCCGGTTTCCGGGTCCCGGTATTGCGGCTGATGCATGTGCCACAGCAGGACCAAATGCACACGATTCATTGGGACTCTCTTTCCCGTTCTGCTGCCGAGGCCGTGTTACACTCACGGTTTGCGTTATGCGCATCCTGGACCGCTATATCGTTCGTGAAGTTTTTCGTCACGCACTCCTCGGACTTGCCGTATTTACATTCGTTTTCTTCGTGCCCAAGCTTGTTCAATTGATGGAGCTGTTTGTCCGTCACAGCGGTTCGGGTGCTCAAATCTTCGAGCTTTTTCTTTGCATTTTTCCCGCCGTCTTTACGTTTACGCTCCCCATGGCCGTGCTGATTGGCGTGCTCCTGGGCCTTGGCCGCATGTCCGCGGACAGCGAGATTATCGCTCTGACAGCGCTGGGTATCGGCCGGCGCCGAATTCTCCTGCCCGTGGGCGTTCTCGCCGTCAGCGGCGCTCTCGTCACGCTTTGCATGACGCTCTGGCTAGGTCCGATGGCCTATCACAAATACCGCAGCCTCGAGACCGAACTCCTTGCTTCCCAAGTTTCTTTCGCAGTGCAGCCCCGCGTCTTCGACGAGCGCTTCCCCAAACTGGTTCTGTACGTCAACGACGTGTCTGCCAGCGGCACGCAGTGGCACGGCGTATTTCTCGCTGAAGCCGGAGGAGAGAACGGCTCCCAACTCACCCTGGCGGAGAATGCGATTGTAATTGCCGAACCGAAAGAGGGCAAGCTGGAGCTTCATCTAAAGGGCGGCAGCACGCACGAGTTCTCTAGGGAAGATCCCGACCGCTACTCGGTGACGTCGTTTGGGCAGAGCGATTGGCCGCTCGAGGTGAACGGTCTCGTGCCGGCGCAGCCCCGCGAACTTAGTAATTCTGAGCGTTCCTTGCGAGAGCTGCTTAACTCGCATGATGCCAACTGGCGCGAAGCGCGCGTGGAATTGCACCGCCGCCTGGCCTTTCCCGTGGCGTGCTTGGCCTTCGCTCTGATTGCCGTACCGCTAGGCGCTCAGCCTCGACGCGGCGGACGAGCGGCCGGCTCGCTGATTGCGGTCATTATTATTGCTGCCTATTACTTGCTTACGGTGATTGGCGCGGGTTTCGCGCGCCAAGGCACGCTGCCGCCTGCTGCCGGGATCTGGGGCGCAAATATCCTGCTGGCGATTCTTGGACTGGCGCTGCTTCCTCGCATGGAGCAATTCCGCGGCGAAAGCCGCTGGATGAACCCTCTGGTGCGCTTTCGCAGTTGGGCCAGGCTGCTTCGCCGCCGGAAAGCACGTGCGCGCGCGGCCGCCATGGCCGTAGCCCGAATTCCTAACGGGATCCTGGAGCCAAACGAGAACGGAGTGCACGCGAGCGGCAGCTTCCCTCGCTTGATGGATATATATCTTTTGCGCCGCTTTTTTTTTCATTTCGCGCTGCTCATGGCGGCCTTCATTTTCTTGTTTGAGGCCTTTACTTTTTTCGAGTTGCTCGACGACATTGCGCGCCACAAGGTGCCATTTCTCATTGTGGTGGATTATTTCCGCTATCTGACGCCCTTTCTCGTTTACAACCTGGCTCCGCTGGGCGCGCTCGTCGCCGTGCTCGTTACGCTCGGCGTGATGAGCAAGAACAACGAAATCGTGGCCTGCAAAGCGAGCGGCATCAGCCTTTACCGCCTCGCCGTACCCCTGCTTTTCGCAGGATTGGCTCTCGCCGTAACCATGATCGTGCTAGATGAAACCTATCTCCCCTACGCCAACCAGCGCCAGGACGCGTTGCGCAACCAGATCAAGGGCCGCCCGGCGCAGACGTACGCGCATCCACAGCGCTGGATTTTTGGAAACGATGAGAAGATCTACAACTACGACCTTTTCGACCCCGGACAGAGCCTTTTTGGCGGCCTTAGCGTGGTGGAACTCGACCCCGCGACATTCCAGTTGCGGCGGCGCGTGTTTGCCACGCGTGCCACGTGGTCCGATTCGCAGAAAGTGTGGGTCCTCGAAGGAGGCTGGGTGCGCGATTTCGCCGATGGTGCCATCACTCGCTATCAACGCTTCCCCGTCACTTCACTGCCGGAACTGTCGGAGCCGCCCAGTTATTTCAATCGCGAGGTGCGCCAGGCTTCACAGATGAGCTGGGGAGCGCTGCGCCGGTATATCGACGGTTTGCGCAAAGCCGGATTCGACGTCGCCAACCTGACAGTGCAATGGCACGTCAAGCTGGCCTTCCCGCTTATCGCCCCGATCAGCATGTTACTGGCGATTCCCTTCGCCCTCTTGGTTGGAACTCGCGGCGCGGTGGGAGGAGTGGCCCTAGGTGTCGCCATTGGAATTGTTTACTGGACCGCCGCGCGCTTGCTCGAAGCCATGGGTGGCGTTGGACAATTGCCGCCTTTCCTCGCCGCGTGGTCCACGGATATTACCTTTCTTTTTCTGAGTCTCTACTTTTTCTTGAAGATGCCCACGTAAGCAGCCAGAAACCGCCGATAGCGTAGACATTGCTTCCGTGGTCTGCACGCCGACGGGTTCAAGTATTACTTTCATTGAGGATTTCTTTCGGACAGAGCGCCATCTCGTCCTTTTCCTATCCGCCCGCATTTATTTCACCTATTACTTGAGCTGCGACCAGTCTCAAAGTAGGCACAGCGGCGGGCACTTTGGTCCAGGCGGTGGTGTCCTATTCTTCATGAGGGCTCCCATCACATTTGCTTTAGCATTCATCGCTTCTGCGTCATCGGCCTATTCGCAAGAGGAACCATCGAAAATAGTCGCCAAGCTCTCGTGCGCACAAATCCGAGTGCTTGTGGATAGCCGCGATCGGGCTTAATCCGAGCTTCGACGCAAGGCTTCCGCCTATGATTCGGGCGAACTCTTCCAAGCACTCTTTAAGCGCGACACCAACATCGCCATCTGTAAGATCACAAAGATTACACCGCGCGAGCCGGGGGGTGCGGACGTGGCACTTACCATCTCGCTCGAGAGAAACCTGCGTGGCGAGATCCCAAACGAATACACCGAACTGACTAACCTCAACCCCAATCCCCTTTCGTGGATTAAAGGTCCCGCTCCCGCATGGGTACGAATCAAACCGGTTGAAGGCAAACGGATCGTGGTCGCTTCGCCGAGTTGCACGGCAAGCGCACCAATACGGCCGTGCTTGATTTAGACGATGCGAAGGGAATCGCAGAATTGGCCGGGGCGGAAAGATTCCTGAAAGCTGACGCGGCGTCCAAGTCCGTGGGGATAACCCCGTTCTTGCAGACGCTGGCCGATCCAGCACCACCAGCTCGAGATCTTGCCGTTAGGCGGCTTCTGCAAACGAACTCGTGCGCGACCGCCGTTGCCTGCGAGAAGGACATGCTCGTGGCGGCCCAGCGGCTTCTTGCAAGTGAAGACACAAACGACCGCCGTGAAGCCGTGAACTGGCTGCGGGCGACGAGATACAAGCCGCAGAACCCGGGGAGGCAAGCAGCCGGGGTTGGCGCGTGAACCCATTCGTGCACTATTGGCTAAGACCATCGAGGATCGCAACGTTGCCGTGGGAGATGAGGCGTTCATGGCCCTTGAGCGACTGAACTTTCATGTGCGGGAAAATGTAGGCTAGTGCATCAAGATTGTTCCCGCGATCCGCGAATCGGAGCGCTACCCGATTAGTGAGAAGGGGCGAGTGATCGGAGGGCTGCTGATTGGCGGAAGTTCGTGTGTGTATCATTGGAAAACTACGAAGAACTAGAAGCTGAAGCATTCTGACGATCGATACAGGTTTAGAGAATTCCATTCGCATCTCTTTTCGAGCCCCTCTCCAGAGACCTCCGAACAATTTCTTTCTGGATCTCGAAACGGCAAAGCCGCCTGCGTTAGAGGAAATGTCTGCACGCCGACGGCTTCATGTTTTACTTTAATTGCAAAAACTTTCTAAGAGAGTGCTACTTCTTCCCTTTTTTCGATTGCTCTTCTTCAACCACTGCTTGAGCTGCCGCGAGTCGCGCAACTGGCACGCGGAACGGCGAGCAACTCACATAGGACAACCCGGCTCGGTGGCAGAACTTGACGCTATCCGGGTCGCCTCCGTGTTCGCCGCAGATACCCAACTTGATGCCGGGACGAGTTTTGTTCCCCTTCGCCACAGCCATTTCGATCAGTTGGCCAACACCTCCCTGGTCGATCGTGGCGAATGGATTCTTTTTGACGATTTCCAGTTCTTGGTAAGGCCCTAAGAAGGAGCCGGAATCGTCGCGGCTCATGCCGAGGCAGGTCTGGGTCAAGTCGTTAGTGCCAAAGCTAAAGAACTCGGCCGTCTGCGCGATCTCGTCGGAGGTGATTGCGCCGCGTGGGACCTCAATCATTGTTCCGACCAGGTAATTTAGTTTTACACCCCTTTCCTTCATCACCTCGCTTGCAATCCGATGAACGACCTCGACCTGCAAATCCAATTCTTTCTTAAAGCCGACCAGCGGGATCATGACTTCGGGGTTCACTTTGATTCCCGCCTTTTGAACCTCCGCGGCCGCTTCGAAAATGGCGCGGGACTGCATCTCGGAAATCTCCGAATAGACAATTCCCAGGCGGCAACCGCGGAATCCGAGCATCGGGTTAAATTCATGTAATTCTTTAACTCTCTGGTGAACTCTTTCAACCGGCACTCCCATCTTTTTTGCCAGAGCACTCTGCGCGGCGTGGTCATGCGGCAGAAACTCATGCAACGGAGGATCCAGAAACCGAATCGTCGCCGGATATCCCTTCAACTCCTTAAACATTCCGACGAAATCCTCCTTCTGATAGGGCAGGATCTTGGCCAGCGCCTCTTTCCTGTGTTCCTTCGTGTCTGCCAAAATCATCTCGCGCATGGCGTCGATGCGATTGCCTTCAAAGAACATGTGTTCGGTGCGGCAAAGCCCAATGCCAACTGCACCGAACGCGATGGCATGAGCCGTCTGTTCGGGGGTATCGGCGTTGGTTCGGACCGTTAGACGAGTGACCTTGGCACACCAGTCCATAAGTTTTTGGAAGTTTTGATAGGTCTGGCTCTTCTTGGCGTCGAGGGACTTCTCAATCAGTACTTGAACGATTTCGGACGCGGCCGTGGGTATTTGGCCTGCATAGACTTCGCCAGCGGTCCCGTTGATTGAAAGAAAGTCGCCTTCCTTATAAGTTGCGCCGTCGACGGTCATGGTCTTGGCCGCGTAATCAATCTGCAGCGCCGCTGCTCCGCAAACACAGACCTTCCCCATCTGGCGAGCGACAAGAGCAGCGTGCGAACTGACACCGCCCTTTGCCGTGAGAATGCCCTCGGCGGCGATCATGCCGCGCAAATCTTCAGGCGAGGTTTCATTGCGGACTAATAGGACCTTCTCTCCTCGTTCGGCAGCCACAACAGCACGATCCGCATTCAAATACATCCTGCCGGCAGCCGCTCCGGGCCCGGCCGGCAGTCCCTTGGCAATGACCTTGGCGGCCGCCACTGCTTTGCGATCAAACACCGGGGCCAGTACTTGATCGAGCTGGTCGGCGGGAACTCGCCGGATGGCAGTCTTCCAGTCAATCAGTTTCTCTTTCTCCATTTCAATGGCGACGCGGACGGCAGCCAGTCCTGTTCGTTTGCCATTGCGCGTCTGGAGCATGAAGACCTTGCCATCTTGAATGGTGAACTCGAAGTCCTGCATGTCCTTGAAGTGTTTCTCCAAGGTTTGCCGGATCTTCTCCAATTCGTGGAACGCTTTAGGAAGGTAGTTCTTGAGCTGTGCGACGGGTTCTGGCGTGCGCACACCGGCCACCACGTCTTCTCCTTGCGCGTTGATTAGGAATTCTCCGTAGAAAACTTTCTCTCCGGTGGCCGGATCGCGCGTGAAGGCCACACCCGACCCGGACTTGTCGCCGGTATTGCCGTAGACCATCGCCTGCACGTTTACGGCTGTGCCCCATTCGGACGGTATGCTGTATTTTCGGCGATAAACGATGGCGCGATCATTCATCCACGAGCCAAACACCGCGCCCACGGCGCCCCAGAGTTGCTTCCAGGCGTCTTGGGGGAACTCTTTTCCGCTGCGTCCCTTGATCAGTTTCTTGAACCGAACGACCAATTCCTGTAGATCTCGCACCGTCAGTTTCGGGTCGTCGACATCGGCGTGATAACGCTCATGCTTCAGTGCATGAATGACGACCTCAAACGGTTCGTGGTCCTCGTCCGGACGCTTCTGCACACCCATCACGACGTCGCCGTACATCTGTATGAAGCGGCGATAACAGTCCCACGCGAACCGTTCATTTTTGGTGGCCTCGGCCAGCGTTAGAACCGTTTCATCGTTCAGGCCGAGGTTTAAAATCGTATCCATCATGCCGGGCATCGAATCGCGCGCACCGGAACGGACAGACACTAGCATCGGCATGGCCCTGTTGTCGCCAAACTTCGTGCCCATGATCTTCTCGACCCGCGCGACCGCTTTCCGAACTTCCGCGTCGAGGGACTTCGGGTAGCTCTTTTTATTTCCGTAATAGTAGGTGCAGACTTCCGTCGTGATGGTAAGGCCGGGAGGCACTGGCAATCCGATCCGGCTCATCTCCGCAAGACCTGCGCCCTTCCCACCCAAGAGAGCGCGCTGCGTCCCGTCGCCCTCCGCTTTGCCCGCTCCGAAAAAATAGACCCATTTACTCACTGTCTTCCTCGCTTGTCTTTTTTTTGAGATTTAAAAGCTGTCTAGCAACTGCCCCTCGCAAAGCGGCCGCAAGAATGAGTCGGCACGCCGACTTACTTCACCCTCCAAAACTCAAAGGAAAACTTTATCTTCTCTATTTGCGTTCCTCTCCGCCCAGTTCGGAGAAATCCGCGATCGTCGTGAACTCTCTCAGTATTTCCGCGAGCAACGCCAGACGATTTTTCCTCACGCCTTCGTTCTCGGCCATCACCATGACGCCTTCAAAGAAGTCATCTACCGCTTTTCGAAGCCCTGCAATAACTTCAAGTGCTTCTTGATATTTCCCCGCGCGCGTCTCTGCCTGCACTTTCGTCGCAGCCGATCTCACCGCGGAAAACAATTCGCGCTCGACGCCGCTCTCGAACAAGTCGGTCTGTATTCCTGAAGCGTTTTCTTTCTTGAAATTCGACTTCTCGAGAATATTCCGGATGCGTTTGAAGGACACGGCCAGCGGCTCAAAATTTTTCGATTTGCGGATGGTTCTTAGAGCAATGAGCCGCTTTTGTGCGTCCACGAGATCATCGACACCGGCTCGAAAGACGGCGTTGGCTTCGTCATAGCTGAACTTCTCACGCTCGCGTAAAACAAACTTTGCGCGGTCCAACAAAAACTCCATTACCTGGATCTCCAGCTCAGGAGTTACTCCGCGTTTTGGAGGATTTGTCAGCAAAGCTTTGGCAGCCGCGCCGACTGCCAACGACATCGAAACCGGAAGCTTGCGCTCGAGGATGATCTTTATAATGCCCAAGGCCGCGCGCCTCAAAGCGTAAGGATCGCTCGATCCCGTGGGTACCAATCCCACCGCGAAGCAGCCGACGATCGAGTCGAGCTTATCGGCCAATGCGACTGCACAACCGATTAGGTTTCTCGGAATGGGATCATCAAGACCCACCGGACGATAATGATCGTAGATCGCATCCGCCACGGCGTCCGGTTCGCCCTGCGCGCGGGCGTAGAGCCCCCCTACAATTCCCTGCAACTCTGTGAATTCGTGAACCATCTCGGTGGCCAGGTCGCACTTGGAGAGTTCCGCCGCACGATCGGCTTCCGCCACGTGCGCTTGCATCAAGCCACTATTGAACCACTGTTCGGAAAGCCAGCGGGCAATCGCACGGATGCGTTCCACTTTGTCGCGATAACTCCCCAACCGCGATTCGTACGTGACGCGTTCCAGCTTTGGCAAATAGTCGGCGAGCCGACATTTCTGGTCGGACTCCCAAAAAAATTGTGCATCAGCGAACCGCGCACGCAAAACGCGTTCGTGCCCCGCTCCTACCAATCCCTTTGGATCTCTCGGCAGATTGATGACCGCCAGAAAATGTGGCGCGACTTCCCCGCCCCGTTTCTCGACCGCAAAATACTTTTGGTGCCCTCGCATGACCGTTATCAGAATTTCATCGGGCAGTACAAGAAACGCTGGATCGAACGCACCCTCGAGCACGCTCGGGCATTCATTGAGATAGGTGACCAACCGAAGCAATTCAGGGTCTTCGTGGATTCGGTACCCGGCCCTCTTCGCATGCGCCGCCAACTCTCTGGAGATCTTCTCTCTGCGCTCAGACGGTCGAACGATTACTCCGTTCGCCTTCAACTTCTTTTCGTAGGCTGCGAAGTCTTTAACTCGAAATGGGCCCTTGCCGAGAAACCGATGGCCGAAAGTGGTGTCTCCCGCGGTGACTCCTGCAAATGAGAATTTCAGGGGCTTGCCATTCACGACTGCAACGATCCAGCGAATCGGCCGGATGAATCGCGCACCATCAATCCCCGTCCAGGTCATCGACCGCGGCCAGGACAAATCATGAATCGCTCGCGGAAGCATTTCATTCAAGATCTGCTCGGCGGTACGGCCGCGCTTCACTTGTTTGGCGGCCAGGTACTCGCCCTTGGGAGTCTTGACTATATAAAGGTCCTTCAACGAAAGACCCTGCTTCTCTGCAAAGCTCTGCGCGGCGCGGGTCGGCTCGCCGACGGCATCGTAAGCCACCGACTTCGGCGGACCAGTCACCTCGCTCTCCACGCCCGCCTGCTTTTCACGCAGACCGCGGACATGCGCGACGAGCCGTCTCGGAGCACTAAACGCTTCGACCGTCACCCCGTCGGATAGATTCTCTGCCGCAAGAAGTTTTTCTAGATTTGCACGCAGGTCTTCCTCTGCCTTGGGCAGCATGCCTGCCGGAATCTCTTCACTGCCGACTTCAAGCAATACTTCAACTCGCTTTTCCGTGGCCTTTTCTTTGGAGCGATTCATCCGCGCACCTCCCGGCGCACGGTCGGCCCGCCAATCTGTTCGAGATAAGCTGCAGCTGTGCGGCATGCCAGCGTACGGACCCGCGCCATAAGCGTGGCGCGTTCCGTCGTCGAGATAACTCCCCTCGCATCCATCAGGTTAAACAGGTGCGAGCACTTCAGGCAGTGGTCGTAAGCCGGAAGAAGTGGATACCGCTCGCGCTCCTTCCCTACCGTCCCCGCGAAACCATCGAGGAGCTCCTTAGCTTGCTTCTCGTGCAACTCGAATTCCGCCCTAATCGCTTTGGCGTCGCCGCGATTGAAACTGTACTCGGAAAACTGCTGCTCCTCGGCCAAGCGGATATCGCCATACGTCTTGTCCGCGGACCAGCGAAGATCGTAGACGCTCGTGGCATCCTGAAGGAACTGGCAGATGCGCTCCAGCCCGTAAGTCAGTTCCACGGAGATCGGGTCGAGGTCGATCCCGCCGCTCTGCTGAAAATAGGTGAACTGCGTAATCTCCAATCCATCCAACATCACCTGCCACCCAATGCCCCAGGCACCGAGCGTCGGCGATTCCCAGTTATCTTCCTCGAAACGAATATCGTGCTCCTTCAAGGTAATGCCGATGGCACCGAGGCTCTGAAGATAAACATCCTGCACGTCAGCGGGCGACGGCTTTAGGATGACTTGAAGCTGGGTGTGCTTGTATAGGCGGTTGGGATTCTCGCCATAGCGTCCGTCGGCAGGGCGACGGCTAGGCTGCACGTAAGCTACTCGATAGGCGGCCGGCCCGAGCACGCGCAAAAAAGTTTCCGGATGCATCGTACCCGCGCCCACTTCAACATCATAAGGCTGTTGCAGGACGCATCCCTGTTTCGCCCAAAAATGGGAGAGCTTCAAAACTAAATCTTGAAAATTCAAGCCGGCCGGTTTTTTCTCAAGTTTTACTTTAGAGATCAAGTGGGCTCCAAAAGCTGTCGTGTAGCCAGTGGCTTCTCAGTGTGATGTTCGATCCAATTCAGCGAAGCCTCCCGCAGCTCAGCCGCAGGCTGTTGTATCGTAGAGAGGAACTCTATCTTATCGAGTTTCTCCCCTGCAAAGAGCTCGGCGAGTTGCCTTGCCGCCAAATGTAGAGACCGCATGCCACCGCGCCGGCACTTCTCGCAAAAGAGCCCCGGCTCCCAGGGTACATGAAACGCTGCTTGCGAACCGAAGGTTGCACCACAAGACGCGCAACGATCGAACTGCGGGAGCCAGCCGCCGAGCCGCACCGTCCAGAATGCGAAATAACTCAAAGGCAGTCGCCATGCGCCCGTACGCTCAATTTCGCGCACCGTGAGCAGAAGCAGCCGGAACATCGGCTCGGCCGTTTCATGCTCCGGCAAAACCTGCTCCGAAACTTCGCTGACCACAGCCAGGCCGGTGCTTAACTGATAATCGCTTTGCGACTTATGAAACGACTCGAGCAATTCGCACTGCTGGATGCGCACCAGGTCCCTCGTCTCTTTTTCGATATACCAGAGCTGGACGTGCGACAAAATCTCCAGCGTTGACCCGTAGCGGTTCATGATCCTCCGTGCGCCGGAAGCGACACCGCGCATCCGTCCCGAAGTCCTTCCAAAAAAACTCACTAGGCGGTCCGCCTCGCCCAGCGAAAAGGTCTTCAAGATGATGGCTTCCGTTTCCCTGGCAGGCATGAGCTGTCGGCGCTGACGCCGCGCCGGACACATTGCAGAACTACATCCGATTCGCGTGCACGCAGAACTAATTTAATTACCATACACGCTACCGTTGCGCAATGCTTAGGTAACCCCTCACAGATAAATAAAGCGCAGCACTTCAGAAAAAGAAAGGCACGACCCACCACCTGAAGCTGCACTTGAGATGCGCTTTGCGCTCAGCACCGCTACCGACGCGCCGAGAAACCTCCGCCAGATTCTGTTAACCAGCGGCTCGTCGCACACATAATTATCGGACGCAACGATAATCCTTAACCTACTTTGCATTTTCACATTCTTCCGTTACCCTGCACAGCGGCCTATGCGCTCTCAAAAATTCGACATCCTTGGAATTGGCGAAAACGCCGCCGATACCGTTCTGCAAGTGCCTCAGTTTCCCTCCCTCGGCTCAAAGGTCGAAACTCTCGACGCGCAGATTATGCTTGGCGGCCAGGTTGCCACCACCGTTATCGCCTGCCAGCGCTGGGGGCTGCGCACTCATTACGTCGGCTGTGTGGGCGACGACCACCTGGCGGAACTCCACCGCCGTGACCTTCGGCGTGAACGCGTCACCTTCCATCTCGCCCGGACTCCCAGAACCCTGAGTCAAATGTCCTTCATTTTCGTGGAAGCGCAGTCCGGTGAGCGCACCATCGTCTGGCGACGTGATCCTCGCCTCACCATACACCCGTCCTTTCTCCAACAAAGCTGGGTTCACTCCGCACGCCTTCTTTACATTGATGGCCACGATCCTGCTGCTACCCGCAAAGCTGCCTCATGGGCTCGAGCAGAAAGCATCCCAGTCGTTGCCGATTTCGACCATTGGTCCTCGCAACTCACGAGACTTCTCCCTCTCGTCGATTATCCGGTCACGTCCCGCGACTTGCCCAGCGCCGCTACCGGCGAGCGCGATCTTCTCAAAGCGCTTCCGCTTCTCAAACGAACCTACGGCTGCCGAGCTGTTTGTGCGACGCTCGGGATTGACGGCGCCCTCGCTTGGGATGGCCGACGTTTCTGGTATTCTCCTTCCTACAAAGTCCGCGTCGCCGACACCACGGGCGCAGGCGACCTCTTTCACGCCGGTTTCTCCTACGGCATCTTGAACGGATGGGAGCTGCAGCGCATCCTGGACTTCGCTTGCGCTGCCGCAGGCCTGAACTGCGAAGCGCTAGGCGCGCGAGGGGGGATTTCGGAATTGCCCAGAATCGAAAAGCTGCAACGCAAGGGCCAGCGAAACCGCGCAGCTTTCCCCTAGCCGGCGCACCTTCAGCTCAACGGTATGTTTATCCCTCTCAAAGACCTGAACCCTCGCCGGACATACCCGGTCGTCAACACCCTCCTTATTCTGACGAACGTTATCGTCTTTCTTTACGAACTTACACTGTCTCACCGCCAACAGCAGGCCTTCGAGCTGGCCAATGCCACTATCCCCAATCACATCCGCTTGGCCCTCAACGGCCACGGCAACCTGGAGGCCGCTCTCCTAACCATCCTCACCAGCATGTTCATGCATAGCGGCTTCATGCACATCGCCGGGAACATGCTCTTCCTCTGGATCTTCGGCGATAACGTCGAAGACTACTTCGGCCACTTCCCCTACCTTCTCTTCTACTTTGCGTGCGGTATCGGTTCGGGTCTCGCGCACATTGTTTTTAATTACAGCTCCCCCCTTCCAGCGCTCGGAGCCAGCGGCGCCATCTCCGGCGTCATGGGGGCCTACATCGTCCTCTATCCGCGCGCTCGAGTTTTGACGCTTGTCTTCATTTTCTTCATCCCGATTCCAGCCTTCATCATTTTAGGCTATTGGTTCCTCCTTCAGTTCCTGGCCGGAGTCAGTTCTGTCGGGGCGGTAGCCACAGGGGGCGTCGCCTGGTGGGCACACATCGGCGGATTCTTAATGGGTATGGTGATTACAGGATTGAGTCTGGCAGATCGAAAGCAAAGCGTGAACTATACTTAACCAGTAAATCCGGACGTCCAAGCACCTGAAGTCTTGCTCTAATTACAATTACTGTGTCTTTCCTGCGAAGCGCGCGAGCCAATCTCCAACTTCAACCGTTTGTTTAACTCCACCGAGATCAGGCGTAACGAAATTCTCTTTCAACGCGACTCTCACCCCTTCGCGTAAAACTTGAGCTTCCTGTTTCCACCCAAGAAAATCGAGCATCATCGCCGAAGCCAGCACAGATCCAAACGGGTTCGCGATCCCCTTCCCGGCAATGTTCGGCGCGGAGCCATGCACTGGCTCGAAGAGCGAAGTTCTGTCAGGATGAATATTCCCCGAAGGTGCCAGCCCAAGCCCGCCGGCAAGCTGAGCCCCTAGGTCGCTCACAATATCCCCAAACAGGTTGCAAGTCACAATCACGTCAAACTGCGAAGGGTCTCGCACAATCTCCATCGCCAGAGTGTCGATATACAGGTGGCGCGATTCGATCTTCGGGTACTCCTGTTTAACTTCCTTGAACACTCGCTGCCACAGGTCATGCGCGAAAGCCATCGCGTTCGACTTGTCGCTCATGCAAACGCGCTTCAATCCGTTCTGTCGGGCATAATCGTATGCATACCGGATGATCCGCTCGACGCCCTTCCGCGAGTTGACGTCCTCCTGCATCGCAATTTCATCCGCGGTCCCCTTCTTGAAGAAGCCTCCCACGCCAACGTAGAGCCCTTCCGTGTTCTCCCGAAAGACCATTAACTGGATGTCTTTTTCGATGCGATCGCGCAAAGGCGTCAACCGCTCATGCAGCAGCTCCACGGGTCGCGCATTCACATAAAGGTCCAGCTTGAAGCGCAATCCCAGCAAAATGTCCGCAGCGTGCTGGTTGGAAGGAACCCGCGGGTCGCCTAAAGCCCCAAACAGGATCGCGTCGAACTCGTCCCGCAGCATTTCAACCGCCCCTGCAGGCAAGGACACTCCGTCCTTAAGATATCTGTCAGCCCCCCAGTCAAATTCCACAAACTCCAGCGGCCGTTTCGCCGGCGCCGTCACCGCCCGCAACACTTTGACCGCCTCAGGCGTCACTTCCTTACCGATACCATCGCCAGGAATTACCGCAATACGCGCAGCTTCCCCGCCCCATCGCAAAGGCATCTTGCCAGACAAGTTAGTCGGTTTCGTCGTCATGCGAAGAACAGCCTCTCGGCGCTGACCCTGCTTTTTCTCCAAGCGCACCTTTCGTCAGCAAGACGGAGCAAGTCTCGGCAACCTAACACGCTCCACAAAGCCGGTCAACGCAACGTGGTGCGGGCTCATATTTAACCAACCCGTTAGACAGGCCGAGACTTCGACGTTCGGCTACTTATAGGCCCTGCCGGATTCCGTCCAATAGACACCACCCAACGCGAGCCCGCCGCCCAATACCTGCGTCCAAGAACCCTTCTCGCCCAAGGTCAGAATACCGAGGATCGATGCCAGGACCGGCAGCAGGTAGGTGAAGGCGCTCAGCTGCGAAGCTTCGAGATAGCGCAACAGCCAGTAATAAAGGACGTACGCGACCGCCGACCCTAACAATCCCATGTATAGAATCGCGGCCCACGCCTGCCACGGCACGGCGTGCCAGTTCCCTGCCACCCCCAGCGTCCATGCCTGATGCACAGCCAGCGGAAGCAATATAAGAGCACCCGCAAAATGGTTGTAGGCGGTCATCGTCAGTGCGTCGTACTCGCCGGCCACGCTCTTTCCGAGAACCGCATATGTTGCGAATCCCACCGAACCGGTCATGGTAATGGCATCACCAAGCAACGAGGGCGAGTGCGCGCTGATGCCATGTTCCGAAGCCAGCACAGCGATCCCCGTGAACGCAATAGCCATGCCCACAGCCTTGTGCCAGGTCGCCCGTTCCAAACGCAGCAGCACGGCAAGGATCAGCGTGTAAATCGGTCCCATTCCAACAATGACCGCCGAATGGCTCACTGAGGTATAGTGCAACCCCAACGTGAAACAGAACTGATTCACGCTAACGCCGAAAAATCCCAAGTAAAGAAATGTCCAAGCGTCGCGCCGCGTGAATCCCTGTTTGCGGGCAGCCGCGGCTTCAGCAAAGGCTGGCAACCGCAAACGTTTAACGCATAGATAAAAAGGAATCATGACCACGCCAGCGGCACACACGCGGAAGGAAGCCATAGTCAAAGGTTGGAATGACCGCAAACCGATCTTCGCGGCAATAAAATTGACCGCCCAAATCACAACTACAATGGCGATCAGCGAGGCTATGACCAGGCGGCTGGGCGGGCGCCCCTTGGAAGACTCGACCAGCACGTCTTCAGACCAACCGTTCTTTCCGCACCGTCAGTTTTTCAATTCGCTCGCGCCTCGGCTGGAATCCGATGCCCGGCCCCGTCGGCACTCGGATGGTCCCCTGCGCCGAGACCGTCACTTCCGGCTCGATAATGTCCTCGGCCCAATAGCGCTTGCTGGCGCTAATGTCTCCCGGCAGCGTAAAGTTGGGCAGCGTCGAAAGCGCAATGTTGTGCGCCCGCCCGATTCCAGACTCCAGCATTCCACCGCACCACACCGGCATTCCATTCTCCTGGCATAAATCATGAATCCGCTTCGCCACGGCGTAACCGCCGACGCGCCCCATCTTGATGTTGATAATCTTGCAGGCCCCCAAGAGAATCGCCGCCCGCGCCTGCTCTTCGGTGTGAATGCACTCGTCCAGACAAATCGGCGTATTGAGCTTCTTCTGCAGCTCCACGTGGCCGAACAAATCATCCCAGCCAAGCGGCTGTTCAATCATCATCAAATAAAAGCTTTCCAGCTGTTTCAACAGCGGCCAATCCCCTATCTGGTAAGCCGAGTTGGCATCTACCATCAGCTTAATTCCCGGAAACTCCTCGCGCAGCCGCTTCACCTGCGGCAACTCTTTCCCCGGCTTAATTTTTATTTTGATTCGCTGATAACCAGCTGCCAGTTCCTTCTTAACGGCGGCCGCCAGCTCATCCAGCGAATCCTTAATCCCAATCGATACTCCGCTCGAGATCTCTTCCCGCGTTCCGCCAAGCAGCTTCGAAAGCGGCACGCCCTTCTGCTTAGCCTCCGCGTCCCAAATCGCGGCTTCCAGCGCAGCTTTAGCCATGTTGTGCCCGCGCACTTGTTCCAGCATCCCACACACGTCAGCCGCCGCGAACTCTTTCCCGTAAATCATCGGCCAAAGGAAATCACGCATCACAATCCACGCCGTTTCAGTCGTCTCCGAACTGTAAAACGGATTCTCCCCAGCCACGCATTCACCCCAACCAATCGCGTCCGCTGTGATGACTTCCGTCAGGATGATGCGCCTCTCTTCGGTTCGCTCCGAACTCGTTTCGAACGGAGCGATCAGCTTCATCCGCAGTTCCCGCAAAATTACTTCTTGTATGCGCATCGTCCTTTTTTTCTCCAGCTTCGCGTCCAAGAAAAACTCTATCCAATCCTCGTAGGGGAGGTCTTGTTCACCCTGGAAGGTCCCCTGCCTTCCGCTGGGCCAGACTAAAAATCGCCCCACGGCGCCAGTAAATACGCCATGCCCGCCGCCGATTTCCTCACGCCAACTGCCGCATACCCGCGCGCAAACCAAGCCGAAAACTCTTCACGTATCCTCGCCTGCACTCTTGCCACTGCGGCCCTATCGCTCTGTTTCCAGCGATCAAGTTCCGCCGGTAACGCAATCGTCGCCGGAGACGCCGCCGGCTCTCTCGCCAATTCCGACACAGCCGCCACCACACGCGCCGAATCCAGCTGCCACTCCGCCCAAAGCCGGTCGGTCGGAAGCCCCAGATGCAGCGGGCTGGTAGTTAGACCGTAGAGGTTCGGAAGATATTTCCTGGAAATCGCTCCCAGCCGGTTCAAATTAAAATGGGCATTTCGCATTTCAAGCGGATCAAACGTCCAAACGATCAGCCGAATCCCCCGCCCCAATGCTTCCTCGCGTTGATAGAGTTTCAGCGCCCGCCCAACTCCACGGTCGCGATAATCCCCGTGCACGCCTGTCATGTGCGAATGAAGAAACACAGTCCCGTCAGCAAATCCCACGAGCGCCAGCGTGTATCCGACCAACCGTTCCCCGTGGAACGCTCCAAGAACCTGCCCGCCCGTTTCCTCCGCCACCACGAACAGCGTTGCCGGCTCGACTTCGAGGTCCTCTTCGTCCCAAATCTCTCTTTGCAACGCAACGCATCGCTGAAATTCCTCAATACCCTCACATTCTCGGACGACGATCCCCTCGCTCATCAGGCTTTGCGAACCTCCACCGACTTTCGCGAATGACTTTTTTCGGCGCGTTTTGCCGATTCCCAGAACTCTTCCATTTGCGCCCGGGGAACATCCGCCAGCGCGCTTCCGCTCTTCGCAGCCAAATCCTCCATCCGCCGGAATCGTGCAGAGAACTTCGCGTTAGCTCTCTTCAGGGCGATTTCCGGATCGACGTGCAGAAAACGAGCGAGATTCACCGCCGCAAAAAGTAAATCCCCCATCTCCTCCTCCGTTCGCCTTGCATCTTTCGCACTCACCGCCTGACGAAGTTCGCCACCCTCTTCACCCATTTTGTCGAACACCCCTTCGACATTGTCCCAATCAAATCCAATCCGCGCCGCCCGCCGCGTTAACTGGAATCCTTCCAGCGCCGCAGGCAAAGCTCGCGAGACTCCATCCATAAGCGAGCCAACTTTTCCCTCTTGCTGCGAAGCATCCGGCGTCTTCTTGCCCGCAGCCGCGCGCTCCTCTTTCTTAATCTGTTCCCAATTCTTCAGCACTTCCGCGGAATCTTTCGCTCGCTTTTTGCCAAAAACATGCGGATGCCGTCTGACCATCTTATCGTGCACTTCGCGAATGACATCGGAAACGCTAAACCGCCCCTCTTCCTTCGCAATCTGCGAATGAAACACGATCTGCAGCAGCAGGTCCCCCATCTCTTCCGCGAACTTGGTGTCATCGCCACTCTCGAGCGCTTCCAGAACTTCGTAAGCCTCCTCGATTAGGTAAGTCCGCAGGGATGCGTGAGTCTGCTCGCGGTCCCAAGGACAACCATGCGGCGCCCGAAGCTGCGCCTGCACCGCCGCAAGCTTCTCGAACCACTCCCCAGCGGTAAAAGCTGGCGACTTTCCCACCGTTTGACGTGTCGCTTGCGTCTTCCCAATTTTTCGCATCTTCTTTTTCGTTGCCATTGCGCTACCAGGTAAATCCGCTCTGCAACAAACGTTCCACTTTACGGTGTGGCAAACACTTTGACAAGCGCACCGGGGACATGGGAATTGTCCCAAGCTGGATGTCCGTTGACGCGAATCAGGGGTTAAGTTCTAACATTGGCGTCATTTGGTGAACGCTAATTCGAAGTGTCAGCAAGCCTGTCAATATCGAAGTCCGACAGTTCACACCCAAGATGGAGGGCATCCTCGCGATGAGATTTGTCGAAACCTTCAGACCCGGATGGCTAAGAGTTTCCTGTCACTATTTCCGCTTACATTCTGGGGTGGATTATCGTCCCGATCTCAGCGTTTGCTCAGGGATTTATCTGCACGCCAATCCGGTTGCCGAATGTACCTGGCACTTCTCCTGCCGACCTATCCCAAGGATTTGTCAATTCGGTCTGAGCTTGCGCCTATATGGAAATAATGAGAACGGCACAAATACCTTGATATTGGTTTGACCCGCCAGGGGAGGAAGGCAATGCTAACTAAGTTGAATTAGAAACGGTTAGGCGATTCATGCGCTACTTAACGAGGAGCTCGGTCGCCCTTGCGCTGGCCCATCAACATGAGCCGGCTGGGTACCTCTGTTCCAAACGCGAAACCATGGTCTCACCTTTCTCCAATCGTTGGCGCCAAGCTTTAATCCTCACGCGCCATCGTTGCTGGCTCCTTTTCGCTACTGCCTTGCTCTTGCAGGCCTTCTCCGCAGGACAAGTCTTCGCGCAATCGACGGACTCCCCGTCGAACTCGCAATCGTCCTACAATCAGCGGCAGGATCCGGAAGCAATCACACCGGTTCCCGTTCTACAGACATCGGCGGCATTTCAAACGGTCTTTGACGCTGGCGAAACGCATATCCATCCGCTGCTCACTCCCGTGTTGCTTGTGCCGTTTGGCGAGCGGTGGCTGTTTGAGGCGCGGGGGACCTTCGAATCGGATCTTGTCCAGCAACCAGGCCTGAGCGGGTTCCATGGCATGGTTCAAAAAGAGGAAGAATACGCGCAGCTCGACTTCATCGCCAGTCCATACATGACAGTGACGGTAGGCAGATTCCTGACCCCCTTCGGAATTTTCAATGAACGGCTCTATCCCGTTTGGATTAGGAATCTGGCGAGCGACCCGCTAACTCTCCCGATCGGAATCGGCCCGAGCAACGCGAGCACGGGCTCCATGATTCGCGGCGGATTCAAAGCCAACGAGCATTTCAACGTCAACTACGCTGTCTACTATTCGACACTTCTGACGGTCTCTCCAATGGACTCCAATCGGTTCGCCGGGGGCCGCGCCGGCATTTTCATCCCCAAGGCTCGACTTGAAATTGGGGGCTCGTACCAGCACCTCTTGCAGGGCGACCGTTCAAATCTATTTGGGTTTCACATGGCTTGGCAGCCGCCCAAACTGCCTCTAGATATCCGTGCAGAAACAGCGCGCTCGAGCGTAGGTGGCGGCTATTGGGTGGAATCCGCCTATCGGCTCACCCAGGTACCGTTCGCCCAGAACCAGCTGCGCCACACTCAGGTGGTAGCGCGCATGCAGCAGTTCTTCACCGGACCGGTACTCGCCAATTCAGTGCTGCCAGTCAACACCAATATGTTCGAGTTCGGTGTGAACTACTACTTCATGGACGGACTGCGCGCAATGAGCAGTTACGGGAGGCAACTCGCCCCGCAAGGAAACGGAAATGTCTGGACGCTGGCGCTGACGTACCGCTTGGTAACGCCACTCGGCCGCGGGGAGGTTCAATGACAAACCGAAACGCCGTATTCGCTGCTACCTTGGTCTTGCTCGCCAGTTCCCTCGTCAGCGCCGTTGCCCAAGACCAAGCAAATACGCCGCCCGCGCCGAATTCCGCGGGTTCCCCGAGCCAGCAAGTGGCAGCACTTTCGGCGCCTGCCAGCTCTCCACCCGCTTTAACAGACAAATCCGCCTCGCCACACGAGGACTCCGCAGCATCAGGCATCCACAACAACCGCACTTTGCGGCTGGAAGGCGAGAAGAGATTCCAAGCGAATTGTGGACGCTGCCACATGGCGCCGCCAAAGTTCCCACCACGGGCGATGGCCACGATTCTGCGCCACATGAGGGTTCGCGCGCTCATCACGGACGAAGACAGGCGCTTCATCCTGCGCTATATGACGGAGTGACTACGCGGATATTGTCTACAGCACGAACGAGAATGCCCTGGCGATTCATCCTGTTTGCAATCGCCATTTGTTCTCGCCTCGAACCAACACTCCCCAGCCAAACGCCTCGGAGGGTGATTGAGGTATTGGCCGATCATGACAGCCGGTACAAAATCCAAGGTCAGAAGCAGCCCACGATAAAAGCCAAACCGGGCGAAGAGCTCACCCTGCGCGTTACGGCAATTAAAGCCAAGAACCACAATCGAGATGGTTCGGTGCATGGACTTGCGTTGTTGCGAGCCTCGGACCGGAAACCGGTTCCCGGCTGGGACCTCTTGTTCAAACCCGGTACCCAAGAATTCAATTTGACCGCGCCAAGCGAGCCAGGCGAATACATCGTCATTTGCACGGTAATCTGCAGCCAGGGACACGAGGAGATGACCATGAAGTTCATCGTCGAACTGTAGGCCCGATCGCAGAATCCCTTAGACGACACGCAGCCGATTGAGAGCATGGGATGACTAAAACACGAACATTTCTTATCTCTACAGCCTTGCTGGCAGCCATGGTCTTCTTGCGGCCGGCCGCTTCGGGCGCAGGCGAAACAACCTTTGAGGGCGAGATTGCCGATTCGCAATGCGCCATGGGTGTCCATTCTCTGAACCGGTCCCACAAGGAAATGATCGAAATGGGGCACGCGGGCAGCACGGCAGAAGACTGCACGCGCTATTGCGTTCACAGCCGCGGCGGTAAATATGTGCTCATGACCAAACATGACGCCTTCAAGCTAGACAACCAGGAGATGGCCGAAAAATACGCGGGACAAAAGGTCAAGCTCACCGGCACACTAGATTCCAAGACCAACATCATTCAGGTCAAGTCAGTGGAGCCTGTTTCTGCCAAGTGAGCGAGGGTTCTGCCGGCCCTCAAGCTCTTCCGCAATAAAACTGTTGTACAAGCGCCAATCCAAACTGCAAGAGCCCAAGTTCTAATTCACATAACCGGTAACTGGCTTTGCGTGCCCAAGCCAAAACGTCAAGAGAACGCTTGCCCTGACATCTCCACTATTCCTGCGTTATAATCGGGGCATTCGACCCACTTGTCGATATCGGCGTTCCTGCCGAGAAGGAGGTGATCCAGTGAGGTACGGTTTACGTTGACGTAGTAGGGAGGCGCTTGTGAGTTTTCCGAGCGCCTCCCTGTTTTGCCCCGCCTGTGCCAGTTCCTTGTGACTTAGCGAATTTATTCTGCGTCTTGCGCTTAGATAGTGCCTTATAGACACCCAACCGGACGTGGGCCCCACCCCTGCCCGTCTACCTACGCCGCACCCGAATTCTCCCACCCGTGCTAAACTTAAACAGAAAATAACCGACGAGGATATTCCCCTTGACCGATCAGAAGAAGGAAGAATCATTCCGCGTTATCGATCGCCGCCCCTTTACCGCCGACGGCGAAGTCCGCAAGGAAGCCCTGGAAGAAAAGGAACGCGAGGCCAAGCGCGAGGAACGCCTGCACCCCGTTGCTGAGGCTCCCAAGTCAGTCACGCCGCAGCCGCCCATCGAAGTTCCCAAGCGCTCTGCGCCTTTCGAGAATCTTGTCCGCATGCTAGGCAGCAACGCAGCGATGGTCCTGGGCGCCTACGCCGACCCGCGCACTGGCCAGCCGGTGATTGATCCGGAAGCCGCGCATGAATTGATCGACATGCTCGATTCCCTGCACGAAAAAACCAAGGGAAACCTCGCGCCGGAGGAAGACGCCCTCCTGCTCGATCTTTTGGGCAAACTGAAGATGACCTATCTCGAGGTCAATCAAGCGGTTGCGGCACAAGCCGCAGCGGCCTTGCCTAAAGCCAAGATGCGGCCTTAGCAAGCGGCAGTCTTTGTACAGCAATTTCGGTCCGGTGTTCGAAAGAGTTTTAGCTTTCTCAGCATGCCCCAGGCTCCATTAAAAATCACCGTACTCGGCTCTGGCACGTCCATGGGCGTTCCCTCGCTCGGATGCCACTGCCGCGTCTGCAGCTCGCTCGACCCGCATGACAACCGGCTGCGCCCTTCCCTGCTCCTCTCGCGCAACGGCCAGAACGTCGTTATCGACACCACCCCAGATTTTCGACAGCAAGGTTTGCGCGCCGGCGTCGATCGCCTCGATGCTGTCTTGCTGACACACGGCCACGCCGATCACATCATGGGTTTCGACGATATTCGCCCCTACAATCTTCGACAGCAAACCTCTCTTCCCGTTTACTCCAACGGGGAAACTTTCGACATCATTCGTCGCGCGTTTGCATACGTCTTCGACGGAAAACCGAAGCTCAGCTCCATTCCGAGCGTCACCCTTCGCGAAGCCAAAGAGCCATTCGAGCTTTTGGGCATCACGTTTACTCCGATTCCGCTCTTGCACGGCGACATGGAAGTTTTGGGCTTCCGCTTTGGCCGCGCCGCTTACTTGACCGACTTCAGTTCGCTGCCCGATTCCTCGCTCGCTCTCCTGCAGGATCTCGACGAGCTGATCATCGATGCGTTGCGCGATATCCCTCACCCCATGCATCAAACCGTGGATCAAGCCCTCGCGCTGATCAAAAAGCTAAACCCTCGCCGCGCGTGGTTTACCCACATCGCCCACGATTTGGCCCACGCGGAAACCAACGAGCGCCTGCGCAACCTCGGCTATTCAAACGTGCGGCTCGCCTACGACGGCCTTGAAATTGAAGTGAATGTGGACGAATTCGCCGCACAGCACGAAGCCTCAAAATCAGCCGTCACCCAGTCCGCACCCCTCGAACTGTTTTCTACTCCCCTGGCTTGGTCAATTCGGTATGCGGGTTCGCACAGCGGCAGCACGCTCGCTATCGGCAATTTTGACGGCATCCACCTGGGCCACCAGGCCATTTTGCAGGCCGCCGTTGCGCGCGCCCGCGAGATCGATGCGGTGGCAACCGCTCTGACGTTTGATCCCCTTCCTCAGAAAGTTCTCCGCCCGGAGTCCGCCCCGTTGCGCGTGTCCACCACCGAGCAGCGCCTGAACTGTTTCGCCGCCATGGGCATGGACGCCGCCGTCGTTCTTCCGTTCACTCACGACATCGCAAAGCTCACGCCTCAGGAATTTGTCGATCAAATACTGGTCCGCGATCTTCACGTCCGCGCCGTGTTTGTCGGCGAGAATTTCCGCTTCGGCCACAAGCAGGCCGGCGATGCCCGAATGCTTCTGCTGTTCGGCGCCGAGCGCGGCTTCGACGTGGTCATCATCCCGCACGTGGTCTACAAAAACGAAGTCGTCTCCAGCACCATCATCCGCCGCGAAATTGTTGCCGGCGACGTCTCTCACGCCGCCCGCCTCCTGGGCCGTCCCTTCACGCTCAGCGGAAAGGTCGTCCCCGGCACAGGCACGGGCCGTCGTTTCACATTTCCAACGTTGAATCTTGCTGCGGAACAGGAATTACTCCCCGCGCGCGGTGTCTATGTGACGCGCACCCGCATCGATGGCGAAACGCGCAGCCGCCGCTCGGTAACAAACATCGGAGTGCGCCCCACCTTTAACGGTTCCAGTCTCTGCGTCGAGACCCACGTCCTCGAGCCTCTCGGCGGAGCGTCACCCACAAGTATTGAAGTGCAATTCTGGAAGCGCCTGCGTGAGGAGAAAAAATTCAGCGGCCCTGAAGAATTGCGCGCCCAAATTGCCCAAGACATCACCCGCGCCGACATATTCTTCACGCGCTTGCGTCGATTCCGATCTTCCCGCGTATCCGCTTGAGCCCAGTCCCAAGCGGCCCGCAACGTCAGACTACTGCCACATGCTGCGAAGATCCCCAGCGGTCCCCCCACTCAGGCTTGCCTGCTCTGGTGCCGGCGGCTGCATGATAGAACAAACATATTGGTCCACGAAAGGCCAGGCCAGTGCAACCAGCAAGGAAAGAATCAGCCTTCGTCTCGTATCTGACGGAAATAAAATAACTTAGGAGGGAGTCTTGGCCAAGCACTCTTCGCAGTATCCGCCCACTTCGGTCCGAGAAACCGTGACCTTCATCTTGAAATCCCGGGCAATCTGCTGTTTCAGTTGCTCGTAAAGGCGGCTCTCGAACTCGCGGACCTTGCCGCACCCCAGGCAAGCCACGTGAATGTGGTCACGAGGACCGTGGCTCTCGTAATAATGACGGTCGCCGCGCAAGTGCAGCAGGTCGAGCTCGTCGATAAGTCCTTGTTTTTTAAGAAGATCGATCGTCCGGTAGACGGTGACAAGATGCACGCCGGAATCGATCTTCCGTGCACGTTCCAAGATCTGATCCACATCCAGGTGCTGCTCGGCGGCGTCCATGACCTCGAGAATGACGCGCCTCTGCCGGGTGAGCCGAATGCCGCGCTCCCGTATGGCCTGCTGCAGTTTTCCTGTTGTATCTGAAGTATTAAGGCGCTCGCCGGTCGAGACCCGGTGGCCCGGCGATACAGACATTTGTCGCCTCCTGGCGTGCGGCTAGCGCGGGTTATGAGTGACTGGAAACCTGCCGCAAAATGTCATGGTACATGACAATCGCGAATATGACCAAGAGGAACACCAGCCCAACCTGCACGAAGCGCTCTTTGAAGCTCAGGCTCAGATCGCGCCGCATGATCCCTTCAATCGCCAGCAGCAGAATATTTCCGCCATCAAGAATAGGAATCGGCAGGAGATTCAGGATCCCCAGGTTAATGCTGATCACCACCATCAGAGTTATAACGTAAGGCGGCCCCTTCCGCACGGCCTGCCCCGCCATATGGGAAATTCCGACCGGCCCTTGAAGCTGTTTAATCGAAACGCGTCCGCTGAAGAGCTTTCCAACCACTTCCACAGTCTGCGCGATGGTATCCCCAGTCTCGACTGCGGCAATCTTTACGCTCTCGCTAAGCGAGACGTGCTTGTATGCGGTCTCATCGCGCGGACCAATGCCTATCTGATAGACGTTCTCGCCGGTTCCCGCGGCCCCTTTTTCCGGCGTCACGACCAGACGCACAGGCTGCCCCTTGCGCATAAGGTCTAGAGTCATGGGCTGGCCATTCGAGGACCTGGTCAACTGCTGGAACTGTTCCCAGTAGTCGATGTGGTTTCCGTTTACCGCGGTGATCAGATCCCCTTCTTGCAAACCCGCGCGGTCAGCGGGAGCGCCCTGGCCGACCTGGTCAATGATGGGACGAATCGGCAAATATCCAAAGATTCGGCTCGGGTCGGACTTGTCCTTGACAGGCACCTCAATCGTTTGGCGCTTTCCGCCATCCTCCACTTCCATCTTCAGAGTGGTCCCTGGAACGACCTGCTTGAGCGCCAGGAAGGCTTGCTCCCAATTCGGAGTCGGCGTCCCATTTATCGAGAGCACGGTATCGCCCACTTTCAATGGGCTCGGCACGGAGTCAGAATTCGCAGGCAATCCCGTCACGTGCACCGGCTCATCCAGATAGGCGGGATACGGCACTCCGGCAACGGCAAAAAGTCCTGTGAGAAGAAATATCGGCAAGATCAGGTTCACAGCCGGACCTGCGAACGAGATCAACGCCCGCTGCCAACGCGGCTTGCTCATCAGTTCGTCCGGCGCGCCCGTCGGCGGCTTATCCCCCGAATCAACCTCGGAGAGATCCTGCCCGGCCATGCGTACGTACCCGCCTAATGGCAGCGCGCTGACGCGATAATCCGTTACACCCTTCTTCCATCCAAAAAGCCGGGGGCCGAACCCGATCGAAAATACATCCACGCGCACGCCACAAAGCCGCGCAACAATGAAATGTCCCCATTCGTGCACCAGGACCATTACGCCAAGCACGAGGACCACGCCAACTATGAGGTAAACCGCTCCCATATCTCCGTCTTTCCCTTCTTCCGACCCTTATGATACCGCGGCTGCCTTTACCGATAAACGCTCGACTTCTTCTTTCGCCGTACGGCGCGCTTCCGCGTCGGCGGCCAACACCTCGCCCATCTTTTCAAAGCGAACACGCGGCGTTCGCGCCAGCACGCGTTCGATCACTTCCGCGATTCCCCGAAACGACAGGCGCCGCTCAAGAAAGGCCGCTACCGCAACCTCATCCGCTGCATTCAGGGCGCAAGGCAGTGCCCCGCCCTTCTTCATGGCTTCGCGAGCCAGACGAAGGCAAGGGAACCGCCGTGTGGAAACTTTTGCGAAATCGAGCCGCCGCAGCTTGCGCCAATCCAGGGCTACCTGATTAGACGCTACTCTCTCTGGATAGGTTAACGCATATTGGATGGGCATTCGCATGTCCGTGGGACCAAGTTGCGCCAGAATCGAGCCGTCCACGAACTCGACCATCGAATGAATGGTGGACTGCGGGTGAATCACAACGTCGATTTGCTCGGGCCGCACGCCGAAAAGCCAGCGCGCCTCGATCACCTCGAATCCCTTGTTCATCATCGTGGCGGAATCGATGGTAATGCGGTTGCCCATCTTCCAGTTTGGATGCGTCAGCGCCTTCTCTGGAGACACATTGTCGAGCTCGGAGAGCGGTGTCGTGCGAAAAGGCCCGCCCGAAGCGGTCAACACCAGCCGCTGCACCTCGCCATGCGTTCCCCCGCGCAAACATTGGTGAACGGCATTGTGTTCGCTGTCAACGGGCAGCAATTCGCGCCCTGCTTTTTTCGCCGCAGCCATCACCAATTCGCCTGCGGCAACTAAGACTTCCTTGTTCGAGAGTGCTACGGTCTTTCCTAGCCTGACCGCCTCGTAAGTAGCTTCGAGCCCGACGACGCCAACGGCTGCGGAGACAACGATGTCTGCTTTGGAGTGCGTCCCGACTACCAGCATTCCTTCGCGTCCATGGTGGATGGCGGGCAGCGGAGAAATTCCTTTTGCTCGCAATGCGGAAGCAAGCTCATCCGCTTTATTCGCGTCGCCAACGGAAACGAGTTCCGGTCGGTGCCGTTCAATTTGGCCGGTCATTTCCTCGAGATTGCTGCCCGCAGCCAGCGCGGCAATAGCAAACCTCTCCGGCAACGCCTCCACAACAGAAAGGCACTGCCGCCCAATCGAACCTGTTGAACCCAAAATGGATAGTTGCTTCAAGGACTACTCTTTTCTCCGCTTAGCGCCGAACTGGTAGGACAGAGATCCTGGTCCGTCTCCCTCCCCATGAGTGGAAGGACCGGTGGAACTATCTGCTGGGCAAATAGATCCAAATCCAATAGTACCAGACAACAGGGATTGCCAGAATCAACGCATCGATTCGGTCCAGAACACCACCATGCCCGGGCAGCAACGATCCGGAGTCTTTTACTCCCGCGCTTCGCTTGTAAGCCGATTCGAGCAAATCGCCGGCTTGCCCAGCGATGTTGCCGACAGCAGCCATTGCCAGCAGATGCGGTAACGGCACCAAGAGCCACCTCGCAAAAACAACGGCAACGAGCAGCGCTCCTAGAATGCTGGCGATCGTGCCCTCCCAAGATTTTTTGGGGCTTAACACTGGCGCCAGTGGGTGCTTTCCAATGGCACGGCCTACAAAATAAGCCGCCGTATCCCCGGCCCAGGTAATCACTAACACAAACATCAGCAGCCTCGGTCCGTCGGTTCCGCTCGCGTGCAGGCGGATGGCGTAAGTTAGAGGGAGCCCCACAAGAAGCAACCCGCTTGAACTCATTCCCGCCGCCGGCAAGGCTTCTACCATCGGTCGCTTCGTCCAAAGCGTCAGCACTGCAACACCAACGAGGAAGAGGAAGAAAACATCTTCCAGAGTTGGCATGGCGAACCACGATCCAAGAATTCCAACGCGCGTGACCACACGCATCATCGGCACGGGCAGTCCACCGGGCGCGTTCCATTGAACGAAAACGAGTACGAGGACGCAGGTAGCGGTCCAGAAGCGATAGGGGCGGTGACCAATCGCATCGCCGAGAGCAAAGAACTCAAATAGCGCGAGCAAAATCACAAGCGCTGTGCCGAGAGCGAGCAATGCGGTCGAGCCCCACAACACGAGGCCAACTACACATGGGATTAGAACGGCGGCTGTCGCGACGCGCTTCCAGGTCATTGAGAAGCAATCCCCTGACGAATTACCCGCTCCATCTCATCACATCGAGGGAAATAAATCACGAGGGAGAATCACAAAGCAGAGGAATCCGGATTCACAGGAACCGGTTTCCACAAATGTAGAACGGCGTAGTTGCAATTGTAGGGGCAGGATATATCGTGACCCTACGGTTGCCGCGGCGACGACCGCGCTCAAAGGTTCACCCGCCGACGACTCGGGCTGACTTTTCTGGAACCGGCTGGCCTTCGCGAATACCGCCATAGCGGCGATCGCGTTTCTGGAATTCGACAAGCGCTTCGAGAAGCCTGGCGCGATTGAAATCAGGCCAAAGAGTTTCCGTCACAAAAATCTCCGCATACGCAATCTGCCACAGCAGAAAGTTGCTGACGCGCATCTCCCCACTTGTGCGGATCAGCAAATCGGGGTCGGGTAGTCCGTTCGTGTACATGTGTTTGGCGAGCGACTCTTCCGTAATCGCGGCGTGGCCCGCATGGCCGTTCTGCTCGGCCAATATCGCGTTAATGGCATCAACAATTTCCGCTCGGCCGCCGTAGTTCAGCGCCACACATAGGACCATGCCCTTGTTTCCGGCGGTTCGTTCCATGGCGTCGCGCACATCGTTCTGCACGCCTTTGGGCAGCTCGTCGGTACGACCCAAAAAACGCATTCGGATATTATTTTTCTGAAGCAGGGGCATTTCCCTGCGCAAGTATTCGCGCAGCAATTGCATCAGAAAGTCGATTTCCGTTTTTGGACGCCTCCAGTTTTCGACCGAAAATGCGTATAGCGTGAGCGCCTCTATTTTCAGTCGCGCACACGTTTCAATCGTCGAGCGCGCCGTTTTTGTGCCGGAGCGGTGGCCCGCCACGCGAGGCAAATGCCGCTGCTGTGCCCAGCGCCCATTGCCGTCCATGATGACGGCCACGTGCCGCGGCAGACGGCCCAAATCGAGCTTTTCGAAGAGGAACGCTTCCTCGGGCGTCAACGGCCCCATCGCGCCGGAGGCGGAAACTTGCAGCGTCGTGTGTGATTTCGTGTGCGGCACGGGTTTTCTGAGGTTTCTTCTTTACGCCGCAAAGTTAACATACGATTTGGCCGCGGCGCAATGCCGTGGTGCCGTTTCGGGCATCACTGTTCTGAGCATCGTTGTCTCAGTGATGGTCTCAAGGGGCTTCACCCTCCCGGCGGCGGGGGCTGGAAGAGCGATGTGTACATCGCCACAACAGTGAGAATGATCATCGCGATGGCCGTGACCCAGGCGACGATGTTGAACGACAGGGTATTCACGTGCTCACCCATGAGATCCCGCCGGTTGACGAGGAGCAAAATAAAGATGATGACCACGGGTAGCCAAACGCCGTTCCCTACCTGGGAGAAAATGAGAATCTTCCAGATCGGAACGTGGGGGATCAGGATGATGCCGGCGCCAACGGCGATTAAGACGGTGTAAAGGCCGTAAAAGATTTTGGCGTCCTTGAATTTGTGATCGATCCCAGCTTCAAACCCCAGTCCTTCGCAAATCACATGGGCAGTCGAGAGCGGCAAAATTGAGGCGGCGAAGAGCGAAGCATTCAACAACCCGAACGCGAAGGTAAATCCCGCCCATTTCCCTGCCAGCGGAATCAACGCCTTGGCGGCCTGGACCGCATCGGTAATGTCACGCTGGCCGGAAGCGTAGAGAGTCGCCGCGGTGGCCACGATGATGAAGAATACGATGACCATGCAACTGACGCTGCCGACCAAGACATCGGCGCGCGCTTGCGGATACTGGCGCGGGCCGACTTTCTTTTCGACGAACCCGGCCTGGAGGTAGAAAAACTGCCAGGGGGCTATGGTCGTTCCTACCAGCGCCGTTAAGGTGACCAGGTAGCCCGACTCGAAACGAAGATTCGGAATGACAACGTGCTTTGCCGCTTCCAGCCAATCCGGTTTGGCCAGAATCGCGGAAATGATGTACGTAACGTAGAACCCGCACGCGATCAGGAAGATGACTTCGACCTGTCGATACGTTCCTCGAAGCACTAGAATCCAGACCAATATAGCGGCGATGGGAACGGCGATGTAGCGGCTGACGTGAAACATTTCCATCGAGGCTGCCACGCCCGCGAACTCCGCCACGACGTTTGCCAGATCCACGAAGAATCCGGTGACCATCACAAAGAACGTGGAACGAAAACCGAACTCCTCGCGAATGAGGTCAGACAAGCCTTTGCCGGTCATCACGCCCATGCGCGCGCACATTTCTTCGGTGACGTAGAGCGCGATGGTCATAGGAATCAGCGCCCAAAGCATTGCGTAGCCATACTGTGCGCCTGCCTGCGAATACGTCGCGATGCCACCGGCATCATTGTCGACGTTCGAGGTGATCAGCCCCGGCCCGACAACCGCAAGCAGCAACGTTAGGCGGCGCCGCAAGCCGCGAATCTTCTGTTGCAAATTCGTGCCGCGTGTCTGCAGACCCTCCAAGCTCGATTTGAGAATTTCCCAGTTCATGCGCTTTCGATTCCCTCTTTATTGCTTCACAAGCCGCGATACCACGTCGTCCACGGTGACCGTGCCGATGGGGCGGTTTTCCGCATCAACCACCGTAAGCATGCGCAGGTTGTATTTGTCAAACAGTTCAAATACGTCCTTCTCATCCGCGTCTCCGGCAATGCTCAAGAGCGGCTCGCTGCGCAGCTCTTTCATCGTTTGTTCCGAGGCGGCGAGGAGCAAACGCGCGATAGACACCGTGCCGGAATACTCCGCCTTGCCATCCAGCAGCACGATAGTGTCCAGCTGCTCAAGATTCAGCTCCTGACCGCGAATCCACAGGAGCACTTCTTCCCGCCTGGAGCCTTCGCCTACGAAGATGAACTCCGTGTTCATCATCCCGCCCGCCGTCGAGGGGTCGAACGACAGCAGCTCGCGCACTTCGTCGGCTTCCTGACCGGGCATCTCTTCCAGAAGCTCGTCCGACGTCTCCTTTGGAAGGTCGGCCAGGAGGTCGGCGGCCGCGTCGGGCGCCATCTCTTCGAGAATGTCGGCAGCCTTCTCAGGGTCTAGCTTCTCGACAATCTGCGTGGTCAGCCGTTCGTCGAGCTCGGCCAGAACGGCCGCGGCGGTCTCTTCGTCGAGCGAGGCGATAATTCCCTGCCGCTCCGCCGCTGATAGGTCTTCCATGATTTCGGCCAGGTCAGCCGGGTGCAGGTCTTCTAGTTTTTCGTGCGTGATTCGCAGTTTTACACGCCGCAAGGGGTCCGACTCGATCAAATTAACGAATTCCCAGCGAATCGCACCTTGCGGCAGCTTGCGCTGCAGCTTGCGAATAACGCCTGGGGAAACGACTCCTTGCAGGAGCCTTCGCACCGCGCCGGGAAGGCCCACATCCACCTGAGTGACCCTCAGCTCTACATTTCCATTGGTCTTGAATTCCGTCAAATCCACGTCGTTTACGCGAACGACTTTGCGTCCTCGCGTGTCGATTATCTGCTGGTCCATCAAATCCTTGCGCACCGCCAGCAACGATTCGTTCGGTTCATAAAGCTGCAGGGCTCGCTCGCTGACGTTTAGCCGCATCGTGCCCGGAGCAAAAGTGGCTACCTGATCATGGCGGGCCAGCAGCGGTTGGAATCGGCCGCGCGAGATCAGGAAATGCGACAGCCGGTTGGTCACTTGGGAGGGCTCGATAAAGAATTCGCGCACGCGGCCCACGAAGTTGCCCTGCGCGTCGTAGGCTTGCGCGCCCATCAATTCTGTAGCGTAGATTTCCATCGCACGACCTCTTCCCTGCCCGTCGCCCTGCGGGCCAAACTCGCCAAAGGGCGCTCAATGCAGTTTCTTTACCGAGTAGGCATCAACAAAAAGGCCCGCATACCGAAATGACTTCGGCTGCGGGCAAGTGCCTAATAAAAATGGACTTACCGTTAGCCAGACGTGAACCCTCCCCACCCCACCGCCTGCGGGAGGTGCTGCGCCTCGCGCGACGTTGCCCAATCGACCTTCACAAGCCTTACCCCAACAGACCACTTCTTGCGGAAGCGACTAGGGCCAGGTTCCAGTTCGTTGGACGCATTCATCAGAAGAGAATCCACTCCTGCATGTCAGCGATAGAGCCGCCATGCGATCGCGAACTGCCATGGTTGAGCAATTGAATCACCAAATTGCAGTCGCACGTGCAGTGATAAGCCGGGCCTGTTTCAAAGTCAAGCAAAGAATGACTTTGTGAGCGATTTTTTTGATTTTTTCTTTTGGGATGGCTATTTCTTGGCTGCGAAGAGCATGTCTCGAGGTTCTTGGCCTAGGCGGCGGCATTCTTCTACATAGAGAGCGAGATAACTCCTCAAGACGTAGTCCCGCCGAGAATAGCCAATTTCTTGTGAGGCGCGGTCGATCGCCGCAGGTGGCCCTTCGAGTTCGACGAACGGTCCGATGGGGGTTTCATCCAGTTCGATGAGCAAGCCCTTCGCCCAGCTAGACGTGGCGGGCAAGCGAAATGTGGTGCGGTACTTTTCATAGCGGAACCAGCCGCGCATTCCCAGCCCTTCGAAGATTTTGGCAAGGACCGTGGCACTGGCTATTTCGACCTCGATCTCTTCGCGCACTTTGTGGCGGTGGCTTTCTTGGTCGCTCGCGGAAGGTGCCGTTCCCGCGACGACCGGCCTCTTGAAGGTTAGCAGAATGCGCTTGGCGGGCGAGCTCTTGGCGTTCTTTGATTTGGCTTCGGGCGTTTCAATTCGAATGCGGAGCAGTTGACCATGTTTGGCGAGTCCACCGTCGGGCGTGTCGAAAATGACGTTCCACTCATGAACGCGGCCTGATCCAGCTCCCACCGAGCGTGCGTCTAGACGCTTCAATGTACGCCTCAAAGCTTTTAGGTCGCTGATTCTCAGCTTGATTTCGATTTCCTGCGCCATCTCTATCCTTACCCGCGGGCAGCGCGGCTTTGTCCCGCCGCGGACTTCCGTTAGTATAACGGACGAAGGTATTTCGCCGTTGCTCAGTGTGACTCCGGCTAAATCCGGCGCAAGGCCCGGCGCCCACCCCGCCGAGCGCATCAGATCAATAGACGCATGAACCCAGACGCAAAAGAAGAAGCACCAGCATTTTCGAAAGAGACCACAGACAGTACGGCGCTTGCGCCGCCGCTAGCGCGCCGCGAGCCGGTCGAGACCATTTTGCACGGCGACCGGCGAGTTGATCACTACGCCTGGCTGCGCCAAAAAGAGAACCCAGAGGTCATCGCTTATCTCGAGGTGGAAAACGCCTACACCGACGCAATCTTGCGGCCTACGGAATCTTTTCAGGAGGCGCTCTACCAGGAAATGCTCGGCCGGATTCTTCAGACGGATTTGAGCGTTCCTTACCGCTTGCGCGACTTTCTTTATTTCACATGTACGGAGGAAGGCAAGCAGTATCCCATGCATTGCCGGCGCATCGACTCTGGCGGTTCGCTGGACGAGATACTTTTGGACCTGAATCGTTTGGCGGAGGGCCACTCATTTCTCGGACTTGGCGCTTTCGACGTTAGCAATGACAATCAGCTTCTGGCCTACGCTCTGGATACCACGGGATTCCGGCAATACACGCTGCACATCAAGAATCTGTGGAGTGGCCGGGATTTCCCTGAAGTGATGGAACGCGTGACCAGTGCGGCTTGGGCGGCGGACAATCGCACGCTTTTTTACACGGTTGAAGACCCAACGACGAAGCGCGCTCACCGGCTCTATCGCCACGTAGCTGGATCGGCGGAGCCAGACACGATGATTTATGAAGAGACCGACGAGCGCTTCCGCATTGAAATCGAGCGCACCCGCAGCGGCGCTTTTCTTCTGCTGGCAATTGCGAGCCACACGACAAGTGAGGTGCGCTTTCTGCCTGCGGCGCAGCCGTACGGCGAGTTTCGCATAATCGCAGCACGCGAGACGGACCACGAGTATTACGTGGACCATCATCCGAATCCGCTCACGCGAGAACCGCGCGGTGCAAATCCGAATAAAACGGACGGCTACTTCTTCATCCGTACCAACTCACAAGGCCGGACATTTCGGCTTGTCTGCGCGCCCGTGGCGGACTCGAAGCGCGCGAAATGGCGTGAGATCGTCCCGAATCGTGCCGACGTAATGCTCGCCGGGCTCGAGGTGTTTCGATCGCATATCATTCTGACTGAGCGTGAAGGCGGACTGCCTTATCTTCGTATCGTGGATCTCGGGGCTGAAGCACCCAATGCTCTCTCCGCATCGCACCGCATCGAATTCTCGGAGCCGGCATACAACGCCTCACTCGGAGATAACCCCGAGTTCGACGCATCCTTTGTGCGCTACCAGTATGAATCCTTCATTACGCCGCGTTCCGTGTTTGACTATGACGTTCGGACGCGAGAACCCTTGCTTCGCAAAGAGCAGCCGGTGCTTGGCGGTTACGACGCCTCGCAATACGTCAGCGAACGGCTTAACGCCACGACCGAGGACGGTACGCGCGTGCCCATTTCAATCGTCTATCGGCGGGACACGCCGCAGGACGGCTCGGCGCCTTTGCTGCTCTACGGCTACGGCAGCTACGGCCACTCTATCGCCGTAAATTTCAGCTCCAACCGCTTGAGTCTTCTCAATCGTGGCTTCATTTTTGCGGTCGCGCACGTTCGTGGTGGCGGCGAACTTGGCAAGCCGTGGCATGACACGGGCCGTCTTCGGCATAAGCGCAATACGTTTAGCGATTTTATTGCCGTGGCCGAGCATCTCATCGCGATACGCTATACCGCGCCGCGGAGGCTCATTATAGAAGGCGGCAGCGCGGGTGGCCTCTTGATGGGCGCGACTGCAAACATGCGACCTGATCTCTTTCGCATGGTCATTAATCACGTGCCTTTCGTCGACGTGCTGAATACCATGCTCGACTCTTCGCTGCCTCTCACCGTAGGCGAGTATGAAGAGTGGGGTGACCCTCGTATCGTTGAAGATTATTTCTATATGAAGAGCTACTGCCCGTACACGAATCTCGAGGCCAAAAATTATCCTACGATGCTCGTAAAAACAGGGCTGAACGACAGCCAGGTTATGTTTTGGGAGCCTGCGAAGTATGTGGCGAAGCTGCGCACGTTGAAAGCGGATACTAATGCTTTGCTTTTCAAAACGAACATGGGCGCGGGCCACGGCGGGGCTTCTGGGCGTTATGACTATTTGCGGGAGATAGCCCTCGATTATGCTTTTATACTTACAGAGCTAGGAATCTGCGAATGAGCTCTCTCGCGTGGGTGTTTGTGTTTTTGACGTACGAAAAAATACTGGTTGAGCGATGAGCGAGCCGACCTCACCACTGATGCAGCAGTACCACGCGATCAAGACACGCTATCCGTATGCGCTGTTGCTCTTCCGCCTCGGCGATTTCTATGAGCTGTTCTACGAAGACGCGATCCTGGCTTCACGCGAACTGCAAATCACCCTAACCTCGCGCAACCGCGAAAAGGGCCAGCCCATTCCTATGTGTGGCGTGCCCTATCACGCAGCCGATGGCTACATCGCGCGGCTCATCCGCGGCGGCTTCAAAATTGCGATTTGCGATCAGATGGAACTGCCAGGACCGGGTAAAAAACTGGTGCGCCGCGAAGTTGTTCGCGTCATCACGCCGGGCACGGCCACCGACGGTTCGGTTCTCGACGCTCGCGAAAACAACTATTTGGCCGCCGTGGCTAAACACCCCTCCGGTTCGCCGGTTGGCTTAGCGTTCGTGGACCTTTCGACCGGCGAGTTCCAGTCCACGGAGTTTTCCGGGGCTGACGCCGACGAAGCCCTTCACGACGAGTTGCAGCTTCTCCATCCCCGCGAAACGCTACTTCCCCGTCCGCAGCAGCTTTTCGAAACCTCAAAGAGCTCCCTTCTCGAGGGCACAGGGGGCGTCGAAAGCCGTCTCGAAGACTGGATCTTCCAGCGGGACTACGCCGAGCGGATTCTGCGCGAACAGTTTGGGGTCGCGGAGCTCACGGGATTGGGCCTCGACGATCATCCACAAGCGCTCGCGGCCGCCGGCGCTATCGTTCATTATTTGAGGGAGAACGCCGCTCGCGGTCCAGACACGGGCGCTGGCTCGACGAGCAGGCAGCCGCCGAGCGTGGAGGCGCTCCACCATTTGGACCGCGTGCGCTACTACGAGCACCACGAGACGCTTGTTCTCGATCCCGTCACCGTGCGCAACCTTGAGCTCATCACGCCAATTTTTACGGAGGAGTCTAACCGAAGCGGGCCTGTGACTCTCGTAGCCGCTCTAGATGCAACCGTCACCGGCATGGGCGCACGGCTATTGCGTTCCTGGATTTTGCGGCCGCTGATTGATCTCGACGCTATCGAAGCGCGCCTTGAATCCGTTGCGCATCTCGTACAGCAAACCGTGGTTCGAGGCGAAATCCGCAAGGAGCTGCGCAGCATCCAGGATCTTGAGCGCCTCACGAGCCGCATTACTCTTGGCCTGGCCTCACCACGCGAACTCGTCGCGTTGCGCAAATCGCTTGTCCAGCTCCCCGTGCTGAAGAATTTTTTGACGCCACCCCCTGTGGGTGGCAGCGCGCTGCTCCGCCATCTGCACGGCGAAATTGACGAACTCGCGGACGTCCGCGAGAGTCTCGAGCGCGCCATCGCCGACGAGCCTCCGGCTCTCGCCACCGATCCCGGAATGATTCGCAGCGGCTATGATGGCGAGCTCGACGAACTTCGCAACCTCAGCCAGCATAGCAAGCAGATTATCGCCGCGATGGAAGAACGCGAGCGGAAACGCACCGGCATCGCTTCGCTGAAGATTCGCTTTAATTCGATCTTTGGGTACTACATGGAGATTTCGAAACCCAATCTTCATCTCGCGCCCCCCGACTATGAACGCAAGCAGACACTTGTTAACGCCGAACGATTCACGTCTCCCGAGCTGAAAGAGTACGAACGCAAAATTCTCGCGGCGGACGAGCGCATTCTCGAAATCGAGCGCCAACTGTTCGTCGAGATTCGCTCGGGTATCGCCGCGCAGGCCAAGCGCCTTCGCCGTACGGCTGCCGCTGTCGCGCAGTTGGACGTGCTCACTTCGTTTGCGAAGCTTGCCGCCGACCGCGGCTATGCGCGTCCGGAGTTCAACGCCACCGGCGAGCTGCTCATGGTTGGCGGGCGTCATCCAGTCATCGAAGAGCTTCTCCGCCAGCGCGGCGAGCGCTTCGTTCCCAATGATCTTTGCTTCGACCCCGGCCGGCAGCAGCTCTTGCTTATCACTGGGCCGAACATGGGGGGCAAATCCACTTACCTTCGTCAAGCCGCGCTGATTGTGCTGATGGCGCAGATGGGCTCGTTCGTCCCGGCGCGCCAGGCAAAACTTCCTGTTACCGACCGTATTTTCACGCGCATCGGCGCCAGCGATAACCTCGCTCGCGGCCGCTCCACGTTTCTCGTTGAGATGAGCGAAGTCGCCGCCATCCTGCATCACGCCACCCCTTCGAGTCTCGTTCTTCTCGATGAAGTCGG
Source organism: Candidatus Acidiferrum sp. (assembly GCA_036521695.1). Classification (GTDB taxonomy): domain Bacteria; phylum Acidobacteriota; class Terriglobia; order Acidiferrales; family UBA7541; genus Acidiferrum. The sequence goes on along the minus strand of DATDHE010000588.1, from coordinate 12,691 downwards.
CCGCGGCACTGCTACGTTCGATGGCCTCTCCATCGCCTGGGCCGTCGTCGAGCATCTGCAGAAGCACACTCGTGCGCGCACGCTTTTCGCCACGCACTACCACGAGCTCACAGAGCTCGCTGACCTCCTCACGGGCGTGCAAAATGTTCACGTTTCCGTAAAAGAGACGCCAAACGAAATTATTTTTCTGCGCCGCGTCGAGCCCGGCAGCGCCGACAAAAGCTACGGCATCGAAGTCGCTCGCCTCGCCGGCCTTCCCCGCAGCGTCATAGAGCGCGCCCGCGAAGTCCTCAAAAAACACGAGCAGAGCGAGCACGCTCTCAGCGAAACACTCTCTCCCAGCGCGCTCGATGATCCGTCGGCAAGCTCAGTCGGCGCCTTGGCAGGTGCTTCTGCCTCTTCCCGAAAACGCCGCAACGGCCACCAGGAAGTCCTCTTCACCGCCCTAGACCGCGCCGTCCTCGACAAACTCCGTGGCGCAGACCTCGACCAACTCAAGCCCCTCGACGCCCTCAATCTGCTCGCCGAACTCAAGAAACAGATCTCATGAGCGAACAAACTGAACGTGAAGAAGCCTTGATCAGGGCCTTCATACTTCCAAAGCGCCAAAGCCGATATCTGGAATTGTTACAGAAACCGAAGCGAAGGAGAGATGTTACCCGTGAGCTTGCCCACTCTGAGCATCTGGACATGAGATTTGCGGTACCGATTCCTCCTTCCCAGGCGGCCTTAACAGAACCCTGAGCATCCTTAAATCCAAAGGGGCTGCGGACATCTGTTATGTGATTGCAGAAGAAGGTGAATTCGACGGCAAGGAAATGGCTTTGAAAGAGGCAGTCTGGGCCATTTTGAGACGCGGTTTCGGCATATTCCTTTCTTGCACGAAAGGCACGCTTGGCTATTTTGAATATGAAGACGGGCGCTGGATTTTGTAGCGAAAAGGAAAGAGTTGAGACCTCATAATTCCCACATGCTTGTTCTCGGCCTTATGTCTGGCACTTCCGCCGACGGTATTGACGTCGCGCTAGCACGCCTCTCCGGCGCGTCACCGCATCTGCATGCGAAACTTCTCGGCCACACTTCGAGCAAATTCCCTGCTGCGTTGCGCAAGGAAATTCTGCGCGTCGCCGAGCAACACTCCTTCACAGCCGGTGAACTCAGCCAGTTGAATTTTCGCTTGGGAGAAGTCTTCGCCGAAGCAGCTCTCGCCGCTTGCCGAACATTTTGCGTCTCACCAAAACGCATCGCACTCATCGGCAGTCACGGCCAAACTATTTTTCATCAGGGAAAGCCCGCACCGTATCTTGGCCGCCCCACAGCTTCAACGTTGCAAATCGGCGAGCCATCCATCATCGCCGTGCGCACGGGCATTACCACCGTCGGCGAGTTTCGCCCCGCCGACATCGCTCTCGGTGGCCAAGGCGCTCCGCTCGTCCCTTATGCCGACTATCTTCTCTATCGCGACGAAAAACTCGGCCGCATCTCGCTGAATCTCGGCGGCATCGCGAACATCACAGTGATTCCCGCCGCGGCAAAGCCAGAACAGATCCTCGCGTTCGATACCGGCCCCGCCAATATGCTGATCGACGCCCTCGTCGCTCACTTCAGCCATGGCCGCCAGCGTTTCGACAAAGACGCCCGCATCGCGCAAACTGGCCGCTCGGTCCCCGCGCTTCTCAACGAACTGATGCGCGATCCCTATCTAAAGATCGCTCCTCCAAAATCCACGGGCCGCGAATATTACGGTCACGCTTATCTGCAAAAGGTTCTCGCCCTCGGCAAAAAACATCGCGCCAAGGCCGCCGATTTGATCCGTGCAGCAACGATTTTCACTGCGCTTTCCGTCGTCGACGCGCTGAACCGCTTCGTCTCACCCAAAACAAAAATCCGTCAACTCATTGTTTCCGGTGGTGGCGCAAAGAATCCTCTTCTCCTCGCGCAACTTTCCGCTGCTCTAAGCGGCATCGAGATTCTTCCATCTTCAAACTTTGGGATCCCCGAAGACGCCAAAGAAGCGTTTGCTTTCGCTCTATTAGCATACGAATCTTTCCATCGACGCCCCGGAAATCTCCCGTCCGCCACCGGTGCACGCGGCCCTGCCGTTCTCGGTAAAATCTCCTATGCCCCGCCCCAATAGCGCCCCATCTTCTCCGCGAACTCTGCCTCTCCTCTGTGTCCTCTGCGTTAAATCTTTGCTCCTTTTTTTGGCTGGTTGTGGCCCTAGCAATTCGTTCGACCCCAGTTCCCTCACTTTCTTAATCGAATCCAACCCAACAAATCTCGACGCACGCTTCGCCACCGACTCCCAATCCCAAAAAATCGACGGCCTCCTCTTCAGCAGCCTGCTCGAACGCGACGACCAGATGAATTTCCACGGCGACCTCGCCGAATCCTGGAGCACGCCCGACCCTCTCACCTACATTTTCCATATACGCTCAGGCGTCCATTTCCACGACGGACGCCCACTCACTGCCGCCGACATCAAATACACCTTCGACTCCATCCTCAACCCCGCCACTCACTCTCCAAAGCGCGGCGCTTTCCGCATGATCGGCTCGATCGAAACTCCCGAGGCTTCAACGATCGTCTTTCATCTCACAGAGCCGTACGCCTCGTTCCTCTGGAATCTCGCGCGCCCCGCCGTCGGCATCGTTCCACGCGATGCCGGCGCCGATTTTTCGCGCCATCCCATCGGTTCCGGCCCGTTTCGCTTCTCTTCGCAGAGGCAGGACGAAGAAGTCCTCGTCGAGCGCAATCCCGATTACTTTCGCGGCGCACCGCAAATCGCCCGAGTCCGTTTTCGCGTTGTTCCCGACGCTGTCGTCCGCGCCCTCGAGCTGCGCAAAAGCTCTGCCGACCTGGAAATGAGTTCTCTTTCGCCGGATATGATTCCCGTCCTTGCTCGTCAGCCCGCCCTCGCCGTTACGGAGCGTCCCGGCACAAATTTTGGCTACCTCGGCTTCAATCTCGAAGATCCCATCCTCGCCAAACGCGAAGTCCGTCAGGCGCTCGCCTTCGCCACCGATCGCGAAGCGCTCATTCGCTATCTCCTTCACGGAGAAGCGCGCATTGCCAGCGGCATTCTTCCGCCCAATCACTGGGCCTACGAACCGAACGTCGCGCAATACGCGCTCGATTCCGCCCGCGCCGAACAAATTCTCGACTCCGCCGGGTTCCCCCGCAAGCAAGATGGCGCGCGTTTCCACCTCACGCTGAAAACCTCCACCGAAGAACAAGCCCGTCTCATGGGCGCAGTCCTGCAAGAACAATGGCGTCGCGTCGGCGTCGATCTCGAATTGCGTCCTCTGGAGCTTGCCACGCTTCTTTCCGACGCCGCGCGAGGCAATTTCCAGCTCACCTATTCGCGCTGGGTCGGTGCCAACAACGATCCCGACGTCTTCGAATTTGTCTTTTCCTCGAAGCGCTTCCCGCCCGACGGTGCCAATCGCGGACACTACCGCAACCCGCGCATCGACGCGCTAGTCGACCAAATTCGCACCGAAACGGATCGCGAAAAAAGGAAGGCACTCTGCAGCGAAGCTCAAAAAATCCTTGCGGAGGATCTGCCCTACCTACCGCTCTGGTTCACCGACGTTGTTTCCGTCCATCGGCGCTCGCTTGGCGATCTACCGCTTTCGCCCACCGGCGACTTCGACTTTCTCGCCACTCTACCTGCGGTTCGATGAGCGCATCCCGCGTCTCCTACTTCAACGCCTTCTCAATCTCCGCCACGGGAATCGCTCCTTCGCGAATAATCTTCCATGCCCCGCCGTGGACATGAACAATCGTCGAACCCAGCACCGCGCCGGTTTCTCCGCCGTCCAGGACCAGCGGTAGACGTCCGCCAAGCTGCTTCATCAACTGCTCGACGTTCGAACAGGAGGGAAATCCCGAAATATTCGCGCTGGTTCCAGTGATTGGCCCGTCGAACTCTTCGATTAGCCTCCGCGCCACATCGCTCTTCGGCCAGCGCAACGCTACTTTCCCTGTGTTCGCTGTCACTTTCAGCGGCAAGCGGTTCGCGGCGTCCACGACCAGCGTCAGCGCGCCCGGCCAGAACTCCTGCGCCAGCCGCAAAAAAATCTGCGGCACTTCGCGAGCCAGTTGCATGGCTTGTTCGAGCGAACGCACCAGGATGGGCAGCGCGCGCGTCTCCGGGCGCCCCTTCACCCTGTAAATTTCATCCACAGCGGCGAGATTAAACGGGTCGGCAGCCAGCCCGTAAAACGTGTCGGTAGGAATAGCGACAACACTTCCCCGCGTCAGAAAGTCCGCCGCGTAGCGCAGCACTTCCGATTCCGGGTTTTGCGCATTCACACGCAACAGTTCTGCCGGCAATTTTTTGGCCTTTGGCGAAGCCCTAAACTCATCCGCTGACGCTTCGCGCACAATTTCAGTCAATCCCGGCGAAGCTAACACACCCACCTACCGCATGCAATAAGAGCCTGCCGGAAGGGCGTAGGTCACCATTGTGGTGTTTGACGAGATGCAGTGATTGAAGGTACTCTTCTTAGATGTCTTGTAGTGTAGACACTACAAGAAGGAGGGCTCCACATGTCACTAACTTCACTCGAGCAGCTCGAAGTAAAAGGTGCCGATCTCAAGGCTGCCCTTGCCAGGATCGGGGATATGCGGCCGGGATCTCTGAGCGAGACGTACGGAAAGTGTGGAAAGTCAACCTGTCACTGTGCCAAGCCAGCCCACAGCGCGCGCCCTGCGGCGCAACATTGCTTCCACTTCCGACAACTTCCCGCAAGACGTCGAGGAACTGCAAGCCTATTTCGAATCTGCCGCACCCAATCAAATAATTCGCGCCGTTCCCGGCGCCGGCTTACTCGTGCCCATTTGGGTGCTCGGCTCGAGTCTCTTCAGCGCGCAACTTGCCGCCGAGCTCGGCCTGCCGTTTGCGTTCGCCTCGCATTTCGCGCCCGCCGACATGATGCAGGCGCTCCAGCTCTATCGCACGCAGTTCAAGCCATCACGGCAACTCGATCACCCCTACGCCATGCTGGGCCTGAACGTCATCGTTGCCGAAACCGGCGCCCAAGCGCGCTGCCTTTTCAGTTCGGTCCAGCAGGCTATCACAAATCTTCGCCGCGGCACTCCCGGCCAAATTCCGCCGCCCATCGACGACATCGATTCCTACTGGTCGCCCGCAGAGAAAGCTTCCGCCGGCATGACGCTCCTGGTCTCTGCCGTGGTGTCCCCGGAAACCGTCGAGCGCGGCGTACTCAAATTCATCGAAGTCACGCAGCCCGACGAAATCATGACCACGGCACACATCTACGATCACTCCGCGCGCCTCCGCTCCTTCGAACTCCTTGCAGGGATTCGCGCGCGTCTCGCGTCTTCCGAATCACAACACACCGCGCCAATAGCTTCCTCCGCAGGGCCGGCGTAGCGTCCGCCTTTTTTCCCGGAGTTGAACCAAAGGGCTGAACCGACCACCACTCTGGCGGCACGACGGCTAACCTCTCGCACTCGAAATTTGTTACGCTCCCCTTGGTGGCCACTCCAGGCAAATCCGCCCGCAACGCTGCAACCTCAGCCGTGCCCGGAGTCCTCACCAGCCGCGAGAATCGCTGGCTCAAAGAGTTCCGCATGGCGCTCCGCGGAGGTCTGCCGACGGAATCCGGCGCCGTCGGCGTCGAAGGCGTCCGCCTAGTCGAAGAAGCCCTGCGCTCCGGCTGCCCCATCGAAGCGGTCCTCTTCAGCGAATCCGGCGAACGTCATCACCAACGACTCGCTCCTCTGATCGACAGGCCGGAAATGGCTTTTTCCACGCTACGCACCACTGACCGCCTGTTTGAAGGCCTTGCCGACACCGAGCATCCGCAGGGCGTTGCTGCGCTGGTCCATCCGCGCACCTCGACTTTCGACGAAATGCTCCGCGCACCGATTTCCGCGTGTGCTCCGCTTCTTGTGGTCCTCGCTGGCGTGCAAGACCCCGGCAATGTCGGAACGATTATGCGGACAGCAGCGGCCTTCGGCGCCACTGGTGCAGTCACAGCCGCTTCCGGCCAATCAGGCACCGCCAGTCCTTTTTCGCCGAAGGCGTTGCGCGCCTCCGCCGGGGCGGCGCTTCATCTTCCCATTCTCACTGCAATGTCGCTGCCGATTCTTCTCACGCAGCTCAAAATCGCCAATGTTCGCACCCTAGCCTCTTCCGCACACGAAATCTCTTCATCCGTTGTAGGGGCGCAGCATGCTGGGCCCCATTCCGGCACAATCGCTCCGCTTCTCTCCCCCTGGGAAGTAGATTGGTGCGAACCTGTTGCCCTACTTGTGGGAAATGAAGGCGCAGGCCTGCCCGAAGAAGTCGAACGCAGCGCCGACGCCCGCATTCGCATTCCCATGGCCAGCGGCATAGAGTCGCTCAACGCCGCCGCGGCCGCCGCAGTTCTCTTCTACGAAGCCGCTCGCCAGCGTAACTCTTTATCGGAAAATACCCGGACCAAATCGTGAGCCTTTTCTCCAAATTGCCGCAGTCCGCGTTCGAAGACTCGGCCCATCAGCCGCTTGCTGGGCGCATGCGTCCTCGCACGCTCGATGAATTCATCGGCCAGGAAAAACTCCTCGGCCCCGGCAAACCACTCCGCCAGCAAATTGAAAACGATCAAATCAGCTCGATGCTGCTATGGGGCCCACCGGGCTGCGGTAAAACCACACTCGCGCGCTTAATTGCTCGCCTGACTCGCTCGGAATTTGTCGCCTTCAGCGCGGTCCTGGCTGGCATCAAGGAAATCAAGGAGGTCATGGCCGCTTCCGAGCGCAAGTCCCACGCTGGCCAGCGCACCATTGTCTTCGTCGACGAAGTCCATCGCTTCAACAAAGCTCAGCAGGACGCTTTTCTCCCCTATGTCGAAGCTGGTCATATTACGTTTATCGGCGCAACCACCGAAAACCCTTCATTCGAAGTGATCTCGCCGCTTCTCTCGCGCACCAAAGTCTACGTTCTCGATCCGCTCACCACGCCGCAAATCGTCGACCTGCTTCGACGCGCCATTGTCGATAAAGAACGCGGTCTCGGCAACGAAAACGTGGAAGCCAGCGACGACGTCCTCTTTCGCATCGCTTCTTATGCCAACGGCGACGCCCGCTCCGCCTACAACACGCTCGACCTTGCGGCTCGCAGTGCAAAGCTCAACGCATCTGGCGCGCGCACCATTACCCGCGAACTTCTCGAAGACGTTCTCCAGCGCAAACTCCTGCGCTACGATAAAGCCGGCGAAGAGCACTTCAATCTCATCTCCGCGCTCCACAAATCTGTGCGCAATTCCGATCCCGACGCCGCTTTATATTGGCTTGCTCGCATGCTCGAATCCGGCGAAGACCCGCTCTATCTCGCGCGCCGCATGGTTCGCATGGCCAGCGAAGACATCGGCCTCGCTGAGCCGGGCGCGCTGGCCGTCACGCTAGCCGCCAAAGATGCTTTCGATTTCCTCGGCGTGCCCGAAGGCAATCTCGCACTTGCGCAAGCCGCCGTCTATCTCGCGCTCGCGCCAAAATCCAATGCCGTTTACACTGCCTACGGCGAAGTCCTCGACGACGTGCACAAAACCGAAGCCGATCCCGTCCCCCTGCATCTCCGCAACGCCGTCACCGGCCTCATGAAGAATGTCGGCTATGGCGAGGGCTACAAATACGCCCACAATTTCGACGAAAAAGTGACGGACATGACCTGCCTCCCCGACAATCTCGCCAGCCGCACTTACTACAAGCCCACCGACCAAGGCTTCGAACAGCGCCTTCGTGCTCGCCTAGATGAAATTCGCAAGGTAAAATCTCGTTCGGCATCCAATCTCTGAGGACATCGCATGAAAAAGATCGCACTACTTTTTACCGTTTTACTTCTATGTTTTCCCGCTGTGGCGAAGCGCAAAGTGCCGAAGCGCCCGCGTGTTCTCGGCATCGCCGGCGTTACCATCCTTGTTTCGGACGTAACCGAAGCGCGCAAGTTCTATCTAAAGCTCATCGATCCAGGCCGCTCCTGCGAATATTGCGCAGCGGCTCCTTCCCCGTTTTTGTTTCTTCCTTCCGGCCAGCGCATTAAGTTTGAAAAAGCGCCCGTTCCTCTTCCTGCGAACCTTCTCGCCGAGGTGTCTTTCCTCACCGATGACCTCGAGGGATTCAAAAAATACTTCAACTTCAACAAAGTCGACTTTGACGAGGTCAAGAAGAAGCACGGCGGGGAACTCATCCGCCTCGCTCTCATGGATCGCGAGGGGCATCACATTTCAATTACGGACTCCTATCATTTGGCCAACGCGGAAGACGTGAATGCCGGCCTGCCTCCATCCAATCCTCCTAATCCGGTTCGCATCATTCATGCAGGCTTCATCGTTAACAATCGCGAGGTCGTCGATCGCTTCTTCGTGAATGAACTAGGCTTCCGTCCTTATTGGCACGGAGGCATGACGGAAGAAAGAGACGACTGGGTCGCCATGCAAGTCCCCGAAGGCACCGATTGGGTCGAGTACATGCTCAATATTTCGCCCGATGCCAATAAACACACGCGCGGCGTAATGAATCACATCTCCCTCGGCGTTCCTGACATCCAGGCCATCACCGACCAGGTCACGAAAGCTGGCATCAAACTCTCCGAACAACCCAAAATCGGCCGCGACGGCAAATGGCAGCTCAACATCTACGACGCTGACGATACCCGCGTCGAATTCATGGAATTCACGCCCGTCCAAAAACCATGCTGCTCCGAATTCACCGGTCCGCACCCCGGTCCAAAGCAGTGACGCATTTCACAAACAATCCCGCCTCATGTCAAAATTCAGAAGTATGTGGATGAATCGATTCGCCCTTGTCCTGACCGCCTTCTGTTTCGGCTCCTCGCTCGCCGCTCAGGAGAAACCAACTCACCCACGCATTACTGGCATTGATCACGTCCGCATCTATGTCACCGACATCGAGAAATCGCGCGCGTTCTACTCGAAGCTGATTGGTGTTCGCCCCAAAGGAGGCATGTGCTCTTATACCTCTGTTCCTTGCTTTACAGTCGGCTGGACACAAAATCAGACAATACTTCTGGAGAAGGTTCCGTCTCCCGACGCGAAGAGCTGGCTCGCGGAAATTTCTTTCGCCACCGACGACGTCGAGGGGATGAGGAGCTATCTTGTCGCCCACGGCGTAACCACCAACAAAATCTCGAAGGATCCAAACCCATACGGCAAACAACCCTTCGACACGCACTTCGAGGCTCGTGACCCGGAAGGCAATCCCATTTCCTTCATCCAGCGATTCGCTATTCCGGTTGATGACCCGCCACCCGCCGCGTGGCCTTACGTGCGAATCCTGCATGCCGGTTTCGTCGTGAAAGATCTCGCAGCCGAAAACCATTTCTATTTCGATCTTCTCGGCTTTCGCCTTTACTGGCACGGCGGTTTAAAGGATGACGGGCTCGACTGGTATGAAATCCAAGTGCCCGACGGCCACAGCTGGATCGAATACATGCTGAACATTCCCGCCAACGCCAGCCACAAAGAACTCGGTGTGCAAAACCATTTCTCTCTCGGCGTGAAAGATGCCCAGGTTGCCGCGGTTCAATTGCACAAAAACGGGTTGCAAGAGTTTGACGGTCCCGAGATCGGCCGCGATGGAAAAAACAGCCTGGATGCCTACGACCCCGACGGCACCCGCGTCGAAATAATGGAATTCACCCCATCCAAAGCCCCGTGCTGCCATCCTTATACAGCGCCCCACCCCAAACCATGACCCGCGCTCCCCTCTTCAACCGTCTCCGCTCGCTGCGCCTGCTCTGCTCGCTGATTTGCGTGCTCATTGGCCTGTGTTCGTTTCCGGTTTCTCGCGCCCAGGATCTCGACAAGCCTCTCCAAAACATCGACGACGAAGTCACCGCCTTCTCTTTCGCTCCCGACGGCCGCATCGTCTATTCCGCCCGCCGCAACATCAAAACCAAAAAGTACGACCTACAGCACGACGACATCTGGCTGCAGGAAACCAGCGGCAAGCGCCGCCGCTTGCTCCAAGGCGACAAGTTCAACCGCGGCGAAACGCTCTTCTCTTATGCCGTCGATGCCTTCCACTGGTCTCCCAATGGCCGCATGATCCTCGCGCAGCTTTTCACCACCAGTGTCGTCGACGAAGGCGGCCGCACCGAAGATTCCTCCATGACTCTCGCGCTCGAAGATAGCGGCAAAGAAATCCGCCTCGGCAAGGGCGAAAGCCTCATCAAGGACTGCTTCAACGCCTCTTGGCTACAGGACAATGCGACCATCGTCTATTTCGAAGAAGCCATCAAGCCGCACATGCTCTTTTCTTTTCGCTACACTAATATCACGACTGGCCCGGCCGGTCTTGCCTTCGAGGGCCGCACCTTCGTCGACTCCGATCGCATCCCTCGCACGAATGCCGCCATCGCCGTGGAACAAGACCGCGCACAATCGGGGCCACCGCGCCTTCAGCGCCTCGAGCTTCTTGCGCAGGACGATAAGGAAGTCGCCACCCTCGAAGGCTATGCCGGCGGACTCTCCGTTTCCCCCAGCGGCCGCAAAGTGGCGTATTTCATCGATAGAGAAGTTTTGGAAGTTCGCGACCTCGCCGCTCCTGATCACTTTGTCCACCTGCGCGTGGGCCTCGGCGTTTTCCATTGGTCTCACGACGAGAATCGCATCATGCTCAAGCGCGCCGTCGAACGAAAATCCGGCGACCTCGTCTGGATCGCCCTTCCTGACCTCACCGCGCAAAAACCAGGCAAGGACGTCCCCATTCTCCAACCCACGCCGCAACCGCTCCTCCACGGCCTCTCCATCCGCGAATTCAACATCTCCCCCGACGGCCGCTTCCTGGCCGTCATCCTCCCCGGCAAACGCAATTTGGCAATCTTCCCCCTTCCGTTGTAGGGACACGGCATGCCGTGCCCAGTGGTCGGATTGCTGTGCGCCTTCCCATTCCTCGCAATGCATTTGCGCAACGCATGCTTTTCTCCCCTCCAAATAAAAATCCCACGCACCAAATCAGCGCGGGACACACGTTTCTCCACTATTCCATCCTACGTTATCCCAACTCTTTCATTCTCCGGCGGTGCTCCACCAAAATGCACGCATCCTCAACTACAATCAACCCCGCGGCCCTTGCTCGCACCGCCGCCACCGCATTCTCAATCCCCAACTGCATCCAAACGACCTTCGCCCCAACCCTTATCGCGCTCTCCACCACCAGTGGCACCTCTGCCGCCCTCCGAAAAACGTCCACAATCTCAATCTTCTCTGGCACATCCTCCAATCGCGCGTAACTCTTCTCTCCCAACACTTCCGTCTCGTTCGGATTCACGGGAATAATCCGATACCCCGCGCCCTGCATGTATTCCGTCACACCAAAACTCGGGCGCGCTGGATTCGAAGACAATCCCACCACGGCCATCGTTTTATATTTTTTCAGGATTTCCAGAATCGGATCAGCCGCAGCACTCGCGCCGTCAGGCAACGACACTCTCATCGCGCCGTCAGCTCGCCTTTTCCCGCCCGCTTCGTCAACACCTCGGCCATCGCCGCAAGGCACTTCTCATTTTCTTCCGCGGTCCCCACCGATATGCGGATCGCCTCAGGGAATCCCATCCAACCGAGCGGCCTCACGATCACTCCCAAGTGCAGCAGTTCGTCGCAAATCTCGTTCGCTTCCGGCCCAACTTCCATAAAAATAAAATTCGTCTGGCTTGGCACGGGACGCAATCCGAGCTGCGTCAAGCCGTCGCTCAATCTCTTCCGCTCGCACGCGTTCGTCTCAATACACCGAGTGACATGCTCCCGGTCATCAATAGCCGCCAGCGCCGCTGCCTGTGCCACTCCCGAAGTATTAAACGGGGTTTTCAATCTGTTCATCGCGGAGTGCAATTCCGGCCGCCCAATCGCAAAACCGATGCGCATTCCCGCCAGTCCATACACTTTCGAAAACGTCCGCAAAATCAGCAAATTCGCACGCTGTCGAAAAATCTCTTCGGTTTTCCGTCGACTCAAGCTCGGCGCATAGTGCACGTACGCTTCATCCAGCACCACCAACACGCTTTTGGGCACGCGCCCAAGAAACTCCTCGAACTCCGCCAGACCAAACGCTGTCCCCGTCGGATTATTCGGGTTCGCCAGATAGATCACGCCCGTCTTCGGCGTAATCGCCTTCGCCATTGCCTCTAAATCAAACGCGAACTGTTTCTGTGGCACCAGCACCAACTCCGCTCCGCTCGCCCGAATCGCCACGGAAAACGGCGCGTAACTTCCAAACGAGGTCAGCCCCTGCAGCCCAGCCCGCAAGAAAACGCGCGAAGCCAAATCAATAATTTCGCTCGATCCCAACCCAACAAAAAGTTCTTCGGCTGCGAGCCCCGTCCGCGCCGCCAGCGTCTCGCGCAGAACATGCGTCCCGCCGTCCGGATAACGGTGCGCATCCGCAAGCGCCTTCTTCGCCGCTTCCATCGCCTTCGGCGAAGGCCCCAGGGGATTCTCGTTCGACGCAAGCTTCACCGCATGAATCTTCAGCTCGCGCTCCACTTCTTCAATCGGCCGCCCCGGCACATACACGGGCAGCCCTCGAATATAATCCGGTATCAGATCTTCAATCGTCCGTGTCATATTCCGATGGTCTCCGCTTTTTTCTTGCCGTCCAACCTGCCGATAGCGACAAATTGTCATTCCGAACGCAGCGAGGAATCTGCTTTTTCTTCTCT
>DATDHE010000587.1:0-10274 GCA_036521695.1 Candidatus Acidiferrum sp. | reverse complement strand
CATTGTTGACGAGAATATCGATCCGGCCATACCGATCCGCGACGGTTTCGACCAACTGCTCCGCTTTGGCCGCATCGGTAACGTCTGTTTCCACGGCTACGCAATCCGCGCCGCTGGCCTGCAATTGGCGGAGTGCCTGCTGCGCAGCCGTCTTATTGGAACGATAAGAGATCGCAATGCGCGCCCCTTCTTGCGCCAGCCGGACGGCGATTCCCCGCCCGATTCCTCGGCTTCCTCCTGTGATTAGCGCCACGCGATTAACAAGCGGCATTCTTCTCCTCGGCCACAATTATAGAAAGCTTGTCAGTATAGCCCACTCGCGAAACCCGCACTACCGCAGCCCGTGCGAGCGTTGTCTAACTTCATTCCGCGCTCTCAGCGCCTAGCGAAGCCGCGCCACGACTACCGTCATATCGTCCGCCTGCTCGGGCGTGCCCGCCCATTCCTCCGCCGCCATCATCAGTGATTCGCCCACGACGCGGGGGGCAGAGCTCTGCACTCGGATCGCCGCTTCCTGTAAGCGGCGAATGCCAAATTCCTCTCCATACACATTCTCCGGCTCGACCAATCCGTCGCTGTATTCCACGAGCAGCGCGTTAGGAGGAACGATCACGGAGCCCTCTTCGTAGACGTAATCTTCCACCACGCCTAGAACCATTCCGCCCTTGTCGAGATGCTTCGACGTGCCGTTGGCAATCAGGAATCCGGGCAGATGTCCGGCATTCGTGTAGCGCAACGTGCGTGTCGCGCTGTCGTAAACGGCGATGAAAAAAGTCGCAAAGCGATCGTCGGCCGTATTTCGCACCATGTGCATATTCAGCCGCGCGACCAGCTCCGCCGTGCTCATTTTCTCGCTGTCTGGAGACAGAAGCTGACTGCGCAGCGCCGCTTGCAGGCTGGCCATTAAGAGCGCCGCGGAAATTCCTTTTCCCGAAATGTCCGCCAGCGCGATCGCCAGGTGTGTTGGACTGAGCTGAATGAAATCGTAATAGTCGCCGCTCACCGTGCGTGCGGCTTTGTTGATGGCTTCGAGCTCGACTCCCTTGACAGACGGCACCTTCTGCGGGAAGAGTTGATTCTGCACTTCGCTGGCGATGGACAGTTCATTTTCAAGCCGCTGCCGTTTTTTCGACTCCTCCAGCAATCCGCTGATCGAACCCGTCATGTCATTGAACGATTCACCCAGCACGCCCAGTTGATCTCGCCGGTCAATCCGCACGCGATGCGTCCAATCGCCGGTCTTCACGTATTGAGTCGCGTGATACAGGTCGCTTACGGCTTTGGTAATTCGCCGCGTCATCACGATTCCCGTGATCAGCGCGGCGATTTCGATCAAGAGAAAACCAATGCTGATGGCGATAAAAAGAATGGCGAAAGAGCCGCCCAGCTCACCAAGTGAGGAAAAGATTCGCGCGTTCAATCGCGACGGCCGAGCATTGAACGTGACAAGTACAGGCCGCTTCGGATCAAACATTCTCCCGGTCCCAACATACACCGCGTCCAACCGGGAAAATCCCGTAACCGCCGGATCGATGATCCAATGAGATGCCGGGTGAAGAATCCTGTTTCGCGCGGGAATGGGGCTGGTCGTCTCGTATTGTGTGTCGCCAGAAGTGTAGAGAATCCCCTGTCGGGTGCCACCCTCATACTTGCGGGTCAGATTCAGCTGAATGGCCCCGAGATCCGGCGCAATCAAAGCCAGAAAATCTTGCGTTACGGCTACGCGCAGCGTAACGACGCGGACTCCTTGTGGCTCTGGCATCTCCCGCAAGCTCATCAAATAGAGTTTGTCGCCTTCTTCCACTAGCCCCGCGAACGCGTTCTTCCCTGCACCGGCCACTGTTTGCAGCAAGTGCGGATCGTTCGAGAATTCGATGCTCAATCCGGGTAACTCCTGATCGTGCACCAGGTGCGACTGCGCGGCGAGCACCTGTTCCGATTCGTCCTCGGTGACGCCCTTCGGCAGCGTTCGATGGGCGGCTGCAATGTGCTCCGTGATGTCCGCCAACATGGCAACGCGACGGTGAATGTCGTCGTAAAGAAGATAAGCGCCGAGTTGCGAATACAAGATTTGCCCGGCAAGGACCACCAGGGTCAAGATGAGCAGGATGGGAACGACAGCGATGAAGAGGTAGGCAACGATAAGTCGGTTGCGCAGGCTCCAGAGCAGCCTCGTCCGCCACCACCCTGCAAACCGAAATACCGCATAGACGATTGCGATGATCGCAAAAAACTTGAGGAAGGTGGCAAAACCACCGCTGAGATCGAGAATGGAGCAAACCGCTCCGCCAAGGATGAGCCCAAGGGCAAAGAGGTCGATCCGCGAGAGGCGGCGCCACACGTTTCGCAGGTTCGCAGGCAGAGCAGTCATCGGCGATTGATAGAAATACTACTTTACCTGAAGAAAGCCCGCGCGCGCAGAGCAAACGCGCCGCAAGAACCAGGACTAGGGTTCACGGACTGGGTTCGAGGAAGCTTATTTCAATTCATTGCGGACGCGGCTGTGTTTCACGCTGTAAGTAAAATATACGACCATACCGATGACCAGCCAGACAACTAATCGTATCCAGGTGACAGCCTTTAGCCCCGCCATCAGCCCGAGCGACACGATCATGCCCAAGATTGGCACCAAGGGAACCAACGGCGTCTTGAATGGCCGGGCGAGTTCTGGCCGTCGCACGCGCAAGATCCACACGCCTGCGCAAACGATGACGAACGCGAGCAGCGTGCCAATGCTGACGAGTTGGCCGAGATCACCGATGGGCACCAGCGCGCCAACAAACGCAACGCAAATCCCCACGATCGCGGTGGACTTCCAGGGCGTGCGAAAACGCGGGTGAATGTCGCCCGCCCACTTCCACAGCAAGCCGTCGTTTGCCATCGAGTAGAAGACGCGCGATTGACCGAGCATCATGACCAGCATCACCGTGCTCAAGCCTGCCAGAGCGCCAGCATTCACCACATAGCTTCCCCATCTCACGCCCGTTTCGCGCATTGCGAGGGAAACAGGGGCGCCGACATTCAGCCGTGAGTAATGCACGGTCGCCGTCAATAGGCCGGAAACGAGAAGGTACAAAATCGTGCACACGATCAACGATCCGAGAATGCCAATAGGCATGTCCCTTTGCGGATTCTTTGCTTCCTGAGCCGCGGTCGAGACCGCATCAAAACCGATGTAAGCGAAGAAAACTACCCCCGCACCTCTCAATATGCCTGACCAGCCAAACGAACCGAACATGCCGGTATTGGGCGGAATGAAGACTTTCCAGTTGGCATGCGCGATTTCCGGATGTTTCAAAACAAACGCTCCGGCCACAGCTATGAACACGAAAACTGCGACCAACTTCACAAAAACCACCCCAGTATTAAAATTCGCGGATTCCTTGATCCCGATGATGAGAAGCGTCGTGACCGCGAGCATAGCGAGGAAGGCGATCAAGTTAAACTTGGCCGTGACAGTCGGCAGCCCCGCAACCTGGTCCATGCTCATAGACAGTGTGTTTAACGGCATCCATCGACCTTGGTACATCACCCATTGGGCTCCCGGAACATCGCAGATTTGCGGGGGGAGACTAATGCCGTAGTCCTGCAGGAACGCCACTAACGTGCTGCTCCACCCGCTGGCCACAGTTGCCGCGCCGAAGGCGTACTCCAAAATCAGATCCCAGCCAATGATCCAGGCGACGATTTCGCCTAGCGTGGCGTAGCCGTAAGTGTACGCGGAACCGGCAATGGGAATCATCGATGCAAATTCGGCGTAACACAGCCCCGCGAAGACGCAGCCGATCCCCGCGAGGACATAAGACAACATGATTGATGGTCCAGCGTAGAGCGAAGCCGCGGATCCTGTCATCACAAAGATGCCGGCGCCGATGATGGCGCCGATGCCTAGCGTGACGAGGTTGACGGGGCCGAGCGCGCGCTTGAGGCTGTGCTCTCCTGTGTCTCCTGCCTCCTTCATCAGCGTGGCCATCGACTTCGTCGCGAACAAGGGGTTGCCCATGCAACTCCTCCTTTTCTCTGCCGCTTACATCCAGCCAAATTGGCTTGGCACATTGTAGGGGCGCAGCCGCTGCGCCCCTACAGAAAAATTATGTAATTTATTCGTTGGCCTGGATCGATGCTCGTGAACGTCTTGACCACAACCAGTACACCGGCAAGCCAAGCAGCACGATGATCAATCCGCCACCGGCGGTCTGTGTTTGATACAGGAGCAGGACAATCATAATGACCGTTGCGGCCACGATATAGAGCAGCGGCACGAATGGGTAACCAAACGCTAGATAGGGTCGTTCCGCATCGGGACGCTTTCGGCGCAGCACAAAAATGCCGATGATCGTCAGGACGTAAAACAGCAAGACCGCAAAGACCACGTAGTTCAACAAATCGCTGTATAGGTTGCCGTAGGTGACCGAGCCAGTCGCATCCACGCGGCGTGTTCGCAGCAGAATTAGGACTGTGACCCAGATCCCTTGAAAGATTAGCGCGCTTTTCGGCACGCCCTTTTTGCTGAGCTTGCCCGTCGAGCGGAAAAATAGGCCGTCGCGCGCCATCGCGTAGGAAACACGGGCCCCCGCAAGAATCAGCCCATTGTTGCACCCAAACGTCGAAATGATGATGGCTACCGCCATGATCGCAGCGCCCGGAGCGGCGAAAATTGCGCTGAGCGCGGCCGTAGCGACGCGGTCGTCGGGAGCGCTCTGGATTTGCACGAGAGGCAAGACAAACAGATACGCGAGGTTTGCCAGGCAATAGAGCGTAATGACGATGCATGTTCCAAACGCCATGGAAAGGGCGACATCGCGCTTGGGATTTTTCACTTCGGCAGCCGTGAAGCCAATGTTGTTCCACGCGTCCGCGGAAAACAGGGAGCCGACCTGCGCAACGCCGTACGCGACAATCAAGCCAATCACGCCGCTGGCTGCGGTGACCGTCGGAATCAGACCTCTCAGGAAATTCGCACCCGGTTCGATGGGCACTGCGCCGCGAATGGCCCAAAAATGCGAGAAATTCTCTGTCATTGCGCCTGCGTTTCTGCCAACAAAAATGCCCAGAATGATCAATCCCACCAGCGACAGAGCTTTCGCACTGGTAAAAATGTTTTGGATCAGCTTGCCCAGGCGCACGCCCTGGGTATTCAAAAACGTGAGAAGCACGATCATCAAAACGCCGACCAATTGCTGAACCGATAGGCTTATAGCGAGCTTCGAGCCCAAACCGATCGGCGCGACGACCCATGTGGTCGGAGAAATCGAGGGAAACAATACCCCCAGGTACCGCGCGAAACCAACTGCGACCGCTGCGATCGTGCCAGTCTGGATGACCAGAAACAGCGTCCAGCCGTACAAGAAGCCCCAGAGCGGCGAGTATGCCTCGCGCAAGTAGATGTATTGGCCGCCAGCATGAGGGAACATGGCGGCAAGCTCGCCATACGAAAGCGCGGCGGAGACTGTAAGCAATCCCGTCAAGACCCAAGTCAGCAGCAGGCCGCCTGGCGAACCGGTCTGCCGCGAAATGTCCGCCGCGACAATGAAGATGCCGGAGCCAATCATCGAACCGACCACGATCATCGTGCCGTCGAATAAACCGATAGCGCGCACGAATCCGGGTCCATTTTTTGTTGGGCTTTGCGAGAGAGTATGGGTGGTGTCGACCATTCGCCCGATGCCTCAGTCCGCTGCCGCGTGATTCGCGGCTTCGAGTGTTTCCAAATACTGGCGCGCTTGCTTCGCCGGATTGGGCCCGCTGAGAATCCCGCTGATTACCGCGACGGAATCGGCGCCAGCCCCGATCACCGACGCTGTCCGCTCCAGTGTGATTCCACCAATCGCCACAATGGGCTTGTTGGTTAGCGCCCGAACACTTCGGATGAAATCCACGCCAACGACCGCGTCCGCATTGGCCTTCGACGAAGTGCTGAAAACGGGACCGACCGCAATGTAATCCGCAGAGCTCGCCGCCGCGCGCTCGAATTGCTCTAAATTGTGCGTCGATACGCCAACCAGTTTGTCGTTACCCGCGACGCGACGCGCCTGTTCTACGTCCAAATCATCCTGGCCGACGTGCACGCCGCTCGCGCCTGCTAGTAAGGCGACATCGGGGCGGTCGTTCACAAAAAACGACACGCCATTCGGACGGAGCATTTCCGCTAATGCGCAGGAGGAATCGAAATAGTGGCGCGCCGGTGCACACTTATTCCGGTATTGGAGAAGTCGAACTCCAGCTTCGGCGAGGCTCAGGGCACAATCTCTTTCGGGAGAAGTAATCAACGCTGCGTCTAGTATCACATACAGCCTGGGGAGGACAAGGCGCATAGACACTTATTTTCCGCTTGTACCTAGCAATCTTTCAATGAAGTGGGTGTCAAAACGACCGGCAGCGAAATCCGGATCGGCCAGGATCCGCCGGTGCAGCGGAATAGAAGTCTTGATTCCCTCGATGACGAACATTTCCAGCGCGCGCTTCATACGCCCAACGGCTTCGGCGCGGTCGCGGCCCTTTACGATTAGCTTCGCGATCATCGAGTCATAGTAAGGCGGAATCACGGCATCGGCATAGGCCGCGGAATCGACACGAACGCCGGTTCCACCGGGGGCTTGAAACGTAGTGATGCGCCCCGCAGACGGCACAAACGTCTCTGGATCCTCGGCATTGATGCGGCACTCGATGGCATGGCCGGAAAAATTCATCTCTCCCACTGCATCGTCAAGACCTTCACCTGCCGCAATGCGAATCTGCGCTTTGATCAGGTCAACGCCCGTCACAAGCTCAGTGACTGGGTGCTCGACCTGAATTCGTGCGTTCATCTCGATAAAGTAGATCGAACCGTCCTCGTCCATCAGGAATTCGACCGTGCCAGCGTTCGTATATCCGACTTTTTCGAGCGCCCGGACGACCTTCGTGCCCAGATCTTTTCTCCGCTTGGCGTCCATTGCTGGCGAGGGCGACTCTTCTACCAGTTTCTGGTGGCGGCGCTGAATGCTGCATTCGCGTTCGCCGAGGTGGATCACTTTGCCGTGCTGGTCTCCCAGGACTTGAAATTCGATGTGACGCGGACGCTCGATGAATTTCTCAGCATAGACGTCGGGCGTCCCGAAAGCCTGCTGCGCTTCGCTGCGCGCCGTTTCGTAGGCGTTCAGCAGCTCTTCCTGCTTGTGAACGACGCGCATCCCTCGCCCGCCGCCGCCCGCGGAAGCTTTAATGATCAGCGGAAAGCCGATTTTCTTGGCTTCTTTGCCAAGTTGCTCTTCTCCCTCGATGACGCCATCGCTGCCGGGAACCGTGGCCACGCCAAGGGACTTCATTTCCCGGCGCGCGCGGTCTTTTTCGCCCATCATTTCGATCACTTCGGGGGTCGGGCCGATAAATGTGATTTCCGAGGCTTCGCAGACCTTCGCAAAATTGGCGTTTTCGGAAAGGAACCCGTAGCCGGGATGAATGGCATCCACATTGGTGATTTCAGCGGCGCTAATGACTTGCGGAATGTTGAGGTAACTTTCGCTACTGCGGGGCGGGCCTATGCATACGGCCTCGTCCGCAAAGCGCACATGCAGCGAATTCCGATCAGCTTCGGAATAAACCGCGACGGTAGAAATCCCCAGTTCTTTGCAGGCACAGATGACCCGCAGCGCGATTTCCCCGCGATTGGCTACTAGGATTTTCTGGAACATGGCTTCGGGAACCGGCTACCTCTTCCGGCTAGGACGGATGCCGAAGAGCGGCTGGCCGTATTCCACGGGCTGCCCGTTTTCGACAAAGATGCGAATCAGTTCGCCGCTTTCGTCCGACTCGATTTCATTCATAAGTTTCATGGCTTCGACGATGCAAAGGGCTTGCCCGGATTCGACATGCGCACCGATCTTAACGAATGCCTCGGCGCCGGGGCTTGGAGCCTCGTAGTAGGTCCCTACAATCGGCGACTTGACCAAATGCAGGTCCTCTGTCGCTCGTGGTTCGGGAGCCGCAGGTGTGCTCGGGGAAGCTGTCGCTGGCCTCTCCGGAACTGCTCCAGGAACGATAATCTCGGGCGCTCCCATGGACCGCGAGTATATGGGCACGCCCGCGGACGGCTTCTTCAGCCTAATCTTCAGGTCACCCCGCGAGTACTCGAATTCCTCCAGATTGTGCTCGCTCATGAAGTGGAGGAGTTGCTCGATTTGCTGGACTTCTGGACTGGCGATGGAGGAACTTTCTGCTGCTTTCGAGGGCTGTTTTCGTTTCATGCCTGTGTCAGAGCTCGATGAGATCCCGCGGTATGCGGGTCAGTACTTCGGTATTCTCTGCGTGCACGGCGACGTCATCTTCGATGCGAATTCCCCCGACGCCCGCCATATAAACCCCAGGTTCAATTGTGACCACAAATCCCGGTTCCAGCCGTGTCTTTTGTCCGCGCGCCAGGCGCGGATCTTCATGTACTTCCAGGCCCAGTCCGTGTCCCGTGCTATGCGTGAAAAGCCGGTCCAACTTGTAACCGGCCAGAACTTGCCGCGCAGCAGTATCCACATCCCCGCAGGTGATTCCTGCTCTTACTGCCGCTATCGCCGCGTTCTGCGCTTCCAGGACTGCCCTATACCATTGTTTCATACGCGCTGGGGCCGTGCCAATGTACACGGTGCGCGTGATGTCGCTGCAATAGTGCGCGAGTATAGCACCCAGGTCTAGCACCACCAACTCATTTTTCCTCAATCGCTTGGCGGTAGGACGTGCATGAGGCAACGCGGAACGTTCGCCAAAAGCGACTATGGTTTCAAACGCAGGACCGGAAGCACCGCGCTTCCTCATCTGATATTCGATCTCAGCCGCAACCTCGTTTTCCATCACGCCTGGTTTTAGCAAAGGTATCGCGGCCGTGAGGACGTCCCCTGCGAGAATGGCCGCCTGGCGCATCCGCGCGAGTTCAGAGGGCTCTTTTCGAGCCCTGAGGGTTCCAACCAGCCCGGCTGCAGAAATCCATTTGGTGCGAGACCCTGCCACGTTTCGCAATAGATTCAACTGCGCTACGGAAGTTTGCGCCGGGTCGAATCCGACCCGCCTAGCGGCTTTTTCTCGCAGCAGGCGACCGGTCGACTCCATTAAGGAGCCTTTTTGCTCTACCAGGCGCACAAGAGTCGTCTCCTGGCGTACTTGTGTGCTGAATCGCCCGTCCGTAATGAGAGTCGCCGCTCCATGACTCATAATCAGCACCCCTGCCTCACCCGTAAATCCGGTCAGGTAATACCAGTTGGCGGGATGAGTGATCACCAGAGCATCCAGCTTCGCGGGTGAAATCATCCGGTTGAGAGCTTTACGCCGAGTTACGAATGGTGAGCTCATAAATGAAATGGGGAAACCGCAGTCTTACCAGTTCCCTCTTCAGTTTAACCCGTAATGCGCGCGATGTGCGCGTTGGGTGTCGTCCTTCCTCGAAGTACAGTGGCTCATTATGCACAAAATGAACAAGCCAGGCGGGCTGGTTTTGTCAGTCCCAGCTAAGATGATTTCATGCAAGTTTTGTACAGGAGAAGCCGGGTCGTCGATACTGGAGCGAATCTAGATCCCGCGGAAGCCGGTGGTCTTGGCGCACTATCCGCAGATTCAGTTCCTCCTGGCGGTTCGGCCAAGGAAATCCCGCTCAAGGCTCATGTATTACGCCGTCCTTTTGCCACGGCGATTATCTTTGGATTGGCGACCCTGGCGCTCTTATTGGCGGGGCTCGGAACGCCTAAAGCGATGTTTTTCGATGAAGCTTACTTCGTTCCTGAAGCCAGAGCTTTTATCCAGGGCATACCTAATCCGGACCCCCAGGCCCCGCCCCTTGCGAAACCCCCCTTGGGAAAGCTGATCATGGCAATCGGCATGAAGGCCGCGGGCGACAATCCCTTTGGCTGGCGAATCGCCGGCGCAGTGTGCGGGGCCCTGACGGTGGTGGCCGTCTATCTTTGGGTCTACCTTCTTCTGCAGAATGCCAGTCTTGCCTTCCTTGCAGCATCGCTGACCCTCTTTAACAATTTTCTGTTTGTGATGTCGCGCATCGCCACGGTGGACGTATTTCTGATGGTCTTCCTTATGTGGAGCTTGGCGGCTTATACCGCGGCCCTCGTTATTGATACTAGCGCCGGCAGGCGCCGGCTTCTTCTGTGTTCGGCGGGCGTTTTGGTAGGGCTGGCGGGCGCGTGTAAATGGAACGCCATTGATACGCTGGCTGTGTTTGTTTTTGTCACTTTCGCGGTGCTATGCGTCCCACGCTCCAAATTTGCGCCACAAAAGCCTTCGCTTTCAGGATACGCCCGCAACGT
>DATDHE010000586.1:0-11957 GCA_036521695.1 Candidatus Acidiferrum sp. | reverse complement strand
ATGAACATCGCCTTGCGGAAATTAGGACGTAGCATCGCGTTCTACCCCCTTCGAGCACATCTCACGAGCTATTGCTCGTTGTTGTGAAGCGACCGAGGAACCCGGGACCCGAACAAATTTCGCGCGCGATGCCGCGCTTGCTGCGTTCTACGTCAGTGCAGCTCAAAATCAAACGTGACCGTCGAAATGGTTTCGACGCGTGTGCCATTGATCAACGCGGGGTTTGCGCGCCATCGCTTCACGGCGTCGATCGCTGCGTCGGCCAGCACCGGTTCCCCCTGCAAAATCTTCTGTACTTCGATGCTTCCGTCGGTCTTCACCTTTACTTGCAATATCACAACTCCCTGAATATGCGTGCGCTTGGCAAGTTCGGGATAGGAGGGGCGTGGCGAGGCGATGAGCCGCTTGAAAAAATCGCTGGAATCTTCCCGCAATCCGCCCATAAGAGCGATTTCCAGTTTGTCCATCCAGCTTTCGAGCCAGTCGCTCGTTTCTCCGGGCGGAGGAGGCTCTTCGGTTTTTGCAGTGGACGTCGAGGCTTTGACCGGGAGAATATCTGACTCGTGCTTGCGATCGATGCGTTCGCGCTGCTCGCGGATGAGCGAATCGCGCAGTCCCGTGTCCGCATCAAGGAACTGCAGGCGGATTTTACCCACCGTCGTGCGCAGCTTAAGAACTTCGCCACCGCCATTCAGCGCACCCGTGGCGCGAACGGGTCCAGCATTTCGGTTTCCGAGCGGCTGGATGTTCAAGAGGAGCGCCGGGTCGGCATCGATCCGGCTCAAACCGCCGTTTTCAACCATCGCGTCAATGTTGGCTGCAAGATTCCTGGGCAAGAAAACAATGATGTCCCCGGCTCCTGAGGAGAGTTGCGAAGCGCCCGGAAGGCTCACCTTGCCTCCGGATGAGTTCCCCTCTGGGTTTATCCAGGCTTGAATCGTGCCGCCGGCTGTGGCTGCTTGTACGGCGCCTGCCACGCGCGTCAGGCAAATGCTTCCGCCGTTGGATTCCACTTCCATCGGTCCGGAAACGGTGATGATTCGAATGCCGCCGCCGCCCGTCTGCGCGCGAACGGAGCCGCGCACTTCGCCGAAGTCGATTTGGCCGCCGCCGGTGCGCACACTAACGAAACTTCCCGCTTGCTTCAGCGTGATGTTGCCGCCGTCGGTTTCCAACTGCGCGCGTCCGCTGATCTGTCCTGCGCGGATGTGGCCGCCGCCGCTACGCAGCACGGCATCTCCGGAAATATTTCCAGCGACAATGTGTCCACCGGCAGTGAAGGCATCCACGTTGCCCGAAACGTCTTGCACCTGAATGTGACCGCCCTCCGTATAAAGTTTTGCGCTCGGACGTCCCTGCGCGGCGTTGCGAAATCCGGTGAAGCCGATGCGCCCCGTTCGAATGTTGCCGCCCCCGGTGATCAGGCTCGCGGTGCCGCCGACGTCCTGCGATTCGATGTCGCCGACGCCGGTGTTGACGTCCAGGCCGTAGCTCGCAGGGACGGCCACTTCAAATTGCACGTAAAATTGCGCGGTTGCTCCGCTGCGGCCGGTTTGTGACGGCGATGCTCCGATAATTTCCACACCGGACGCGGTGGCTTTTGCCGTAAGCGAATAACGCTCGAGAAGACTCTGCGCCAGCGGTGCGCGCGCATCGGTTTCTATATGCGCGGTGTAGCGAACCACCGGCGGCGCACCCGGATCGAGGGTAACGATGCGCACCGAGCCCAGGTCCGCGGTCACATGAAGCGTTAAACCATCTCTGGTTTGCAGAGTTCCCGAACGGTCGGCATAAGCGCGCGCGCCAGGGTCAGCGGAAGCGGGCGGGTTGACAGGAGGGGGATCGTAAGTATTCGCGCAATAAGCCAATCTCGGCAGAAGTGCGAGAGAGGAAACAAAGGAGAGCGCGATGCGAGGGACCCTGAAGCATGGACCTCTTGTCGTTTTGAAATTTGTGATCGTGCTCATCTCTCGCCGGCAACTCTTCTCAAATAACCAAATTTTTCACTACAATTCTTACGCTGCCCTGCTCAGTGAACTTCTCTTACTAAACTTTTTCTACTGAACTTCGCGCGTACCAATCTGGCGCAAAGCTGCGGCGCTCCGCAGCCGGACGTAGCGGTTGGGGTCACTGCGTTGAAGCTCCTGGAGAGTGCGAATCACATGTTCCATCGAGGGGTCGAGGGGACGTTCGACGCGATCAGGCGCAAGAGCAGGCTCGGCATTCTCCGAAGCATCCAGTGCGCCCGGCTCCAGCGAGCGAACCAAGAGGTTGACTGCTTCGACGCGCACGCCTGGATTCGCATCATGCTCCAGCGCATCAATTAAAGCTTCGCGCACGGCCTGATCCGCCACGGCATCGCGCAAGGATTCCAGCGCCTTCATGCGCACCGCGGGGTTCTGATCCTTGCGTGCCGCGAAGAGCAAGGCACGGCGTACGTCCAGATCGGCGTTGCGGGCCCGCAGCGCTTCCAGGCAATCCAGCCGCACTCCTGTGTCTGTCTGATCGCCATTCTCGACCACATAGGTCAAAACACGGCGAAGGTCGGGGTCGTCCACGCTGCCGGAAAGCACCAGCGGCTCTTCCGTGCGCACGTGAACTTGCAGAGTTCCCGGTGCGCCATCCGATGTTGGCGCCCAATTGATGCCCGCGACGTCCATCTTTGCGAGCTGATCATCCGTGAAGCGCGCCCCGGGCGAAACACTCACAGTCTGGCCAGCAGAATTGGAATTGAGGCGTGCGGAAATCCACGGCAAAAGTTGCGTGCCGAGCGCCACGCCAAACAAAACGAGAAGGGCTCCGTTTAAGATGGGATGCATCACCATCGAGCGCCGCAGCCATCCGAATGGCCGCCAGCGCTCTTGCAGCGACGGCGCAGACAGATCATCAAGCGCTTCCGCAAGTTCACTGCGGCACTGCGAAAGGAGAATGCCGCCCGTGTCATTCTGCTCGGAAGCTTGCAGAGCCTCCATCAAGGATTCATGGAGGCCGCGCTCTTCGGCAAGCTGTGCGGCACACGCCGAGCAAGCCGCGAGATGCGTTTCAACTAGCGTGTTCTCCTGCTCAGTGGTTTCGCTGCAAGCGTAAAAGACCAGCAGTCCCGCAACCTCTTTGCACTGGAATTGCTGAGGCGCGCTCATCGCAAGCCTCCCAATTGGCTTCGGAGCTTGCGCGTCGCGCGGAAAAGGGAATTCTTCACTGTTTCTTCCGTAGTTCCCAGCGCGTCACCGATGGCGCGCAATTTCAATCCTTGATAGTGCTTCAACTCGAAAACGAGACGCTCGCGCGGCGAAAGCCTTTCCATCGCCGTGGCGATGCGCGCTTGAATCTCTTTCCCAAAAAGCTGACGCTCCGGATCGAGTGTTGGGCGGTGCTCTCGTTGGCGTTCAAAGAAATCGGTGATGCCTTCTTCATGGTTCCCGGAGTTTGACTCTGGTGCCTGATCTTCGGGCCGCGCCTGACGGCGCCGCAACTGATCGAGGCAAACGTTGGTGACGATACGGTAGAGCCAGGTGTAAAAGCTGCATTCGAAACGAAAGCGGTGCAGATTGCGGTAAACCTTGAGGAAAGCCTCCTGGTAAACGTCGCGCGCATCTTCCGGACGTTTCATGAGGTTCAGGGCCAGCCGCAGCACATCCCGGTCGTAGCGGTGAACAAGCTCTTCAAAAGCCGCACGGCTTCCGGCTTGTGCTTCCGCCACGAGGGTCCGCTCGTTTAGGTTGGGCAAAGAGTCCACCGTGGCCAGGGAGGCGCCGGTGCCACCCGCCAGGCCTGAATCATTAGCCAAAGCTAGAGCCCATCTGGGAAGCGGCATATTTCGCTTTCTCTTCTCGTGCGCTGGTGTTGCTGCTTATTTAACAACAGCTTAGGCCGAATCTGCCAGCCCACCACACTAAGAACATTTCGCGACCACCCAATTTGGACGTGCTAAGACGCCCCTGGGTGAGCATCCACTTCCCCTTAGAGAACGATTATCGGAGCCTATTTGTTTCCGATTTCCACAGGGGGCAGGGGGTTGCCCTGGCCCAGCCGGGAAAGGCGACTTTTCGGCGCTCTAACCGCAGCCTTAACTGGCCTCCTTAGGTGATGGCGGACCCCCGCATCCGCCAGACCGAGAGTGGCAAGGTGAGCAGCACCAGCATTATTACGAACAGGACGTAGCCGTTTGCGCGATAGAACCAATCTGGCTGTGGCAACAATTGTGCGGTGGCTCCGAGCAGGGCGAGCAGTGCCACGATGAGAAGGAGGCCCAGAACATTAAAACGAATG
Source organism: Candidatus Acidiferrum sp. (assembly GCA_036521695.1). Lineage (GTDB taxonomy): Bacteria > Acidobacteriota > Terriglobia > Acidiferrales > UBA7541 > Acidiferrum. Next base: position 7,688 of record DATDHE010000586.1, on the reverse strand, counting down.
ACGCGGCGAACGGCAAAGACGATCACTCCCAGTAGGATCGCATCCGCCAAGAATTGTTTCGCGAAATCGGTCCCGGTGGCCCAGTCGCTCCCAGCGAGAAGCATCGCGCCTAGCAGGAAGACTCCGAACCGCAACCAGCGACCTTTAAGCACGGCTGTTACAAATGCGGTGATGAAAGCAATGAGACCGGTCAAGAACAAGCTGCTGATCACTGCACCGCCGAAAATGGCGGCGGCGGGCAGGCTAGCATCGAAGTAGGGAGCAAGGGAGAACGGCAAGCTGCGATGCACCGTCTGCCAGTGAAACGTGATGAATTCAAGCAGGTGTCGGAGTCCAAGAATCGCTGCCGTTCCGCCAACGCCAATCCAAAGTGCGTCGCGGTAATAAACTGCCGGCATACGGGAACCAACGGAAAGGCGCTCGTTCCCGAATGCACGATTGCTAAAGTACGAAGCGAAACCAAACAGCGCCGCGAGTCCTCCGAGATACAGAAAAGCCCCCACGAGAATGCCGATGGCAATGCCGCCGAGCATAGCTTTGAATGAGATTGCCGTCTGGTAGCCGTTCAGAAAGTATTGAATACGGTCACCGAATGCGACGATCAGGACATAGGCACCCAGTCCGCCTGTAGCCCAGAGGAGCAGCCTGCGCCAGGGAACCGCGCGCATGGCTTCGGAGCTTAGATTCTTGAAAAAAAGGATGAGCGCGGCTACCCCTATTCCGCCAATCAAAAGAATAGGAACGGTGAAACCGTAAATGGTCCGGAAGAGCGTTTGTTCTTCCTGCTTGCGGCGCCACTCGTCCGGGATTTTGATGAACATCCAGCCCGTTCCGCCCTCCCTGGTTTCGAGTTCTTCCCGTGCTTCTGGTTTCGAGTAGTAGGAGCCGCGGTACTCGGAGACTTCATCGCCAAGAACCGCGAGTTTGATGCGAACAAACGCGTGGCTCACCACATCATTTGAGGAAGTCGAGCCGGAGTCGATTGGAGTGCGCTGCTGCCAGGTAAGCTCGTGATCGGTGCGGTGAACGCGTTTGTCGGAGTTTGCTTCGACGAGGCTCCACTGATTCAGATCGAGCTTTTTTACTTCTCGCAAATATCTTTCGGCCTCGGCGACTGCTTTTTCCTTGCTCAACGAAGCTCCCGGTGCATCTTCGGCGAGCTTGTGATTGACGGCGAGCAGCACACCATCGGGATTCAGCTTGATCGAAAATTCTTCCGGCTGGCTATCCCGAAAATAACGCACTTGCCAGATTGCCCCGGGTACTTGGGTGGCATAAATCTCGTTCAGGCGCGCGATGCCTAGCCGCTGGCGAAGGAATTCGTTGGTGATGGGATCCGTGAAATCCGTGAAGATTGTTGCGTGGCGATAGGAATTTGGATCGAGGCCACGCTGGCGAAGAACTTCATCAGCGCGAACCTTTGCGGTGCGCGCATCGACGGAGAGCTTAAGATAGTCGCCAAGCGATGGAGTTTTGAAGCGCCATGCCGCCGCGCCGCCGAGCACCAGGCACGCCGCCAGGAAGATCATGGTCGCGGGCGTCAGCGCATCATAACGCCGCGTCGCGCCAGCTCCCGCTTCTGGCGCCTCCGGTTCCGGAGCAGACTCAAAGCTAATCTCCTTAATCGGCTCAGCGCTGTTAAGCAAATCTTCGTCCGGTTCGAAGCGGCCGCGCGAGAGGTAAGAGACGCCTGCAAAAATCAGCGGCGCGAGTGCCGCCAGACCGACCACCACGCCGGAGATCTTGAAATAAAGGCTGTTCGAACGCACCAGCAACAGCCCGACGAGCGAAGCGTCTACTGTGTAATGCCAGATCAGTGTCGCCAGAATGCCCCAGCGCAACATCACGATCCCCGCGACGATGCCGATCAGGCCGACCTCGAGGCCGCGAATGTATGGCGGCTCGTTTGGATACGCGGAGTGCAGAAAGCTCCAGCAGAATGCGGGAACAATGACGGCCACAATGGTCGAGCCCGTCAGGCGCTTTAGAAAGGGAATCGCAAAGAGCCGGAAGAGGAATTCTTCGCTGGTCGCGGCGAGCAAGCCAATCGCCACCCCGGCAATCCACGGAAACGTGGTGTTCACGGAATTTTCGTAGTTCAAATCTTGCGGCGCCCAGGCTCCGAAGTGGCGCGCGACGATATAGAACGCCACGATGAATCCAATGTGCGCGGCCGCAAGCGACAAACCCACGGTCGCCGAGGAGAAAAATTCCTTCGAGCGCAATCCTCGCAGCGTGAAAGCTTTCGCCAATCGTAATCGTCCCGGTTGCGACCAGCGGTACAGCGGCTCTCCGCCGGGTATCGGGAGGACCACCGTAAGTGCCGAGAGCACTCCAAAGAGCAGTGCCTTCGCAAATTCCTCGAACACAAAGCTTCCGTAGGCTGAGTTCGTGTCGTAATCCATGCGGTTCAGCGGCCAATTGTTGAGCTGCATCAAGGTCAACAGAATCGTGACGCCGATGCCCAGCTTGATCGCGCCGCCCCAGCTGGTTTGCTTGCGTATCGTCAGCAGAATTCCCAGCCCAACTACCGCCACCATCAGCGCCAGGTAAGGAACGATGGCCACTTGGTTGTAAAGAATATTTTTTGATCGAAGTTCCGCGTAGCTGCGCTCCCAGGCCTCCGGCACCTGCAGGAATTCTTTTGAGGTTCCGGCGCGGTCGCCTTGCAGCTCCACTCTTATGCGGTAAGGCGCGTCCTTGGCGCGAAAGTCGCGCTTTTCCCACGTGAAAGACCAGTCGAGTCTGTTTGGTTTTTTGCTGGAGTTGGCTTCCTCGGGAAGAAACGCCCACTTGCTCAAGTTCACGCCCATCTTATTGCGCAGAAAATTCTGCGCCGCGGCTTCGGCGGCGGCACGATCGGGTGAGCCGCCCGCGCGCGCCTCTTCGACTTTATGGGTATAACCTACAATTTCTCCGCCCGGACTGACTTGTACGCCGAACTCTTCTTCTTGCTTTGGCTGGAAGAAACGCACTTTCCAATACCAGATGTTCAGCTCACTCGACATCAGCCGGTTGGCTTGCTCGAGTCCCACCTCCCGCTCCAGATATGTTTTCGCGTTGTCGTCTACTTCGAAAACGATCGCCGATTGGTACCCGCTGACGTCTTCTCCGAGGCTGCCAGCAAATTTCTTCGCCCGCGTTAGCGCCTCCGCGCGCGAAACCTTAAAATCCACCGACGCTTCCGGAAACGCCTGGAAAAAATACTTGTGCGCAAAAACCACGCCTACAATGCCCAGCAGCATCCAGAGCAGCAGCGCGCGCTTGTCCGAACTTGTCAGCCGGTCTTCCGCCACCAGTACCTCCCGCGACGTTCGCGACGCAAAATGCTCACTCTAATGATACGCAGCAGCATAGCGCAAGTATCGCCTTATCAGTGTGTTTCCGCCGGGCCCGGCGTGTTTCCTGGGGGAATGATATAAAGATGTGTTAATGGCACTCAGCCTTACAACCGAAGTGCGCATGATCAAGGGTGTCGGCCCGCAGCGCGCCGAGCTTCTTGCGAAGCGCGGAATTCATACTTTCGAGGACCTGCTCGCCTATTTGCCGTTTCGCTACGAAGACCGCATTCATTTTTCCAACATTCGCGATATCCAGCCCAACGGCACCTACACGATTCGCGCAAAAGTCATGAGCGGCCAGGCCATCCCCAACAAGTTCAGCTACAACGCCATTTATCATTTGCTTGTGCAGGACGCCGCTGGCGGCTTGCTTCCCTGCAAATTTTTTCACGGCGGTTATCTCGAAGGCCGCCTCAAGCCCGGCCAGCATCTTGTTCTTCACGGCAAAGTGGAAATCGACAAGATGCGCCCTGCGCGTCTCGAGATGATCAATCCGCAGCTCGAAATGCTCGGCGAAGGCGATCCCGACTCCACCGAAGTCGGCCGCATCGTCCCCATTTACGAAGCCATCGGCACGTTTGGCTCGCGTGCGATTCGCCGCGCCATGTACGCTGCGGTGCAGCTTATCGACACAAACATGCCGGATGTCCTTCCGGAGACTTTGCGCGCGCGTCTTGACTATCCTTCGCGCCGCGAAGCATTGATCCACGTTCACTTTCCTGAGCCGCAAGAATCGCTCGAAGCGCTCAACACGTTTCGCACGCCTTCCCAACAGCGCCTCATCTTCGAAGAGTTTTTTCTTTACCAACTCAGCCTCGCCATAGACCGCAAAGCTACGCGCATAGAAAACGCCATTGCCTTCCGTGTTCGCGAAGAAAAAGTCCGGGAAGCGCTCAAACGCATCCTCCCCTTTAAGCCGACCGCCGCGCAAAAACGCGTCCTTGCCGAAATCGCCTCCGACCTCGAAAAGCCCGCCCCCATGAACCGTCTCCTTCAGGGTGACGTCGGTAGCGGCAAAACGATTGTCGCGCTGCAAGCCGCGGTCATCGCCATTGAAAACGGCTGCCAGGCCGCGCTTATGGCGCCCACGGAAATTCTCGCCGTACAGCATTTTCTTTCGGCGCGCCGCGTCCTCGCGCCCGGTGGCCACCGCGTCGAGCTTCTCATCAGCGGCCTCAAACACGCCGAAAAAATCGCCGCTCTCGAACGCATCCGCACCGGCGAAGCCCAGCTCGTCGTCGGCACCCACGCGCTCATCGAAGACCAGGTCCACTTCGCGCGCCTCGCCTTCGCCGCCATCGACGAGCAGCACCGCTTCGGCGTCCTCCAGCGCAAACGCCTAATGGACAAAGCTGCCTCCCACGGCCACGCGCCCCACGTCCTCGTCCTCACCGCCACACCCATCCCGCGCACGCTCTCGCTCACGCTCTACGGCGACCTCGACGTCTCCGTCCTCGACGAGCTCCCGCCCGGCCGCACGCCGATCCAAACGCGCCTCACCTCCGAGCCGCATCTCCCAGGCGTCTGGGAATTTCTCCGCAAGGAAGTTGCCGCCGGCCATCAGGCCTACATCGTCTATCCCGTGATCGAAGAATCGAAGCTCGAGCTCAAAGCCGCGATGGACGAATACAAGCGCCTCTCCAAAGAAGTCTTCCCCCAACTGACGCTCGGCCTCCTCCACGGCCGCCTCGGGAGCGAAGAAAAAGACGCCGTCATGGAAAGCTTCCGCAAAAACGAAACGCAAATTCTCGTCGCCACCACCGTCATCGAAGTCGGCGTCGACGTCCCCAACGCCACCGCCATGGTCATCGAACACGCCGAACGCTTCGGCCTAGCCCAGCTCCACCAGCTCCGCGGACGCATCGGTCGCGGCGCCGCAAAATCCCGCTGCATCCTCGTCGGCCCAGTGCGCATGACCGTCGGCCGTTCGGCGGCGGCAACAGACGTCGGTCGCTCAGCGACCGCACATGAAGACGTCGCCCGCGCCCGCCTAGAAACCATGGTCCGCACCGCCAACGGTTTCGAAATCGCCGAGACCGACCTCCTCCTGCGCGGCCCCGGTGAATTTTTCGGCACCCGCCAGTCCGGCGACCTCGGCTTCCACATCGCCAACCCCATCCGCGACAAAGATCTCCTGGAAGTAGCCCGCCGCGAAGCCTTCTCGCTCGCCGAAGACGCGCAGCAATCCCCCGGCCTTCAGCGCCTGCTTCGCATGCTTCCCGCAGAATGGCAACGTCGCTACCACCTAGCCCGCATCGGCTAACCTTGGAGTGTGGCGGCCCGGCCGCCGCATGAGGACCAGCTAACCCATTCATAATAATAGACGTATGTGTATTACCAAATCCTAATCGCCAGCTCCTGACTTCCTTATGCCCGTTTCTCTACCAGCATCCTGCGAGTCGCAACCCGCACCAAGCGACCCCACGGAGAAACGTCAATGTCATCTGGTCCGAAAGGTTGTGAAGAGCCGTCTAGTTTGCAGTGCTGTGTTTGTGGTCATCGAACGGAGCTTTTTGATCTACCGGGAAGAACCGGGAAGTATTGCCTCGAATGCAGCGCGGACCTAGCCACATCCATACTGCTCACAACAGAAATCGACGCCGCAACACTAGCAGGCCAGGACGCCTGCGACCTGGTCGCAGAATTCTCCCAGCTGAGCACACGCCTACTGGAGAGAGCGCAGTCGGCCTAAAGCCGTGAAGAGTTTTCCACATCGAGAACAGGGAGCAATCCCCGCCCTCCAGCGCCTCCTCCGCCGGCTCCCCGCCGAATTGCAGCGCCGCCACCACCTAACCCGCATCGGCTAACGAAATTTGTTGCGTTTGGTTGTCTGGCCTCGCGACCTTGCGAACCGCACCGGGACAGAGTACAAAAGAAGTGAATGCCGTTTGCTCCGTACGTCAATCAGCTAGAGCCCAGCGAAGACGCGGTGATTTGGCGTTTCATGGAGCTTTACAAATTCCGCGATTTAATGGCGAGTGAAGAGCTTTACTTTTGCCTAGCTGATTTGTTCCCTGATAAGAGTGAAGGCCTGCCTCCTGAGCAATATGCAAGACGGGTCCTTCGTTTGGATCCATGCGACATCAATGACTGTGTGAGCCTCAATAAGCACCTTGGGTTTCTTGCCCAGAATCGCGAGTCGTATTACATCAGTTGCTGGCACCTCTACCATCAAGAAACACTCGACATGTGGGAACAATATGGCAAGGACGGAGTGGCCGTTTGCTCACGCGTTGGACTGCTGAAGGCAGCCCTGGCCGGATTCTTGGACGAATCTCACTTGGGCTTGGTGCGCTATGGCATCGACCATCTAGCAGATACTTTCAACACTCTGGAATTCATCACCACCAAGCAAGTGAAATACTCCCAAGAGTGCGAGGTCCGCGCAAGGTTAACTTCTAGGGACCCATTGGCGGGCGGCCATCGGCATATTGACGATCATGGCTTTCCCCACCCGGTGCCGCTTGACGAAAATCCTCGAAATTCATGGGTCTCCGAGTGTAAGCGCAGACGGATTAGCCTTAGTGAATTGACTACCGACATCGTCATGTCACCGTGGGTTGAACCGGATGTCGTTGAAGAGACAAAACTCTGGGTAAATTTAAAAGCGTTTCCGGATTCGGCGAGACACTCCGAGTTAACGTCTAACCAGACGCCCACTCTAGAAGAGTTCAAGGCTAAGCGACATTTGACAATTGCACGTATACCTGAGGTGCTCAGGTAGATTTGCCCGGAGTTTTTTTGTCTCTTGACTCAAACCTGAACACTTACAGCAAATAGCCGCATCCATGCGCATCATCGCCGGTAAATATCGCAGCCGCATCTTGAAGAGCCTCAATGGCCTCGCCTTACGCCCCACGAGCGACCGCCTCCGCGAAACGCTCTTCAACGTCCTAGGCCCCGGCGTTGTAGGCTCGCACTTCCTCGACGTCTTCGCCGGCACCGGCGCCGTCGGCATGGAAGCCCTCAGCCGCAGCGCCGCCGACGCAACCTTCATCGAAAATCACCCGCCCGCGGCAAGACTAATTCGCCAAAATCTCGACTCGCTCAAAATCACTTCCGGCTACACCATCCTCACCGTCGACGCACACACTGCCCTCCAAAAACTCGCGGCGCGCCACACCCTGTGCACTCCAGGCTTCGATTTCGTCTTCGTCGATCCCCCCTACGCCGCTCGTGTCGAATACGCCCGCACCCTCGAATTTCTCGCCACCGCCAATTTTCTCGCCCCCAGCGCCCTCGTCATCTTCGAGCATCACCACAAATTCCAACTCCCCGAACAATTTGACCGCCTTCGCCGCATCCGCATCCTCAAGCAAGGCGACGCGTCCCTGTCTTTCTACCTCT
>DATDHE010000585.1:0-3752 GCA_036521695.1 Candidatus Acidiferrum sp. | reverse complement strand
CCGCGGTCGGGCCTGACTAACACGCCGTTTTCGACTTTCCACACGGGCGATGCGCCGGGCTTATCCTCGTGCCAGCCCGTCAAATCTTCTCCATTAAAGAGAGGAATCGGCGAGCCCCAGTTCGGCGGACTCGTTCTTTTGTGCCCTGGTGCTCTGCGGCCGGTCCATTGCCACGTTTTGCCGTCGGGGCCGGTCTGCATGCCTGAAAGAGTCTTTCCGCTCAAAGTGGCTTCGAAAACCACATCGGCTTTGCTTTCTTCTTCTTCCTTGGGTGAGACGAACTTCAGATGGCCGTTTGAGAGTTCCACGCTGGGAAGCGGGCGGGCGTTTCCCTAACGGCCCACCATCTCGGCCTTGAGTTGTCCATTGTCCTCGCGTAGTTCCAGCCAGGAGGGATATTCGCGGTCCGGCGCCTTCAGCGTCAAATGCCAGCGTCCGAGGATAGCCTCGGCGGACTCCGTTGAGAGATGGCTGGAAGAGTCTCCATTGCCGGAATGCACCAAAGTGGCCAACGAAATGATGGCGATGCACGCGAACACGATTCTGTGAATCTTCATCCGGCGGGGAGTCCCTTCCAATTAGTGTCGGTCTATGATTTGCGTGCTTACTTTGCTCCTACTGGTCTTTTTCCAGATACTCCTCCGGAACGTCGTCTTCGGGAACTTCATGAGTTCTGACTTCGCCTTCATCGGCGTCAGGAACGTCTTCGACGCCTTTCACGACCTCGGCCTCGAACGCGTTTCCTTCTTCGAGCAATTCGTCCACACTCTCCGAATCCGCTCCCTCGCGGTTCGACAAACCTTGCAGATCGCCAGACTGGCCGCCGGAACGCGCTCCCAGCCCCTTGGGTTCGAACACCACAGTGTCCACGCCGTCGCTCTTGCCGCGGACTCTGCTTCTCTTGAGTGCCTTCTTCTTTTTTGGAGCAGCCTTCTTGGCAGGTGCGGCTGTCTTCGTCGCCTTTTTCTTGGGCGCCGTCTTGCGGCTCACAGCCTTCTTGGTTTTGGCGGATTTCTTCTTTTTGCTGGTTTTGGTTGGCATTGGTAGGTCATGGCGAAGGCCCGCTTAAAAGCGGCCCTGTGCCATAGGACCCCCTTTCAAACCGTCCATGCCGTTTTCCGGCACACGGCTTAACGATGATCTTCGAGGTGTGGCTTGCGCCGGGTAGCGCACGGTACCCTGCATACGATGTAGGCCCATTCCGTAAAGCAGTTGGCTGGTAAAAGGGGGTCGCTTCGTGGGGCGCTGTCCGCCTCGCCGATACTGCCAGCGACGGAGACTCTTCGTCACGAAGGAGTTCATCTGATTGAACTCCCGGTCGGCATTGCCCGACCGAAAGTAATTCCCCCAGCCGCGAAGCACGGGTGTCAGTTCCGCGCTCTCCTTACCCCGCCTTAAGTCCACCAGCCGCGTCTTCGCTGGATGCCGTGTTAATCCGGGCCGGTTCATCCGTCCAGACGCGATCCAGTTTGTTCCGGTAGATGTTGGCGAGCAACGGCGAAATCACTCCGCCTTGGGGCGTTCCCGCTAGCGTTTCTCTCACCGTGCCATCCTCCATTACTCCGGCTTCCAGCCATTGGCGGATTAATTTCAATACCCTGCGATCCGAGATCCGCTCCTTCACCAACTCCATCAAGATCCCTCGCTGGATGTTGTCAAAGTAGCCTTGAAGGTCTGCAGCAACGACAAAGTTATAGCCCTGCTTGCCCGCTACGCGGATCGCTTCCAGCGCCTCGGCCGCGCTTATCTTCGGACGGAATCCATAACTGCTCGGTTGGAAGTCCGCTTCGAAAATCGGCCCGATTACCATCTTTGTCGCCATCTGCACCACTCGATCTCGCACCGTCGGAATCCCCAACGGCCGGTGCTTCCCATCGGCTTTCGGTATGTATCGTCGTCTCACCGGTGAAGGACGATAACGGCCTGCCCGTAAGGCCGCTGCGATCTCTGCCAGAAATTCTCCCACGCCTCGTTGCTCGATGGCCTGCATGGTCTCGGCATCAACTCCGGCTGCCCCACAATGGCTACGCACTCGCCTCCAGGCTTCCCACAAAATGTCATTCCTGTAGATCCGGTCATACCGTACATGAAAACGCCGTGTCCTACTCTGCTTGGCACACACATATAGCTTGCGTTGGAGTTCTCGTACTTTTTCCTTGGGGGTGTTGGCCGTCTCCGGCATGCCCTCGCACTTACCTCCTCACAAGCACGATCCAAGCAAGGCCCCTTCCCTCCGGCATGTTGTCTTGCATGCCTTCTAAGGCACTACGGACCTCTCGGACTCCCTCCGGCTCCGCGCGCTTTCCGTCATCCGACCTTATACACTCAGTCTTTGCTCGTCTAGGCTGCCAGGTAGGGTCTCTCCTGTTCCGCGCGGTTCTGTCCCATCGTGCCACCGCCTGCGACCCCGGGGAGCTCCAGCATCCGTTCCGGACTGGAGATGCTGTCTGTTGCCTTCGCCGGGACATGAACGGCTCGGCTCTCCCAAACACCTTTCGGCTGATACTCTGACGAGGCTATTGCGTTCACTGATTGTTGCGGCCCGCTGGATTGCTCCCCCTCCTTTTGAAGGGCTTTCGACACTCCGCTCGCTCGGTCGGATTTCTCCTCCCGTCTGGAGTCTGCTCCCGTCTGGAGTCTGCTCCCGGGCGCTCCGGCGCTTACCCAGACAGGACTTTCACCTGCAAGAACACCTCGTCTTTCAGGACACACCATGGCTGGAGTTTACCACCGACGCGCGGAATCGCGCGGATTTCCTACCGCGCTCCCGGTTGGAGAAGACGCGCTTGCAATGCCGAGTGACAACCTCTAGTCTGCTTGGACTGCACAAACGAAAGGACCAAATCACTTGCCGGGTCTCTCTCCCGAAGATCTCGTTTTCGGATTTATCTGGTATATCGCGTTTTTGTTTTCGACCACGTGTCACGAAGCGGCGCACGCGCTCGTCGCCAAGATGGGAGGCGATGAAACGGCGGCTCTCGGAGGCCAGGTTTCGCTGAATCCCGTGCCACACATGCGGCGCGAACCCTGGGGCATGATTGTGATCCCGATTTTCTCTTACATTTCCATGCATGCAATGTTCGGATGGGCGAGCGCGCCATACGACCCGCTTTGGGAACGGAGGCATCCACGGAGGTCTGGATGGATGGCCCTTGCAGGCCCGACGGCAAATTTCTCGCTGATGCTAATCGCCGTGGCCGGGCTGCATTTAGGAACCGCTCTGGGGTGGTTTCATCCTGACCCCGTCACAGACCAGCGTGATTTCGCGGCCACCACTCTGCTCATCTTCTTCTCGTTGAATCTGCTGCTGGGCACGTTCAACCTTCTTCCCGTGACGCCGCTCGATGGCAGCACCGTGATTTTGCTCTTTATGACCGAAAGGACCGCGCAGCGCTACCTAAACTGGATCCGCGGCAACAGTTGGGCAATGGCGGGCCTCCTCGTGGGTATTCTCTTGTTTCGCTATATTTATGGACCCATCTATGGATTTGTGAGCGCGCTTCTTATTCCAGCCAGCGTTTAGTGTCCCGTAACTGAACACTCCGCAGAGGAGTGTCACCCTTGCGAACATAATTCAGAACGCTCCAGCCGCGACAAGGTTTTCCTTTTCATTAAGTTCAGAACTCCTGACATGGTTAGTCGGAGACCTGTCCGCTTTTTGCCTCAGACCGGGGGGTAGCAACCGAATAATGCATACGAAGCTGAGTACCGGGGAACAGTGTGTTTGTCTGGTTCAGAGCTACGCAAAGAGC
>DATDHE010000584.1:0-16983 GCA_036521695.1 Candidatus Acidiferrum sp. | reverse complement strand
GGTTGGCAGCCTATTCTAAATCTCCTCTGACGGAGGAAAAAACGGATGGGATTCGCGCAAATTCCCCAGCAAAAAGCGTGTTACTACGTCAAGTATGCGGCCACGATCGCCGCGATCTTTGTGTTTGCCTCGCCTTGTTGTGCTCAGTCTGCGCCAGCAAGCAAACAACCCGAAACGCCCTGGGCGCAGGAGCTGAAGAGCCATCCTGAATTACTCTCTGAATTCGGCCGGCTGTTCGAAAAGCTGAAACAGAACATCCAGTTCCCGGCGCCTCGCACGGAAAGCCGTCTCTTACCTCTGCTGCCTCCATCCACAATGTCCTATGCCGCGATCGCCAACTATGGCGACGTCACGCAGCAGGCGCTCAAGGTTTTCCGGCAGGAGCTCCAGGAGAGCGCGGTACTTCGCGATTGGTGGCAACACGGCGACATGGCCACTGCCGGCCCCAAGATCGAAGATTCTATGGAGCAGTTCGCTCAATTCCAGCAATTCCTGGGAGAAGAGACTGTCGTTTCGGGTTCGCTCGAAGGTCAAGATCCGAAGCTCCTGGTTGTTGCGGAGATACGAAAGCCTGGTCTGAAAAGGTTTCTTCAGGAAACGATAACGCAACTCGGCGGGGAGTCGAAGCAGGGCGTACACGTTCTGGATCAGCAAGATCTAGCCATTGCAAAGGACGAGGCCTCGGCGAAAAGCCTGCTCCTGTTGGTCCGTCCGGACTACCTCATCGCAGCGACGGATCTTGCCACGCTGCACAAGTTTAACTCTCGGCTGGCCAGCCAAAACCGGGAGTTCGTCACCACTCCCTTTGGCCAGCGGGTCGCAAAGGAGTATGCAGGTGGAATCACCCTGTTGGCCGCCGCTGATCTGCACAAAATTGTGGAGCGAACTCCGCATGACGTGAGGGAGGACACAAGTTTCCAGCGAAGCGGATTTGCCGACGTAAAGTATTTAATCTGGGAGCACAAGACTGTGGGCGCACAGACAATCAGTCAAACCGAATTAAGCTTCAACGCGCCACGCCACGGCTCAGCAGCCTGGCTGGCGAAGACTGGGCTGTTGAGTGGTTTGGACTTTGTTTCTCCGAAAGCGATGGTAGCGGGCACCGTGCTGCTCGCGAACCCCATACAGATTTTTGAAGACGTGAAGGGAATGTATAGCAACTCGAGTTCGAGTCCGTTCGCGTCGCTACCGGCGTTTGAACAGATGTTGAAACTCAGTCTGAAGGATGATCTGCTCAACACTCTGGGGGGCGAAGTCACACTGGAGCTGGACAGTGTCGGTCCGCCAAAGCCCGTCTGGAAGGCCATACTCAGCATTCGAGATGCCAGCCATTTAGAGCAAACGTTGACGACATTGCTGACGGCAACGCATATTGAAGCGCAGAAGTTCGAGGAGGACGGAATCACCTACTCTACCGTCCATATTTCTTCCTCCACTCCCCCTCTCGAAATCGGCTACGCTTTTGTGGATGGCCATTTGATCCTCGCATCAAGCCGGGAAACCGTTGCCGAGGCCGTGCGCGTGCATAAGACGGGCGAGTCGTTGGCGAAGTCCAATACCTTCCTGGCGGCACTTCCGCCGGGCCATCCGCTGGAAGCTTCCGCATTGCTGTATCAGGACCCCGCCGCCATGGCATCTCTACAGTTACAACGGTTTGCCCCAGAGTTGGTCCATTCGCTGGCACAGAGTTCGAAAGAGATTACGCCCGCTGCCGTCTGCGTTTATGGCGAGGAGAGCGCGATTCGCGAGGCGAGTGGCCGCGGCGCTTATGACTTCGGTGCCGTTATGGTCGTGGCGGCCATCGCGATCCCCAATCTACTGCGTTCGAGAATGGCCGCCAATGAAGCGAGTGCGGTGGGCAGCGTGCGCACGGTGAACGTCGCCGAAATTACCTACGCGGCCGCGTATCCCCAGAGAGGCTACGCGCCCGATCTGGCCGCTCTCGGGGAGGATCGCCGTGACCCAAAGGCCGAATCGCCGCAGCATGCCGGTCTCCTTGACGAGACTTTGGGCAATGAAAGTTGTACGGGCGACACGTGGTGTACCAAGTCTGGATACCATTTCCACGTTAAAGCAACCTGTAAGCTACACAAGTGCGACGAATACGTGACAGTTGCTACGCCCACCAATGACAATACGGGAGTAAGGAGCTTCTGTTCGACCTCCGATGGCATCATTCGGTACAAAACCGGCTCTCCGGTAACCTCGCCGGTCACTGTGGCGGAATGCAGGACCTGGGCGGCGCTAAAGTAGCCAAGTTTGAAATCTTCGACTACATTCTGGGACGGTGCATCCCAGGGCGCATGGGCACCGCATGCTCTGAAGAGTGCTGCCATCGTACTGTTTTCTATGATTCTGCTGGAGCGATATGCCGCGAGCTACTGAATTGCTAAGAATCCTGCTTGCATTCAATTTAAACGCGACCATTGTTATCGGAGCTGTCGGCCAGCAATCTTTCCCAGTAACCTCCATGGTGCAGGAATCTTCCATCGCCGGACGGCCCGTCGAACTGGACAGCCAGCGCAAGCTCCTGCCCTGGCCGATGCCCAACAACACCGGGTACTCCTACTCAGCCTATTTCCTTTCGCAATGGACTATCGTCTGGGACCAGTACAATCGCCAGCGCCTTCCTTATTTTTTCTGCTGTTTCGATTTTGACCGCACAACCTTCGAATTGATGCCGGAGTGGCATTGGGTGAATTCCACAGGCTATTTGCGTGCAATGATGCAAGGCTTTGTCGAGCGGCTCTATCCCTACACGGGCGATGCGCATACGCTGGAATTTCTTCAGAATTTTGTGGACTACGAATTGGAAAACGGTTTAACGCCGGAAGGCTACGCCTGGGCGCAGGTGCCATACCCTTCCGCGAATCCCGGAAGCCGGCGCTACACCGGCTGGAGCGAGCACGGAGAAGACTTCGTCGAGCCTCACGTGGTCGGAGAAGATGGCTACGCATATCTCCGGCTCTATGAGATGACCGGAAACACGAAGTATTTGCGCGCGGCGATTCGCTGCGCTGAAGCGCTGGTAAAGAATTTCGAACCCGGCGACGAACTCCATTCGCCGTGGCCTTACCGGTGTTACGCGCGCGATGGTGGCCTCGTGGGTGGAAAGGGAATGTTCCCCTATTCGGCGAATGTCATAGAGCCGATCATGCTTCTGGACGAGTTGATCCGGCTCAATCAAGGCGACACCGATTCTTACAAAAAGATTCGCGAAGGCGCTTGGACCTGGCTGATGAAATATCCGATGCAGAATAACGTCTGGGTCGGATATTTCGAGGACGTGCAGGCCAGTATGGGAAACATGAACCAGGTGATTCCGTTGGAATTTGCACGTTACGTGCTACTGCATCCGGAGAAGGATCCCCAGTGGCGCGAGCACTCGCGAAAGCTAATCGAGTGGGTGAAGACCACACCAAAGTGGCCGAAATACATCGTTCACGGCGCATTAGTCACAACGGAACAGGGAAACGGCAAGGAATTCTGTTGCAACCTTCCGAATCAGTGCTGCGATAGCCATAGTGCTAGGCTAGCCGCGGTTGAGGCGTTCTACTACGCAAAAACGGGAGATGCTGCGTACAAGGAAGCCGCCTACCGCACCTACAATTGGGTCACTTATTTTCAAGGTCTTCCCGGAGCCGCCCACGCCCCCTTCAGCAATCAATGGTGGTTCACTGATCAATTTGCCGATGGGCCGCGCAGGATGATGGATGCATTTTGGGCAGTACCCGAGTGGGCTCCTGCGGATGAATCGCACTTGTTGGGCTCGCTCTCCGCGGTTACAAAAATCGCCTATGGCGCCGGCTCAGTCACTTATTCAACTTTCGATGCTGATTCCACCGATACATTGCGCGTCGATTTTGTTCCAGACTTCGTAACAGTTGGCGGGAAAAACATCAGCCGGCGCAAGGACCTCGATCAAGAGGGATACACCTTCGACGACGCTACCCACGCGCTTTTCATCCGCCACATAAGTTCCAGAGATGTGGACATTCATGGGAAGAGCGATCGCGTCCCGCCGTCCTACATCACTTTCGACGATCCTCACCTTCCTGCGGGAACGCCTTTGCTGGGCCAGTATCCTTCCGGCCTCATTGATTGGGGTACGGGTGAATGGCAGATTGGCACGCCCTACGGAAAGTTCGGAACGTTCACGCTTGCACTAACCGATCCAAAAGCGGCGCACGCAGAGTTTCATTTCTATACGTCCCAGATCTTTTTCGGCGTGGATATTTACAATGATGGGGACAGCGATGCCACGGTCACCGTTCGTTCGCCGGAAAATCGTGAAATGTCTTTTACCATCAAACCCAAAGAGCTTCGCCGTTTGAGGACCGGTTGGCGAGACGTATGCTCGCGTGTGTCCTTCGACATCACCAGCGGGCAAGCGCTGCGATTCGACAATCTGGCCTATCTGCGCCCCTGAGTTTGTGAGAGCTGAATCAATCTTGAGAGTGATTCCACTCTTCCAGTAAAAGTGTTCATCAGACGCTGGGCTGATCCTCGGTGGTCCGCTGCTGCGGCAGCTTAACCTTGGTCAGCCAGAAATCGATCACGCTCTTGACGGGGCTGTCTTCGATCAGGAGAACTTCTCTAGCCCTGCCTGCTCCTCTGTTGGTTTTCATGGTTTCCTCTCCAATGCTGCCAAGGCAAAGCGAAACGCACCTCAACAGTGCACTGCACAACTTTTGCGCTTGGCTGTTGATTTAAGAGGGCAGCCGGCTTCTAGCGGAACCTTCCGAAGGGCCGTTTATTTTGACGCATGGGCGGGCAAAGTCAACAGCAGCAGTCGAAGCTCGGACGGTTTAGTTAGTCTCGTTCACCGAGCAGACCAACCGGACTGAGATTGGAGCCTAGAAACATTATGTTCATTGGTGCGTTTCGCACTCAATTCACGCCATCCGCTCAAATGAGGGCGTTTCTGTGCTTTCACTTATGCCCTTTTGAACAGACAGCTGTTTTTTTGTTGCATACACTACAGTCCCAACAGGGTTTGGCCGCTCAATCAAAATTGCCTAGCCCAGGAATGGAGGAGCTTTTGAAACGCGCACACAAGGAGGCTTCCTTCCCTTCGAGAGTTCTCTTCCGGAGCCGCTCTGGGTGGCGAGGTTTCGCGCTATCGGCAGAAACAAAACATCTATGCGCAGGGTGAACCCGCCGAAACGCTTTTCTATATTCAAAAAGGAGGAGTGCGCCTCTCGACTCGAAGGAACAAGCGGCCATCGGCTGTTACTGCAATCTTGGGAGTCGGTGATTTCTTTGGCGAACTTTGCCTCGCAGGCTACCCCCTGCGTATGTGCACGGCTGTCGCGCTGACGGCTAGTTCCATACGCATCATCAAGAAAGAGGACATGCTCCAAATGATCCGCGGAGGGAATAAGACCTCTCGTTCTCTGCTGGCCCATCTACTTTCCAACATCAAGAACTATCGGGATCATGAGGCAGATCTGCTCACCTCCTCTGCGGAACAGCGGCTGGCGCACGTGCTTTTGCGGCTTGCCCACTTGGGTAAGAACGGCCGGACGGGCGTTGAGATTCCCCACGTAACTGACACAGTTCTGGCGGAAATGGTGGGGACCACACGATCGAGAATCAATGAGTTCATGAATCGGTTCCGGAAGCAGGGATTTATCAGCTACGCCCAGGGACTAGAGGTTCACCTGTCGTTGCGCAAAGCTCTCGGCACGCGATAAGAGCCGAAAACATTTTTGCTTATGCAGGCTTCATGTCTTTTCCGCTGATTTGCAGATCGAAGCCGTTTGGGTCCTTGATGTGGAAACTGTTGTCGGTATCCGGCCGCGGGTCGAGGCCGCGACGCTCCAATTCGGCCTTCACGGCATCTTTGTCCCAGTGCTCGATGGTATAGGCAATGTGGTCGATGCGCGGCGGCGTGCTCCCTTGAGGGGCATTCCGGGGGATCACAAACGTATTTGTATCGCCGAGGATCAGGTTGCACTGGGTCCCGGTATCTCCGCCGACTTTCATTCCCAGCAAATCCGCGTAGAAGTCGCGCGTCCTCGCGTAGTCGTTCACCTGGTAGGAGATGTGGTTGACGGCAACCGTCTTGAATCCTTTCGAGTTTTCTGCCGAAGCGCGTGTGGCCTCTGCAGCCATGGCTGCGACGACAGCAAGGCTCTTGATGAGTTGGCGACGCGTCATACGGCCGTGCTCAAAGTCGTCCAGCAGTTTGGCAATCACGTTTTCCATTTTTGTCCTCCATAATAGCGGCCAAGTGCTCCGGCCACAGGGATTGAATCACGGCAACACCGTTTCGTGCACAGATTTATGCATTGACGGCGGGGGAAATTCTCAGTAAGTAGTTCGACTGCGTCCGGGAAGTTCTTGAGAGCTCGAAAATCGGATCGACCTGTTCGTGAAAGGACCGAGGTATATGGTCTCGCTAAAGGCAGCATACGGATTGCGTTCGGGCATTGCTGTGCTGTGTTCGTGCGCAGTTTTCGCTGCTGCCCCCTCGCCGGTGAACGCCCAGGCGGTGGTTTCTTCGAACGCCCCGACGGCGGCTCAAAATCCAAGAGAGATCGATCAGGCTTGGCAGCGCGGCAGCGCAAAATACGATGAGCCACGCGCGGCCCTCTTGAAAGAAGTGGATCGCAGGGGTCACGAAGGCCCGTTCCGTCCGGATTGGGAATCGCTGCAGAAATACGAGGTCCCCGAGTGGTACAAGGACGCGAAGTTCGGAATCTTCATACATTGGGGAGTGTATTCGGTCCCTGCGTTTGGCAACGAATGGTACCCGCGAAATATGTACCGGCCGGGTTCGGAGGAATACAAACATCACATCGCTACGTATGGTTCCGTGGAGAAGTTTGGTTATAAGGATTTTGTGCCGATGTTTAAGGCGGAGCACTTCGATCCAGCGGCATGGGCACAGCTCTTCAAAGAAGCTGGCGCGAAATACGTGGTGCCGGTGGCCGAGCATCATGATGGCTTCGCGATGTACGACAGCGGTTTGAACGATTGGACCGCCGCGAAAATGGGGCCGCGCCGCGATGTGATTGGGGAATTGGCAAAGGCCGTCAGGGCCGAGGGGCTGCACTTCGGCGCGTCGTCACACCGCGTGGAACATAATTTCTTTCTTGGCGTCGGACGAAGCATTGCGTCCGATATCAATGATGCGAAGTACGCGGCGTTTTACGGGCCCGCGCATAACTGGTTGGAAGCCAAGCAGGGCACACCTCTGGCGAATGATTTTACGTTCGTCTCACCGGCGTGGACGGCGGATTGGCTGGCCCGCTCCTCGGAGATCGTAGAGAAATACCACCCGGACATTATGTATTTCGATTGGTGGATTGGGCAGGCTTCGGTGCGGGCGGATCTGACGCGCTTCGCGGCGTTTTACTACAACACTTCGTTGAAGTATGGCGACCACGTTGGAGTGATCAACTACAAGGACTACGCGATTCAGGAACACAGCGCCGTCCTGGATTTGGAGCGCGGCCAGTTGGGCGACATCCGCCCGCTGCACTGGCAGACCGACACTTCTGTAAGCAACAAGTCATGGGGCTACATAAAAGACGACACCTTCAAGACGCCTCAGTTCGTCGTCCAGCAACTGATCGATATCGTCAGCAAAAATGGGAATTTGCTTTTGAACATTGGACCGCGGTCTGACGGCACCATCCCGGAGGAAGTGCAGGCAGTGTTGCGCGATGTGGGCTCATGGCTGAAGGTAAATGGAGAAGCAATTTACGGCACGCGTCCGTGGAAGATTTACGGCGAAGGACCAACAAAGGTGGCAGCGGGTTCGTTCCACGATACGGACACCGCGGGCTACACGGCGGAAGATTTTCGCTTCACGACCAAAGGGAACACACTTTACGCGATCGAATTGGGTTGGCCTTCCGGCAGCGAAACAGTGATCCACTCCCTTGGAAGCAGCGCACTGAACGGGCAGAAAATTGCCTCGGTTGCGTTGCTAGGTGCCAACACAAAGCTTACATTCCAGCAACAATCGGACGGGTTGCACATTCAGCTTCCAGCGCAAGCTCCAGGCAAGTACGCCTGCGCGTTGCGCGTTACGTTTGAGGGCCTGGCGCAATAATAAGTGACCTTAGTGCCAGCTCCGAGAATTGCGCCGGGCGAAAAGCTAGTCGGCTTAGTTGGCGACGGTGAGTTCAATAGTGATGGAGCCGGGAATACGCTGCCCAGACAGCGGAGTTTGATCGATGACCGCGCCGTGGGGCCACTGTGGGGCCGATACATAATTGACTTTGCGCCGGAGGCCCGCAACATCCAAGCGGTGCTGCGCGTCGACTTCGTTCAGGCCGACGAGATGCGGCATGACGTAAGCGGTATCACGAGGGCCAGCGGAAACTAGCACATCGACACGTGGAGTGGCAGCCCCGGCACCAGGGCGCGGCGTCTGAATCATAACGGTGTCCGCGGGCTCGTCTGGAGTGGTGATGCCGGAAACCTCGCCGACTTGCAACCCGGCGCGGAGCAACTCAATACGCGAGGCACGAAGGGAGTTCCCTTCGAGCAGGGGAATTTGCAATTGCCGCTGGCCGAGGCTGAGAACCACGTGCGCTTGCTGCGAAACCTTCATAAGCATGCCGGGCGGCGGGCTTTGCCGGACCACGACATTGATAGGAAGCTCGCTGTAGATGCGGTCCGCGACGCGAAGGACAAGACCGCGAGAGTGCAGTAGTCCGTTGGCTTCCGAAACGTTTTTGCCGACGAGATTGGGCATGTTCACCTCGCGGCCGTGAATGGCTATGCGCATCGCGGTAATAGCGCTGAGAAAAGCGGCCGCCGCCAGGATGAACACCAGCAGCGCCATGCGGCTTACCCATTCCAGTCGTTCTCTGAGAGTCATAAAAGTTGGCCGATCTCAGGTTTTAAATAGCTGATGTAAGTGTAAGACCGCAAGCGTAGTGACGGAAATCTTTTTTACTTTCTAGCTTCACTTCTTGAGTGGCGGCGCCGGATACTCCGGCAACTTGTCTTTGCTGGTGTCGGCGCGCTTCACTTGGAGTTCGTCAAAGAGCAGCGAGGGACAAATGATAGTTGTGGGCACGCCGCCGCTGCGATTGCTCACGAGCGGGTCGTTGCCAACAGCGATTAGATTGCTCCTCAGTGCCCGGACATCGAGCTCGCTAAAGACAGCGCCGCGGACCAATTCCTCATGACCATCCGCATAGACGCGATACAAAAGTCGCGGAGAATTGCCTGGGCCGAGCGTGTCCACGCGATACGCGTAGGGCTTGCCCTGCTCGATGACCATCTGAAGTATTTTTTTCTTGAGCTCGTCCGGGGACTGCGCTTCGGCGCTCCTTAACAGCAGTACGCCGAGACTCGCGGAAGGGAAGGAACCCGGAGCCGCGCGCCCGTGGCCATTCGAAGCAGGGAAGTCGCGCACTGGTTGGCGGCCCAGCAAATAATTGTTGAGCATTCCGTTTTCGATGACGTTGACAGTTTTTGCCTTCACGCCTTCGTTGTCAATTTCATAGCTGCCGACCAAGCTGTGACCCTGAAAATCCTTCAACGTCGGGTCGTCGATCAGCGTGAGAAAGCTCGGGAGCACGCGGGTTTTATAGCTGGTGGCGAACGCGCCGACAGTACGGTTAGGTTTGCCGGGCTGGGGCTTGCGCCCGACGACGTTTGAACCCACCAGAGAGGCGATTACGTCATTCGCTGCATCCGGCGCGAATAGAACTGGGCCACGATATTCTTCCTCGACAATTGGCGCCTTGCGAAGCGCAATCACGGTTTCCAGCGCCTGTTTCACGTCGCTCAGCAATTTCTCGCGCGCTGGAAGCTCTTCAGCGCGGCCAACCATCCAGTAGGGATTTCGGCTCACGCGCATGCCGTCCTCGGCCTGAGCAGAGCTATTCAATTGAAGGTTGTAAGTGGTCTTGCCATTTCGCGTAACGGTGCCTTCGGAATCCACAAAGTATTCGTTGATCGCCGAAAAGCGCGCTGAGGCGCTGACCGATTGAATCTCGGGATACTGGCGATAAAGATTGGTGATCTCCTCGAGAGTCTTGCCCCAAGCGGCTTCATCGACCTTGAGAGAAACGATGGGTTCAAGGACGTTAACGACGGGCTCCTTGGAAAAGTCGTCGACCGGGTTGGGGTCCGCGCTAAAGCGCTTCATCTCCGCTTGCTTGTCGGCGAGCGCTTGGCCAGCGGCCTTGTAGGCTTCGTCCGTGGTCAGCCAGATTTGGTGGCGAAGAGCGATAGGATCGTTGTCGAGCGGTAAAATATTGGTTTCACCCATGCCCTGGCCAAAATAGCTGTCCTGCTTGTAATCGCCGACACGCACGACCACGCGCAGAATCCGCAGGCGAACGCGCTGGCTTTCGCGGATCGCTCCGAAGGCCGCTTCAGCGTCATAGTCGTCGACGTCGTTCACGCGGTATTCAATGTAATAAGGTGCCTGGACTTGTTCGATCTTCAGTTGCGCTTTGGAGCGGTCCAGTTCGGTAAGAAGAGCTTCGAGCAGGGCGTCGCCCCCGGCGGCAGAGTGCGGCGCCGGACTGTCCGACGCGGCCGCTTCCGGCGAAAGGGGGTCCGACAGTCTGGGTTTTCCCAGTGCGTTCTTCGAAGCCGAGTTGTGCGTGGAAGCGCGGAGTTGCGCAACGCCAAAGAGCAACGAAGCAGTTAGAAGAGTTTGCGTCAGCAGGCGAAGTATTTTCATGGCTTCACCGCCGGCTTGGCTTGGTCATCATTTGCAGCGGTTTTTGTGCCGGGACTGTTTTCAAAACCGGGCGCGGGCAAGATCGGCGGCCGATCGTGAGAATGCTGACGCTTTTGGACTTCCATTTCCGAAAAGAGCATAGCGGGCGCAACGGCGGATACGGGCACTTGCCCACTTTCCGCGCCGCAAACGCCGTTGAACACGTGCTGCTGGTCGCCGGTCAACAGGATCCGCGTGAGAGCCGCGAGCGGCGTGCCCACAATGTCCACGCCGCGCACCAGTTCATCGGGCCGGCCGTCTGCGTAGACTTTGTACACGATCACCGGAAGAACCTGAAACGCTTGCGGAAGCGAGCGTGTGGTGAGCGTGAAGCCTCCCTGAATGTCGTCGAAATACAAGCCGTAGGGCTTGTTCTGCTTTTTCACTTCATCGATCAGCTTTTGCCGCATCTCAGCTTCGGGCACGCTTTGCGTGGAAGTAACGATCAAATTTCCCTGGCGTCCAGTGGGCATCAGACCCGGTTGGTTGCGGCCGTGGCCGTTGGACTCGGCAAAGTCCTTGATCGGCATGCGCGACATCAGAAAATTCTTCAACACGCCGTTTTGAATCACTTCGACGCGCCGCGCGGGAACGCCTTCGTCATCGAAAGAATACGAGCCTGCCAGCTTCATGCCCGCAAGCTCGTGCACTGTGGGATCGTCGGTGACGCTCAAAAATTTCGGCAGAACTTCCTGGCCCACCTTCTTTGTGAAGGTCTGGCCTTCTTCCTCATCGCGCTGGCGGTGGCCTTCAAGGCGGTGGCCGAGCACTTCATGGAAAAACACCGCTGCGGCGCGTCCGCTCAGCAGAGCCGGACCGTCGTACGGCTCGGCGACCGGAGCATTCTTGAGAGCCTTCAAGTCGTCGGCCATCTTGCCGATCTTGGCGGTGAGATCCGCCTCGCTCGGAAGGCCGCTGGCCGAAGGAGCCTGGAAAGTCTCGACGCGGAGCAACTCCATGCCGTCCTCAGCGCGGGTTTGCGCCTCCATGATGAGGCGCGTGCTGTTGCTCGGAGATTCGATGGCGCTCCCTTCGCTCGATACCATGCGGGAGTTGGAATCCGTCACTTGCAATACGACCGTCGCAAAATAAACATCGGGATACTTGCGGAAAGCTCCCGACAAGCGGCCGACTTCGCTTCCCCATGCGGAGCGATCGAAGGCGGGCGGGGGCATGACGTTGCCCAAGTGCGTTTCGGGTGTCTCTTTCGAGAAATCTGGCGACTTGTCTTCTTCTTCCGCGCGCACGGCGGTGTTGGTTCGCACGTTTAGAAACGCGGGGGCGGCCCGCTTATACTCGCGGTCGGTCAATTCCCACAGCACGCGGGCGATGGCGTCCTGGTCGTCGCCGATAGGCAGTGTGCCCGACGTCATTCCCGTGGAGCGGCTCTGGCCATGCGTGTTGTCGAGAGCAGGTGCGCCCACGCGCATGACCACGTCCGCCTGGCGGCGTTGCAAAGACGCGTTAGTGAGCAAGCTGCCATAAGCGCCGACTAGAACGACGAGATTCTGATCATAGACGGTGTAGCTCATGTAGTAGGGCGCGGAGTCTGTTTTCCCGAGTTCCGTCGACGCGCGCGCAAGTTCCGTCTGCATCACTTTCATAACCGGGTCGCTTACGGTTTTCGCGCCAGGTTTATCGACGGCCGCAGACGAAGCAGCTTCGTTGGCCGCGGAGACTAGGGGTAGCGTGGCGAGTTGCCCGGCGAGCGCCCAGCAAGCGGCAAAACGCAAGAATTGTTTCGCGCGGATTTTGAAACTCTCGCGCGTTAGAAATGATTTGAAACTGTTCATGGAATGTGGGCTCCTGATGCCGGTGTTTCCAACGCCGATTCTGCCGAAGACCCAGGCAGATAGGTATTGCACGAGCAGGTCAATTTTTGAGTATGCCTGAGCGTTAGGCGCCGCGCAAACTAGCTTTCACCGAAGTGTTCGCTGGTAAGCAAATGGGCGCCATTGACAAACTCAGCCGCTGAGACATGCTTGCGCCCTTCCAGTTTGACGCTAAGTAGACGCAAATACGTTGCGCCGCCGCAATGAACCAGCACTTCATTCTTCTGCCCGCTCTGCTGCCCACTCCTCTGCCCACTCTGCTGAACGACCAATGAGCCTGGAAGGGGGTCCTTGCCTGCGGGCGCACGCTGTTCGCCCAAATCGTTAGACGTCGGCTCGCCCCAAATGTGGCAAGTCTGGCCGCGGAACGAGGTGTAGGAGCCTGGCCAGGGCGCAAATCCGCGGATGCGATGGAAGATTTCCAGCGCGGAACGGGACCAATCGATGCGCCCGTCTTCTTTTTTCAACATGGGCGCGCCCGATGCATGTTCGTGAGCTTGGGGGCGCGGAATGATCGTGCCCGCAGCCAACCCGCGAAGAGTCTCGGCCATGAGTGGCGCGCCTAACTCGGCCAAGCGCGCTGTTAGCTCCGGAGCGGTTTCCGCAGCGCCAATGTCCATTTCCTTTTGTAGCAAGATTTCGCCGGTATCCATGCCCGCGTCGATCCGCATCGACGTTGCGCCGGTTTTTGCTTCGCCATTCGCGATGGCCCAGTTAATGGGCGCCGCGCCGCGATATTTTGGCAGCAGGGAAGCGTGCAGATTGATCCAGCCGAGCTTGGGTATGGGGAGAAGCCGCGCCGGTATGATTTGTCCATAAGCGATGATGACGATCACGTCGGCCGCGAACTTTTGCAGCAGCTCTTGAACTTCGGGCCCGCGAATTTTTTCCGGCTGATGCACCGCAATTCCCGCAGCAACCGCCGTTTCCTTCACCGGAGAAAAGGATACCTTGTGCCCGCGCTCCCGTGGTCTGTCCGGCTGCGTAATGGCAGCGACGATCTGAAAATCAGGCTGGACGATGAGGTGTTTGAGCGACGGAACAGCAAATTGGGGAGTCCCGCAGAAGACGATTCGCATCAACAAGTTCCTTCAAGACGCTCCCAAGCCCGAGCGTCGAATTCATGCCAACGCGTACAGTAACAGTGTGAACTTCGGAGTGGAAGCTACCACTCGCCCTGTTTCCTGAGTTTCTTGATTTTGCGCCGGATAAGATCGCGCTTGAGCATGCTGAGGTGCTGCAGGAACAAAATGCCGTTCAAATGATCGATCTCGTGACAGAAGGCCCGGGCCAGAAGATTTTCACCGCGAATCTCAAAGGATTCGCCCTTCGCATTCTGCGCGCGGATGGTGACGAATTGAGGCCGCATCACGTACCCGCGAAATCCAGGAATGGATAGGCAGCCTTCTTCTTCGCGAACTTCGCCTTCGGCATGAATGATTTCCGGATTCGCGAGCACAATCTTGGCTTCGGGGTTTTTCCCACCCGTCACGTCCACGACCGTGAGTCGCATGCTCTTCCCGATCTGCGGCGCTGCCAAGCCCACGCCCTGCGCGGCGTACATGGACGCAAACATGTCCTCCGTGAGCGCTTCAAGTTCCGCGTCAAACTTTTTCACTGGCGCGGTCGGCTTTTCGAGAATGGGATCGCCGTACTTGACGATTGGGTAGATTTTGCGCACAGGCGCTGCGATTTCGACGGACGCCGGGGCCGGGTTTGGGGCCGCTTCAGAAGTCTTTGATTTGTCTGGCATAGTTGTCGAAATTCCGCCGCATCTCGGAAAGGGAGTCTCCTCCAAATTTTTGCAGAAAAGCGTCCGCCAGCACAAGTGCGATCATGGCTTCGCCGGCCACCGCGCCTGCGGGGACGACGCACCAGTCGGAGCGCTCGTAAGCGGCCGAAACTGGTTCCTTCGTAACCATGTCCGCGGTGTGCAGCGCCTGGCGCAGCGTGGAGATAGGTTTCAAGTAGCCGCGGATGACGACATCTTCTCCATTGGTAATGCCGCCTTCGAGGCCGCCGGCCCGATTCGTGGAGCGGCGAAAGCGCCGTGCGTTCTTATCGTAGGAAATTTCGTCTTGGACTTCGCTCCCGTAAGAGCCTGCGGCAGCAACACCGGCGCCGATTTCGACCGCTTTGACGGCCTGAACGCTCATGAGTGCTTGCGCCAGCCGCCCGTCCAGTTTTTCGTCCCATTGGGCGTGGCTGCCGAGCCCAACAGGAACATTGCGAGCGACAATTTCAAAAACCCCGCCGACGGTGTTCCCCGCTTTTAGGGCCGCGTCCACCTCGGCTTTCATTTTTTCCTGCGTGGCGTTGTCGATGCACCGCAATGGCGAATCCAGATCGGCGCTAACAGCTTGAATGTCTTTCCATGTCGCAGCGCGTTCGAGTGGGACATGCCCGACTTGAACGGTGTGGCTGGCAATCTCCGTCCCAAATTGGCGCAGCAGCAGCTTCGCGAACGCCCCAGCAGCGACCCGCGCCGCGGTTTCGCGCGCGGAAGCCCGCTCCAGCACATAGCGGGCATCGTGAAAATTAAACTTCTGGGAGCCAGCAAGATCCGCGTGGCCCGGCCGAGGCGCAAGGAGTTTTCTCTCCTTACCCGCGGATTCGGGCGTTGCCTCGACAGGCAGAATGTTCTCCCAGTTGGCCCAATCGCGATTCTCAATCCGCAGCGCGATAGGCGCGCCAATCGTCTGCCCGTGCCGCACTCCAGCAAAAATATCCGCTCGATCCTTCTCGATTTTTTGCCGCCCGCCGCGGCCATACCCGAGCTGTCGCCGGTGCAGCTCATGATTGATGAAGTTCAGATCGACACGCAGAGACGCAGGCAGCCCGGAAACAAACGCAAGTAGCGCCTGTCCATGCGATTCACCGGCGGTGTAGAACTTCAGCATCAGCGCAGACGTCCTCACTTACTCGAAACTTGTCCCTGTGAAAACAAGCAGTGTAACTGCGGTCGCGCCGTGCGTCCAGCAGGTCAGGAGTTCGTCTCCAGGAATTCGAGGCGGTTTCCCCAGGGATCTTCGGCAAAAAAGCGGCGCGTACCAGGTATGGAGTCGTCATCGGTGATTTTTACTGCAAGCGCGAGGAGTGTTTCCCGGAGCTTGCCGAGATCAGAAAGCGCAAAGGCGGGGTGAGCCTTCTTGGCCGGGCGAAAATCGGGTTCGACGCCGATGTGAATCTGTTGAGCGCCACATTGGAACCAGCAGCCGCCACGCGCACGAAGGGAAGGAGGCTTATCGATTTCAGTCAGGCCGAGAATCGATCCGTAGAATTCTCGAGCGGCGACCTCACAGCCCATTGGAGCAGCCAATTGCACGTGATCGATACGAGCAATCATCGGATTCACCTCGCATTGGGACACCCGCATGTGGCGATGCGGCCCCCAGCCTCAATAGTTCTCGGCAGGGAGACCGAGGAGCGTATCACCCCCGAAGGAGAGAAAAGCCGCTGCGGCTTCACGGTGTAAATGCTGGCACTTCCCCATGATCGCTGTAAATTCAGGGCGCGATCGCAGAGGATCGAGCCAGGGGTCACGCACCATCGCTGGATAGCAGAAAAAGCCGTTATCAATGGAGCGCGAGAGCGTCTCCAAGGCGTCGTCTTCCAGACGTAGATAGCTAAGATGGCGCGCAAAATAGAAAATTCCCTCGGGATCACGGAAAGTCGATTTTCGGAACTCCGCACTGGCCTCGAGGCTCTCTTCGCGCTTCCCTTCGAGTAGCGCTCGCAGAGAGATTAGGTACAGCCATCCCAGCCGCCAAGGCTTGTCTGCTTCGCGCTCCTTGAGGAGCGCGACGGCCTCCTCGATGCGGCCAAGTCCTGTAAGTGCCAATGCTCTCCCGTAGCCGTAGTCGCTGCTGGAAATCTCCAGCGCCCGCTGATAGTCGCCCATCATGATGTGCGTGTTCATTATGCTTGTGGAAATCAGGGGGTCCAGACGTTGTGCTTCCTGATGCGCAACGAGCGCAGTCTGCAATAGTCCGCAGTACCGAAACACGTGTCCAAGTCCGGCAAAGAGCTCGGCATCACTTCTGCGATGCTTGGCGCGTTCGAGCAGGCGCTTCATGGCTGCCAGCGCCCGGCCCTGATCGACTTGAAGATGCGTGTATAGATTGTGAGCAAGCGTGAGGTTGGGATTCAGCCGCAGAGCAGTTTGAAACGCTTCATCGGCGGCGCGCAACCCCTCAAGCGAGCCCAGGCTGTACTTGTCCAGAAGCCACCGCGCTCGGCCGAGCCTGACCCATGCCGGTGCGTACGACGCGTCCAGACCTACGCACCGTGCATACAACTGAATGGCAGTTGGAAGATGATTCCACTGGCGGCCGAACTCGTTGGCTTGCAGGTAGAGCTGATAAACGGTCGAACTCGCTGGACCGTCAAGTTGGAGCGATTCGTGTTCCTGGATGCTAAGCGACGGGAGGACGGAATCAATGACGCGGC
>DATDHE010000583.1:0-5572 GCA_036521695.1 Candidatus Acidiferrum sp. | reverse complement strand
TTAGGAATATCTGAGTCCGATCGATAGGTTGGAAGCGTGGCAACTTGCTAGTACAAGTTTCATGCATGCGATCAGTGTGCCTGAACCATCACAGAACTCAATGTACTGTTTGATTCTTTCACGGCTTCCCGATTACGGAAGAGTTGCCCGTTAGGACGTACCCGCCCGGCGGCGGACGCTTCGTTTGAGGAGCGGAGCAGTGATTGCCAAGCGGATTTGATATAAGTGTGGGGCACGATGGGAGGAGATGCTCTAGTGACCCCACCGCCGCTCGAGATTGCCGATCTTATCCGCAGCGCGGGAGCTGCCTTCGTCGAGCGAAACCGTCAGTGGATCGGTTGGAAGCACGTCAAAGTACTACTGGCCATTGCGCGGTGTCGCACCGCCGCACTTGGCGGTCATCTCGATGAGTGCACCCGCTGCAGGCATCGTGCCCC
This sequence comes from Candidatus Acidiferrum sp., assembly GCA_036521695.1. Lineage (GTDB taxonomy): Bacteria > Acidobacteriota > Terriglobia > Acidiferrales > UBA7541 > Acidiferrum. The sequence goes on along the minus strand of DATDHE010000583.1, from coordinate 5,135 downwards.
CATTTCGTACAACAGCTGCCGTAACCGCCACTGCCCGAAGTGCCAGACCGCGGCTCGCGAAAAATGGATCGCGGCGCGTCAAAAGGAACTGCTCCCTACGCGCTACCTACACGTGGTCTTCACCCTCCCCCGTCGCTTGGCTCCACTGGTGCTGTACAACAAGAAGGTTCTCTACGATCTCTTGTTTCGCAGCAGTGCGGAGACTCTTCTCGAAGTGGCTGGCGATCCCCGACAGCCAACTGATTCTCCCGTGGCTCTGCCTATTGCAGGAGGTCAGCCGGTTAACTATAAATGAGATAATAATTCCCTAAGGGAAGACCTTCCCATGCCACGCCTACCTGTTGAGGTTGTCGCGAATGTGAAAAAGGCACGAGAGGCTGCCGTCCTCGCCGTCGAAATATACAACCGTCCTGCGACAGCCTTCCGTTCGGCAGCCTATATCGTTTTGATGGTCGTTGCATGGACGGCACTTTTTCATGCCATCTTCCTGAGAAAGCGGATGAAGCCCTATTACCGGAAAAAAGGTTCAACACGACGTTACGAGCGGGTAGATGGTGAATACAAAACGTGGGAACTTGGTGAGTGCATTCAGCAGTTTTACAAAGATCAAAACCCCGCGCTACGAAAGAACCTCGAATTTTTCATCGGTCTTCGGAACAAAATCGAACATCGGTTTTTACCGGAACTCGACATCGAGATTTTTGGCGAGTGTCAGGCAATGCTGATGAACTTTGAGACACTCCTCGCCGCCGAGTTCGGTACCAATCAGGCGTTGGTCGGAGGGCTTCCTTATGCGCTCCAATTCTCGAAGACTCTCGCGCCTGCGCAGTTGGTGGCAATGAGAGGAGCGGCGAAGCAACACCTCCAATCCGTGCGCAAATTTGTCACGAGTTTCAAGTCTTCGTTATCAGAGGACATCCAATCTGACGCTTCATATAGTTTCAAAGTCTTCCTTGTTCCGAAAGTCGGCGTTCACGCAAAGTCTTCCGATCTGGCGATTGAGTTTGTGAAATATGACCCAAGTAAGCCTGAAGAGATGAAGCAGTACGACAAAGTGATCGCGCTGATTAAACCCAAACAGGTATCTGTCTCGAATTTTGGTGCGCTCAAAGCTAGTCAGGTAGTCAAACAGGTGGCGACCCAACTAGGTCGCAAATTCAACATGAACTCACACCGGAAATGTTGGATGCACTTTAACACTCGACCAGCAGGAGGCAGCCCGACTCCCGAGGCATGTGACAATCGCTATTGCTACTACGATGTTCTTCACAAGGACTACATCTACACACCCGCTTGGGTTGAGTTTCTGATAGAAAAGTTGGCGGATGCGGCGACGTATGCAATCGTGGTCGAGGGCGCAACTCCCCCGGTCGCTGCTGTAGCGGCTGCGGGCCAACCATGAGGAATCACTCAAGTCGATTTGTCGCGAACAAAGAGTTGTGGGACGCACTCCGAGAACATGCCCGCAAAGCCAAAGGTGCTCGCGCAGCAATCGCCTACTACTTCGGAAAGAAGGGCGCGAAGCTCTTCCCGCTCAAAGCTGGCGACACTGTAGTCGCCGATGTGAGCCTCGGAGCCGTTCGCCAAGGAGTTACGAACCCTAGTCAGTTGAGAATCCTGTTACTCAAGGGCAAAACTTGAAGTGCGAGCCTTTGCGTGGTAACGGCAGCCCGCTGAACTCTGTGGGGCGTCCGCCGTGCTCAGCTATCCGCTGTTTGTTGCTACCGTAGGTGCTTGCCATCAGCGCACCTCCGAGATTTTCTCAGCGATGCGAACGCGATTTTGACCAGTTAGGCGGGTGTGCAGCTTTTTTATGGCTGCGAGGGCGATGGCCTTCTTCTTATCCCCTTCGGCTCCGTGAACTTTATAGCTGTTGATCTTACCCCACTTTTCGCAAGTCACGATGCCAGCGAACCTCCAACCCGTACCTTGGTGCCAGAATTCTGTGCGCTTGCCCATGTAGGTGCTGCTTCCGGTCATGTAGCGGTCGGTGCGCATATCGGCGAACATGCGCATGCCAATGCTGTCATCCTGATCGTAGCTCGATTGATAGTCGCGGTCACAGAGGATTTGAACGCGCTTGCCTTTAGCAAGGACGACCGCGCCGAATGTGCCGTTCTTCTTTTCCGTGCGTTTGTCGTGCTTGCGAAGCAATGCAGTAATTTTGTTGATCTGCTTCCAGAGCTTCGCGGTTTGGCTATCTTGTCGAAGAACCATCTGTCGCATCATTTCTTTCCTCATACTCTCTGTGATGCCAGCCGCGAGGCACGTGACTCTTTATTTCGAGCGACAAAAGGATTCGAATCTAATCGAGGGCTTTCTCTTATCGGATTAGCTCAAAACGGGCTAGCAGCGCGCCGTCAAGTTAGATGGGAGTGACAGAATTTGTCATTCGCGGCTTAAAGATTTGGTAGTAACGCCAGCGCGAGCACTTTCTTCACGTCCGCCCATCGTTCCTTCGTCCCAGCCCTGCCCGGAGCGCAGTCTACCCGACGAGGGGCTGGGCGAACCGGAGAATCACGATAGAGTTATCGTCCCCAGCAAAATCTAAGCCGGAGAGCGTCAAGCCTTGCTCCACGGCCAGACGTAGCGATTCCATTGTGAAAGGGTTCAAGTTGTGAACGTAGATGTCCGTGCGCACGGGGACGTCGCCCGCCGTGAGCGGGGTCGATCTGCGGTCGAGTAGTTTGGTGCGGTGCATGTTTGGTTTCCTCTTTCTGCCTGCGCGAGCACGTCAATCGAGCGCGATCTCGCCCACGAACATGATGCCCTCTTTGGTGCTGCCATCGGCTTCCAGCAGGTAAACTCTGCTGTCCCTCCACTCGAATTCCGATTCCCCGCCGATCTGTGCGCCGGGGAACCACCACCAGTGCCCGCCAAACCAGAGCATTTCGTCCACGTGTGGGTATGCCATCGTGTCGACTCCTCTCTGTTAAAGGCGAGGATACGCCGACGCGACTGAGAGATTCATCGACCGACTTTCGTCGGGATAGCGAGCCATGAGCTTGAACAGATTCCGCCTCGCCCGCGAAGCGGATTGATGCGGGTACATTTGCGGAAATTGGGCGATGAGCGACCACTTCCGAAGCTTGTGGCAGATGAGTATTCGTCGTACTTCAGGTCTTGCACGCATTTTTCGATTTTCCTCCGAAGAACTGGTGGCTTCTTTTTACAGTAGTAATGGCAAATCTGCGTACCTCGCAAATTTGGCACCCTGCCGGGGAGCGAAATTGCACCTCCCTGAAATGGTTCTGGATGTCGCTGAATTGCGCTTCGTTAGTGCCGCAGAGTCTCCTGAGGAAATTTCAATGATACCGAGGCACTAGCGTTCCCAACGGTGCCCCACCGAGTGCCCCACCGAATCAGGGTTCGAGTTCCTCGCCGACCACGGGATCAATGGCGTAACGGAACTCTTCCTTGTGCTCCGGGCAGAGCCAAAAGAGCGTTCGGTGTGTCGGGGCGTCGATGATGGGAAAGCTCGCCGGCTTCCCACAAGCAAGCGACGCCAGCGCGTCGCCTTCGGGCACCATTAGCTCTTGCCAGACAGCATAGCTGTCGTTCCTTGATGCGTCCGGCGCTGCGCAGCAGCGGTGGTTCTCGTTCTTCGTTTCGTTCGCCATTTTCATTTTGGTTGCGGCTTCAGAGGTTCACGCTACCACCGCCGCCTAGCTGGGCCGCCATCCACTTCGCCTTGTAGTCGGTAGGATCATGCTTCGCGCACAGGTCGCGACCGTTACGCTCGTTCCACCAGACGAGATTCTGGGTCTTGTTGTCGCTGATCTCGATGTCGTGCCAGCCGACGTCAGATGGTAACCGAGGCTTCCTGATGTCCATTTTCTCGGTCACGCTTCTGCCTCCAGCGCCGCGTCACGGCCCTGGAACTTGGGGTTCGGCTTGCTCCTACCTACGCCCGGCTGTTGGTTCTCGTGGTTGCGGCGCGCTTCTTCACGTCGCTCAAGTTCGATTGCGCGCTGCTCCAAGGCGTTGTGGTCTTTCACAAGCTCCTGTACATACGCGACCAGCTTGTCGAACTGCGCCTTGCTGGCGTACTGCACTTGCTGCTGCTGTGCTTCTGACATGTTGCTCTCCTTGGCACCGACCTTAACCGGTGCTGAAACCTCTTCACGGCTTGAGGCTCTTAGCCGCAAGCTGTGCCTCTTCCTGCGTTGGGAAAGGACCGTAGAACTGTCCGCCCACGACAAGCTTGTAGGCGTTACCGTATGGGAACACCGTGCATAGTCCGAGACCCCGCAGGTACTTGCAGAGATTTTCGGGCTTGTTCCGACTCGGATGCCAACCTTGCATCCACCCGTCGTCTTCCTCGATTTCTGGACCGTCGTAGCCGACGCCACCTTCGCCGTCGTAGAACAACTCTGGATCACGCATGTGTTAGCTCCCGATTAGAATTTGATACTGCGTCCCACCTAAAAAACTCGCTCACGATCTGCCACAGCGCAGCGCCGTCCGGGTCAACGTAGTGACCGGGGTAAGCCTCAATGTCGGAATCCACGCGCAGCCTGAAGTCCGGGTCGTCCATCACCGCGTCCCCGGCGTTGATGAGGCACTCTTCCAAGTCGCACTTGGCGTCCTCAGCAAGCTCGATTGGTACGTGCATGTAGACGGCGTCGTGGTGCGGTGCTGCGAGATACGGTCCCCAGCCACGGTCGCAAAGCTCGACGCAGGCGGCGCGCAGGACTTCGGCGCATGAGGCTTGCTGTGGAAAATTCAGGATCGTGTTGAACGGCGCGTGCTCAATGTCCAAGCGCCAGCCGAAGAACGTCTCGATATAACGCCGCTCCTTGGCAGCTGCGACGTTCTCCTCGGCCCAGTTCCAGTAGGTGAAGTAAGCCGCCTTGTGCGCGTTGATGATAGCCGCCGCTTTCCACTCCGGCACACCCAAATACAAAGCGAGGGTCTTTGACTGGACGCCGTAATTTATGGCGAGCAGCGCGGTCTTGTGCATCGCACGGATTCGCTCCATCTGGCGGTTGGATTTGTCGCGCGTGCTGCCGGGAGGGAGCGCGCCTGTGACCATCGCGAACTCGATGTACTGGTCAGCGCCGGACGAATAGATGCGCATCAGTTCCGGGTCGCGGGAGATTCCTGCTGCCAGCCAGCTTTCCGCGCCAACAATG
>DATDHE010000582.1:0-3989 GCA_036521695.1 Candidatus Acidiferrum sp. | reverse complement strand
GTCTCGAATGTTGGGAGCAATCCAATGAGTGCCGTAGCTCCGCCCATGATGGAGAGCGTCGCAAGAAAGGCGTACTTGCGCCCGACGAGATCACCGATCCGCCCAAAGAAGAGCGCCCCAAACGGCCGTACGACAAATCCCACGGCGAAAGTGGCCAGATAGGCGATGTAAGAGAAAGTTTCGTTACCGGGCGGGTAGAACTTTAGCGAGAGGACCGCAGTCAAGCTCCCAAAAATGTAAAAGTCATACCACTCGATCATCGTCCCTGCGGCCGACGCCACAATCACGCGCCGGATGCCGTATGGCGCACTCTGCTTTGGTTTGATTGCCGCCGTTCGACTCGCCATCCGCCCTCCTTTTTGAGTTCACTCGTGCAGGTGCACGCGGAAGCCTACCTGTGCGGAGCCTGCAGAGGCTTACACCTGGAGGCCGCTCTCTAGAGCTTACGGATCGCCCATGGGGACTTCCCCGACTGTAGCTCTAGTTAGCGTTTCAAGTTGTGCGAGCGCTCGGATAAGCAACTAGATTTACATCTAGTCTGAAACTAGCGATTGAGCTGCTCCTCGATGAATGTCAACCGTGAGTTGAGGTGAACAAACTCGTCCTGAAGCGCATCACTCAAGGCCAGAACAGCATTGCTGATATTCCACAGCGGCTTGTTCTCTGGCCTCACCTCGCCGAAAGCATCGCTTAGAAGCTTGATGTTTTCTTGTAAACAAGCAGCAATCGTTTCATAGTGGGCAGACGGCATGATCGCTCTCCTCCTGGTATCTTCAGTGCTGTGCCCTTTCTCGCGATTCGAATCAACTCCGTGTTCAACCTGACGACAATGCAAAACCCCGCTTCGATATTGAACTACGGACTATGATTGAAGGTGGCGATAAGAAACGCCTTCACAGCTTTGACGGCTTCGGTTGTGGCTCCATGGTCATAGCCCACAGTCGCGCCGCGTCTAACGCAGGTGTCACTCCAACTGAAAGCTCGACCTGTCTCGATGTTTACGATCTCTCCTTCGGTTCGCTCCTCCCGGGGGCAGAGACTGGTTGTCACCGCATGAGGCAAAGAACGCGCGGGCGAGTAGAGGGGATTGTCGAACGCATGGTGTGCCCCGGCGTACTCCGTGAGCTGGACGTCTTTCCCGGCGCGGCGCAGTCGTTCGACATATTTGCGACACGGCTCAATGGACACATAATCGTCCGCCGCGCCGTGAAAGAGTCGGATGGGACGATCACTCACTTCTTCGTCTCCGATGTAAGCAGTATTGCACTGGGCATAAAAGGGGATGTGCGCGGCGAACTCGGCGCCGTCCGGTCCATGCATCCGCCGGAAGCGCCTGAGACTCGCATAGAGCGCGACGGAGCCTCCCCTAGAAAATCCCATCAGTGCAATCCGCGAGGCGTCGATTCGGGCGTGCATAGCGAGGAGCTCGAGTGCTCGATAGGCATCCATGATCATCGACAGGTTGGTGAGTCGAGACTGGTCCGTTATCGTCTCAAAGATTCCTCGTCCCGTGAAGCTGTCGATGAGGAAGGCGGCTACACCAATTCCGTTTAATTCTTTGGCCCACCGGTCAACATTAGCGCCAACACCTCCGGACCCGTGAATGAGGATGACCGCAGGCACTCGCAGGTTCGCAGAAGGGAGCCGCAACTCACCACCGATCTTTGCTGGCATCACGTCTTTGGCGCCGGTCAGAAACTGCTTGTCGGTGACCGTAACGGTCACAAATGGATGGACCTCGATTCTTGCGGTCGGTGCTTGAATAAGCTGCGTAAGAGACCCTGCCTCGAACTTTCTCACTGGAGACTTCAAGCAGGTCCTCGAATGAGAGACGTCCCGTGCCTCAAACATACGCCCGCACGTGAGAAACCTCAAGGGGCAGTACGCCAGGATTGGCGTGAACGAATTCTCTTTGAGTCTAAGGCGTAATCGGAGATAAAGTGCAGTCGACTTTTTCTCTTGACCTAGCGCAAAACGTGGTGGACCAGAGTTTGAAAAGATGAAGTCAGAAATTGGTTGTTCGTCGCCCTTACGGTCAGACTTAGATTCTTCCCTTCACGAGGTGTGTTTCGAGGTCATGAGTAGAGAAAATCCTCTCCCCCTCCCGGAATGGGGCCTGGGGAAAAGTGGTACCCCTTTTGGTAATAGGGGAGCGGGAGCTTAGCACCTTAGCATGCAGGAGGCGTTGAGAGATTTTCCAGGCACCCGTTACAAGAACATGTATTGCGAGCGGTCGCAGGAAAGCAGTGGAAATTCGAGCTCTTACTTTCTTCCGCGGGTTGGCGTCGTGGTAGGAGGACTTACGCGAAATCGCGATAGTACCTCTCCGAGATTCTGAATGAAGGCTTCCGAATTGTATACTTCCGCATCGATGCGCGTGCTTCCCGCCGGTGCAGTCGGCTCGACCTCATCGAGCTGAAATTCATGTGCGACGTCTTCGACGATTTTCGGTGCAATTGGCCGCTGGTGTTCAACGTAGGCATTGATGAGCGAGTGCTCGCAAAGCAGATTTATGACGCGCGGAATACCCAGTGAATACGAATGGATCGTTTCAACTGCCTTCGGACTAAAAATCAATTCACCGCTGGCTCCAGCGATCCTCAGGCGTTCGGCAATGTAGTCATGCGTCTGCTCTTTCGTCAGAGGCGCGGTCTTACAGCGCAGCATAATACGCTGGCGGAGTTGGCGCAGTTGCGGCAACTTCAGCTTCTCTTCCAGTTCTTGCTGTCCAGACAGTACGATCTGCAACAGCTTCTCCGTGGATGTCTCAAGGTTGGTTAACAGCCGAATTTCTTCGAGTACGGGGTAAGTTAGGTTTTGTGCTTCATCCACGATGAGCACGGTGGTTTCGCCGGCACTGTAACGATCGAGAAGCCATTGATTGAGGCTCAATAGCTGCTGACTCTTGGTCCGAGACGCGCAGGAAATGCCAAATTCCGCCAAAATGAAATCGAACAATTGATTCGTATTCATCCGGGAATTAAATAGAAACGCGGTTCTCACCCGCCGCTGATGTAACCACTCGACAAGACGGTTTATGAGCGTGGTTTTCCCCGTGCCAACTTCACCGATGAGCGTGATAAAGCCCTTGCGGTTCTGAACGCCGTACATCAACCCGCTCAAGGCCTCTTCGATCGCCTTGGTAAGAAAAAGGTACCGCGGATCTGGATTGACATTGAACGGATTGTCTTTCAATCCGAAGAAGCTTTTATACATTGTGTCTGCACTTTCCCGACATGCCGCTACTCAATTTTCATCTCTGCCGTTATTCTCTCACTTCTCCTCGATCTGGAGAATCTCGATTTGTGATGTACCGGAAACAATGATTTCTCACTATCTCAACACCAGTGGTCTCGTATGCCACTGGAAGGTTGCGAACACTTCGTGCACCGTGTAATTCGTGCCACAGGTCGGATTGCTGCAAATCGCCACATTACCGCCTTGGATTTGAGCTTGGTATGCCAAAGAGAAATTTGCAGTGCGCCCCAGCGCCCGGCTCAACCCAACTCCCGCCAGCCACGCATCATAACTCGGCGAGGTTACGCCACTCGGAGACAGGATTTGGCGGTTTTTCCCGTAGCCGAAATTAACCGTACCATTCCAAACTCTCGTGATCTGTCTGGTCCAGGTTGCATTTACTTGATCGGTGTTCGACCCGGTAAAAACTCCACTGCCCCCGCTTACTCCATGCGCATAGGTCAGCGCGATACTGCTTCGAGCAAGTGCATAGGTCAATGCTGCGTTTCCGGACCCAGCAATCTTTTGCGTCGATCCGCCGATCGCAACCCGGAATGTGGTGACCTCGGGTCCGCCTGCAAGCTTCAGCGCCAGCCTTCCCGTAATCTTCCTTCCATATACAAATTGACCAACGTGGTCGCCTAACGCTTGCGGTTCACCTGGATAATGGAAAGCAGTGAATCGGTAGTCTATTCCGACAGTGTCTTTCCGAGTGAGCGCGTAGTTGTACCCGACATTTAGAATCTCAGTGT
>DATDHE010000581.1:0-27907 GCA_036521695.1 Candidatus Acidiferrum sp. | reverse complement strand
CCTGGTTGGGTTTCACGCAATTGGTTTTTGGCTTGCTTGGAATCAATGCGCTCGACGATGTACTATGTACTCGAGCGCGGAAATCTGGCGGCAGCCTGGGTTATTTCCGGTCAGCTTGTTGGCGCGACATTCTGTTTTGCTGGGGCCAACGTAGGAAACGGACCTGGCCCGGAGGTAGTGGCCTTCTGCGCATTTCTTTCCACCATTGCGTTAGTCTTCGCGTGGTTTGTGGTGGAGCGCATCGCTTCCGTAGCTGACACCATAACGATTGACCGGCATTTGGGAACCGGAATCCGTCTGTGCGGCTGGCTGATCGCTACTGGAATCGTCCTCGGGGGCGCAGTCACCGGCAGTTGGAAATCGGTGTCCGGAACGGTCCGCGATTTCGCAGTGTACGCGTGGCCTGCCGCCGCATTCGCATTGTTGATGGCATTTCTCGAGCGCAAATTGTGTGCGCTTGGACCTTGGGGCGAGCTCACCGGTCGCCCACCGTGGTGGACATGCGTGGATTGCTTCTCGCCCTATGCCAGGGAGCAAAGCTGCTCCAATTTGCGAAGATCGCAGATGATGCGCCCCCGGTATTTCTGCTCGATTCCAAGAGAATCAGCAGTGTCCCACTGGATGAGATGGCGTTTGACAATCGGTGGATGGTCTTCCCGCAGGACTTTCCGTCGGCGCGATTACTGCTGACCATAGGAATCAAGAGAGTTGTTTTCGTTCACGATACTTTCCAATCGCAGCCTCCGGAAGATCTGGCGCACATCTTGCTACGCTGGCAGGAAGCGGGGATCGGGGTGGAGAGCAAGTCGGCACGATTTGGGGAAGCTCCCGCGCCGATCCGTGTGACACGCCCATACCGCTTCCGCGCAGCGTGGTACCGGGCACTCGCCGTCTTGGGCTTGCGGAGGAACGAAGCCGGCGGTTTCGGGGGATACCCTCCTGCGCCATCATCAGGAGGGTAGTTCGTTGCGAAACACCGTATTAGACGGAAGGCGGTGGAGTGGCTTTTAATTTTTCTCGATCACGGCGCCCAGAGGCGAAGTCCGACAAGGTGCCATGAAGCGACAAAAGCGGTAACTACGCAGCAGGCCAACGCCACGAGCAGCGAATGAACGCGCGTGCCGTTGTGAATTTCGCTCTTCGGAACTCGAAGGGCGAGGAAGAGGCCGTAGAGCGAAAGCAGCGGAAAGAGCAGAGAAAAGACAAAAATTCCCGCGGTCCAAACGGTGAATTTTCCAGTGTCCGCGCCGCCCAGTTTTGTGAAACAAAAGACGAGCGCCACGAAAGATAGTGTTGCGAGAAAGGGAATCGCGCGCACCGCTAAATGCTGCACGCTCTTCATTCCTCCAAACAGTTTGCGCAGTACCCAGACGATTGCAAAGAGCAGGGAAGTGGCCATCAATACCACGCAGAGAAGAAGCAAGGCGAGCCGAGCGTAAGTCCAGGCAATGTTGGTGCGTTCCCCGTAAGAAAAACCTTCCAATCCCTGACCCGAGAGCGCCATCCCGCCCGCGTCTCTCGCGACAAAGACCGAGGTCGCTTCAGGCTCCTTTTCGCCACGAAAGAAATTCTTGCCGACGGGAATCATGATCTCGGGTTTGCCATAAAGGCTGGAGCGAGTGAGTTGACCATTGATGACGCGGATGCGCAGGCCGCCCGACAGCTGCTCTGTGAAGGACAAGAGTTGCGAACGAGGCGCGAGAGGCGCGTAGTAGCCGGCAAACTTCTCCAGATCGGCGGCGGAAACAGAAATAGGGGGTTGCTGCGGCTTCGGAAAATCTTTCGACAAGAAATTAATGGCCAGCTCGTTCAGATCCAGCAGCGCCTGGAAGGACTGCGTGCTGTTGAGCAGCACGACGTAGCCCCAGTTTTGTTCCGGCATGTAGCGATATGTGGAGATGAATCCGTCAATTCCCCCATCGTGGCCGTGGGTGACGACTCCGCCGACCACTTCCGTGTAGTTTGCGAGGCCGTAGCCGAGACGCAGGCCGTTCTTTGCGGCAAGAGTCGACTCGACCGATTCCATGCGGATGATGGACTCCTGCTTTAGGATTTGCGCATCGCCCGCTCTTCCACGGCGCAGAAGAAATTGCACGAGCTTGGCGAGTTCGCCAGGCGAAGCCTTCAGATCACCGGCCGGTCGCAAGTAGATGTATGGGTATCCCGGGAGAGCGCGCGGTGGATCGCCATCATAGGCGACGGCGAGGAGTGCTTTGTTCGCATCGGTAAAAGGAAAGTCCGCATTCGCCATGCCTAGCGGTCGAAGAATCGTCTCGCGAATATACTGATCAAAGGGCTTGCCGGTGGTTTTCTCGATGAGATAGCCCGCTATGCCGAACCCTGGATTGGAATAGGACATGCGCGTGCTCGGAGGCCAGCGAACGTCTTGCGGTTCCTGAAATCTCTTGAAGACTTCGAGAAGAGAAAAATCGTACGAATCCTTGAAGTTATAGACTTCCGAAGCCTGCATGTCGTCGAAACCGGCGGTGTGCTCGAGCAAGTTGACGATGCGCACGGGATTCGTGGACTCCCAGCGATTTTTTACGGGGACTTCCGGCGCAACATCCTGCAAGCGCGCTTCGAGATTTATTTTTCCTTCTTCCTGCAGCTTCAAGAGTGCAAGCGCGACAAAAGATTTGCTGATCGAGCCTACGCGAAATTCCGTATCGCAAGTGATATCGCGGCCGGACGCAATGTCCGCTTTGCCGAGTCCGCCGCACCAAAGCAACTCGCCATTCGAGACGAGAGCGACACCCGCGCCCGGCAGATGAGCTTTGTCGACAACGTCTTTCATCGCCTTTTGCAGCTCAGGAAGCGTTTTCGGATGGGGCAATCCTTCTTTTTGCTGCGCGCCTGCCATTGGCGCGAACAACAGTAGCGCGACAATGCTCAGGCACACGGTGAGCCGTGTACAGGCTGGACGCATGGATGCTCCTTGAAACAAACGTTTCACTCTTGGGCTCGCATTGTATAACGGTCCCGGCCCGGTACAAGCACAATTCCAAAATCGGCCGCACGAAAGGCGAGTCGTAGCCGGATGTCGTAGCCGGATTGACGAAGCTACTGCACTCGCATACGATGCCGCCGTCAACTTATCATTCGTGGCCGCCTACTTTGAGGAGCGTCTTGCCGATGAACTATCGCTATCTGGGATTGAGCTGCGCCGCAGTGATTTTGCTTGGAAGTTCGTTTTCGTTTGCGCAGCAACCGGTGCCCAGCGCGCCTCCGGTGCCAAAACCGGGCGAGAAAGCTGCCGAGCCGGCGAAAGAGCCGGAGAAGAAAACGCCGCCTCTCCCGGAAGATAAGGTGGTGCAGACGAAGCACTCGGCGCGCATCGGCGGGCAAGAGATCAAGTACACGGCGACGGCGGGAATGCTGGTGATGAAAGACGAAGAAGGGAAGCCGAAAGCGAGCGTCTTTTACATGGCGTACACGCGTGACGATGTGAGCGACTTGTCGCAGCGGCCGGTGATGTTCACATTCAATGGGGGACCGGGATCGGCTTCCGTGTGGCTGCATCTCGGCGCTTTTGGTCCGCGCCGCGTGGAGATGGGCGACGCCGGCGCGTTGCTGCCGCCACCTTATAAATTGGTGGACAACGAATCCTCGCTGCTGGACGTAACCGATCTTGTTTTTATCGATCCTGTGTCTACCGGCTACAGCCGACCCGCGCCGGGCGAATCGCCGAACCAGTTTCACGGGATTCAAGAAGATGTGCAGTCTGTCGGCGATTTTATACGCCTTTATGCGACGCGGAACAAGCGATGGGGATCTCCGAAATTTCTTGCGGGCGAAAGCTACGGAACGACGCGCGCGGCAGGGCTTTCAGGATATTTGCAGCAGCGCTATGGAATGTATTTGAACGGAATCATCCTGGTTTCGACGATCCTGAATTTTGCGACGACCGAATTCGATAGCGGAAACGATCTGCCTTACATCTTGATTTTGCCCACGTACACAGCGATTGCCTGGTACCACAAGCGCTTGCCTGGTGATTTGCAGGCGGATTTGCACAAAGCAGTTGAGGAGTCGGAGAATTTTGCAAAGGGTGAGTATGCAACCGCGCTGATGGCTGGGGATGGGCTGTCCACTGCCAAGCACACGGAAGTCGTACAGAAGCTTGCGCGCTTGATCGGACTTTCCACGGACTATATCGAGCGCACCAACATGCGCGTGGAAATTGAGCGCTTTACGAAGGAGTTGCTGCGCAGCGAGCGGCGCACGGTGGGCCGCATCGACGGCCGATTCACTGGAATTGATAAGGATGCCGCCGGCGAAATGCCGGAATACGATCCAAGCATCGCGGCGATTATCGGGCCTTACACCGCGACGCTCAATGATTACGTGCGCGGCGATTTGAAATTCGACAGCGATTTGCCGTACGAAGTTCTAACGGGGCGCGTGTATCCCTGGAGTTACAAGCCGTACGAAAACCGCTACGCGGATGTGGGCGAGACGCTGCGCAGCGCGATGACGCAGAATCCGTTTCTGCACGTTTTCGTAGCACGAGGTTACTACGATCTGGCAACTCCGTTTTTTGCGGCGGACTACACATTCGATCATCTGGGGCTTGATCCTTCTTTGCGCGGCCACTTGACCGGGGCTTACTACGAATCGGGGCATATGGTGTATGCGCACATGCCTTCGCTGGTGAAATTGAAGCAGGATACCGCGCAATTCATCCGCGCCAGTTCTGGAATCACTTCCGGGAAATGAAGAGCGTCCTCAAGTTTATCGTTGGGCTCTGCGTGGCAATCGCGGGAGCCGGTGCTTTGGCCACCATCGCTTTGCATCGCGGAGAGCCGTTGAATGCCACGTGGTTCGTCGTCGCGGCAGTCTGTTGCTATATGGTCGCGTATCGTTTGTACTCGGCATTTATCGCGGCGCGCTTGCTGGCGCTGGATGACACGCGCGCTACACCTGCCGAGATTCACGACGATGGGCGCGACTTCGTGCCAACGAACAAGTGGGTTCTCTTTGGGCATCACTTCGCGGCGATTGCCGGACCGGGCCCGCTGGTCGGGCCAACGCTCGCGGCGCAGTTCGGATATCTGCCAGGTACGCTGTGGCTGATTCTCGGGGCGGCGGTGGCAGGGTGCGTGCAGGATTTCATTATTTTGTTCTGTTCCATCCGGCGCGACGGGAAAACGCTTGGCCAGATGGCGCGCGAGGAGGTGAGCGCGCGCGGCGGATTCATCGCGCAGATTGCGGTGCTGGCGATCATGGTGATTCTGCTGGCCGTCGTTGCTCTCGTCGTGGTGAACGCACTGAAATCCTCGCCGTGGGGGACGTTTACGCTGGCGATGACGATTCCCATCGCTCTGCTGCTGGGCGTGTACTTGCGATTCATCCGGCCAGGACGCGTGCTGGAAGCTTCTTTGTTCGGCGTCGCCCTCGTGCTCTTCGCGGTGGTGGCGGGGCAGTGGGTGGCGGCATCGCCGTCATGGGCGCGGGCATTCACGTTCGGCGGCGTTTCCCTGGCCTTCATAATCATCGCATACGGCTTTGCTGCCGCCGTTCTCCCCGTGTGGCTGTTGCTCGCGCCGCGTGATTATCTGAGCGCGTTCATCAAGACCGGAGCCATCTTTTCGCTTGCGGCGGGAATTCTGTTCGTCCGCCCCCACATGATGATGCCGCCGCTCACGCGATTCATTGACGGAAGCGGTCCGGTTTTCGCCGGGAAAATTTTTCCATTTTGCTTTATCACTATTGCTTGTGGCGCGATCAGCGGATTTCATTCGCTGATTTCTTCGGGCACAACGCCGAAGATGATTTTGCGCGAGAGTCATGCACGGTCGATTGGTTATGGCGCGATGCTGCTCGAGTCTTTTGTCGGCGTGATGGCCATGGTTGCAGCTTGCGCGATGCCGCCCGGTGTGTATTTCGCGATCAACAGCCCCGCGAGCATCGTGGGCGGGACGCCGGACGCAGCCGCCGCCAGGATAAGCAGCTGGGGATACCATCTCGACGCGCAGACCATGACCAATCTTGCTCACTCCGTGGGTGAGCAGACGTTGCTCAATCGCGCGGGCGGCGCACCTTCGCTGGCCGTGGGAATGGCGCAGATTTTTTCGAATACCATCGGCGGCGAGCGGTTGCTGAGCATCTGGTATCACTTCGCGATTATGTTCGAAGCGCTTTTTATTCTCACCGTACTGGATGCCGGGACGCGCGTCGGCCGCTTCATGGTGCAAGAGCTTGCCGGACGAGTCTGGAAACCGCTGGGACGCACGGGATGGATGCCCGGGATTTTGCTTTCGAGCGCGATCATCGTGGGAATGTGGGGCTATTTCCTGCATCAGGGTGTCGTCGATCCGCTGGGAGGAATCAATTCGCTGTGGCCGCTCTTCGGGATTGCGAATCAACTGCTGGCAGCGGTAGCCCTGGTTGTGGCCACGACGATTCTGCTGAAGATGAAGCGGCGACGATGGATTTGGGTGACTCTTGTGCCGATGGCGTGGCTGGTTGCGGTCACCATGACGGCGAGCTATCAGAAAATATTTGATGCAAACGCGAATCTCGGCTTTCTTTCGAAGGCGAATTCGCTCGCCGCGCGAATTGCTGCCGGGCAAATTCCAGCGGGGAAAATTGCCGAGACGTACCGCCTCATTTTCAACCAGCGCCTGGATGCCGCGGTTACGGGTGTGCTTGCGCTGATGATCCTTGTGCTGCTCGTGGAGGCGCTTGCGCAGTGGTATGCGATTCTGGGCGGTCGTCGTGCGGCGGTGCTGCACGAAGCGCCCTATGTCCCGACAAAGTGGGCCGAAGGATTTACCGGTTCGGCGCACGGAGACGACTGATGCGCATGCCGCGGGTGGCTAAATTCGCTAAGCGATGGCTTCGTCGTTTCTGGCGCGGCTTGCGGGAATGGTGCGGCGATGCCGCGTACGAGCGCTATCTGCGCGCAGAAGGCAGGCAGGGTGCTGAGCGACGCACGCTCAGCGCTGAAGAGTTTTACGTCGAGCAGGTCAACCGCCGCTATTCCCGGCCCAACCGCTGCTGCTGACGGTTCTTGCCTTCCGCGGCCTGAAGGGCCTAAAATTTGCATCGACTTCGCGGCCCACCTACTCTGCCTGACGGAGGTACAGATGGCCTTGGACATGGATAAGCTTCATGAATTTCTGGGAAGAGCGGTAATCGATTTTGGCGCGACGTTTAATGCGGCGCTCATTCGCATCGGCGACAAGCTCGGTTTGTACAAAGGGCTCGCCGCTGGCGGTCCGCAAACCGCGGCGGAATTGGCGAAACGCACGGGGACTGCCGAGCGATACGTTCGCGAATGGCTGAGCGCACAGGCTGCCGGCGGTTACGTGACGTACGATCCGGCGGCAGGAAAATTTCACCTGAGCGAAGAACAGGCGTTCGCCATGGCGGACGACAGCAGCCCAGCCTTCATGCCTGGAGCGTTTCAAGTGGCGCTCGCGGCGATCAAAGCAGAGGAAGCGCTTACCGAGCGATTCAAGACGGGCGAGGGGATGGGCTGGCACGAGCACCATGCCGAGCTTTTTGTCGGCACGGAGAGATTTTTTCGTCCAGGTTATGCCGCGAATTTAATCGCTGCATGGATTCCGTCGCTCGAAGACGTCGACGAGAAATTGAAAAGCGGAGCACGCGTCGCCGACGTCGGCTGCGGTTTGGGCGCGTCGACGATTTTGATGGCCAAGTCGTATCCCAAGTCCGAGTTTTCCGGATTCGATTACCACGACAAATCCATCGAGACCGCCAAGCAACGCGCGCGCGATGCAGGTGTGGGCGAGCGCATCAAATTTGAAGTAGCCAGCGCGAAGTCGTTTCCTGGCAAGGACTACGACTTTGTGACCTTCTTCGATTGCTTGCACGACATGGGCGATCCCGCCGGCGCTTCGGCCCATGTGCATGGCAGACTCAAGAAGGACGGGACGTGGATGATCGTCGAGCCGTTCGCGGGCGACAAGCTGGAAGACAATCTCAATCCCATTGGCCGCGCGTTTTACGGTGCGTCGACGCTTTTATGCACGCCCGCCTCTTTGTCTCAGGAAGTAGGACTGGCGCTCGGCGCACAAGCGGGAGAGAAGCGCCTGCGCGAAGTCGTAACGAGCGGTGGCTTTACACGATTCCGGCGCGCGACGCAGACGCCGTTCAACCTGGTGTTCGAAGCGCGGCCATAGCCGCCAGCTAGCCGGCGATGCGCATCAGACTTCTTCTTCGTCCTCGCCATTGTGCTTAATGACCGTAGTTTTGTGCGTAATCTTCACGCCGTGAGCGCGGATTCCCGCAATGATGGCACGGCGCGTTTCCACTGGCAGCATTTCCGGAGCGAACACGCCGGCTTCGTCACGGCGAAAATACTTGATGAACAGTGCGGCGACGTGAGCCGTAGCATACGCGACCGGCGTAGTGTAGCGGCCTTGCTGGCGGATTTGGTAGAGCGTTGGGAACATTGCGTCGGTGCGGATCAGCAGGTGGTGGTCTTCTTTGGCGCCGCGCTTCACCCCTCGCACCAGCACCGCGGCTGAAAACCGCGCATTTTGCAGCACGCCTTGGCGAATCAATTTGGCGATGGCGCGGGGTGATGACGTTTGCGGGAAACGCTGCCGGACGATGCCGCGCGACTTCGATAATTTCCCCTGCTTGTACCAGCGGCGCAGCCGGTCAAACTCGTTCCCACCGATCTTTACATCCATGTTCCGCATGGGAATCCCATAGGGAAGCGTGGCGACTTCATCCTGTGCGGCGAGAACTACGTTGGCGTAACCAATGGGATCGGGAAAGCGAAATTTCTCCAGCTCGGCAAACCGTTTTTCCATGAGGAATCTGCCATCGCGATAGACCCGCGGGCTGGAGATGGCCTCGTCAAAAGAAACTTCCGGAGACCATTGCGAAATCGGGTCGTCGCTTTCCGTGCTTTCGTAAAGGCGAATTTGCAGGGAATGGACTTCGTCAAGCATTTCCGCAGCGCGTTTTGCTAGCAGGTTCGTCAAGCCCGGAGCTGCGCCGGCATTGATTAGCGCGGTCCTGTTTTTTTCTTCGAAACGTTTCGCGAAGGAGAATTGCTCGGCTTTGAAGGGGTTGCGCGTGAGGTGGGAGCTCAGGTCCACATAATGCGCGCGCAACCGCAACGCGGCTCGCATCACGATTAAATTGAAGACCGATGCGGAAGCATTGACGATGAGCTGGCTGCCGCGTGCAGCGCGCACGATGCCACGCAGGTTTCTGGCATTTACTTCGGTGACAGCAATCGTGCTTCTTTTTCCCAGGAAGCGGCGTGCGCGCTCGGGGTCACGGTCACCGCACCAGACAGTATGTCCTTGACGTTGGAGCAATTCTGCCAGAAGGGAGCCGGTCGCACCGGCCCCGAGAACGAAGATCCGCATGGCGTGGCAAAAACTCTATCACACTCCCCAGGCCGGACTCAGGGAAGGCGCTCGGATTGCGTGAATTGCACCCCGCAGGCTTGCGGCGTAGACTACAGAGGAACTCCGATCCCTGCGGCCTACGGGAGAGAAAGCCTACGGCGCAGGGGCGAAGCTTCCGCGGCGGCGTTTTGGAACCGCGAGGCTGAGGGTTCGGGTGGAAACGCCTGGGCCTCCCGAACTTGGAAAGGAGCGATTCGACGAAAGAGTGTGTATTTTCGTCGCGCGCCCGCATCCAAGCAAGCGGATCGGGCGGTTTTGTTTTATAGAAGTATGAAGAGAGAGCTGAGGTGGCCGCGTCCAAGCTGAAAAGCGTGTGATGACCCTCCAAGACAAATTCGGCCGGCAAATCACGGACCTGCGCATTTCGATCACGGACCGCTGCAATTTCCGCTGCGTGTACTGCCGCTCCGCCGATCCCGAAAATTACCGCGACCACGACGAAATTCTTTCCTGGCCGGAACTGGACCGTCTCGCGCACATTTTTCTGAGCCTCGGTATTCGCAAGATCCGAATCACGGGCGGAGAGCCCCTGGTGCGCGCGGGCGTGGAAGATTACATCGCGCGGCTTCATGCGCTCGGCGTCGAAGACCTTTCGATGACCACCAACGGCCATTTGCTGGCAGAGCGTTGCGAACGGCTGTTGGAAGCTGGCCTGCGGCGGATCAACATTAGCCTCGATTCGCTCGATCAAGGCAAGTTTGAACGCATCACGCGCACGAAATCCTTCGGCACCGTAATGCACGGCATCGACGTGGCCCAGAAATCGCGGCTGGCTCCCGCGAAAGTCAACGCCGTGCTGGTGCGCGGGCTGAACGATGACGAGGTGGAATCCTTTGCCGAATTCGCGCGTGAACGCGGGGTGATCATGCGCTTCATCGAGTTCATGCCGCTGGATGCGGACCGGACCTGGACGCGCAAACATGTCGTGCCCGCGGTGGAAGTTCACCAGCGCATCCACGCGCGATGGCCGCTCGTTCAAATCCCGCACGAACGCAGCGAGACGGCGCGCAAGTACCGCTTTGCCGACGGCGCTCCCGGTGAAATCGGACTGATCGCACCGGTGACGCAGCCCTTCTGCGGTCACTGTTCGCGCATCCGTCTCACTGCCGACGGAAAGCTGCGAACCTGCCTCTTCAGCAAAGAGGATCACGACCTTCGCGGGCTCCTCCGGGAGGCAGCGACCGACCAGGACGTGGCGACTTACATCCGGTCGGTCGTCGATGAAAAGGAAGAAGGACACCGCATCAACGCCCCTGATTTCGTGCCTCCCTCGCGTACTATGGTGTTCATCGGCGGGTAGTGGAATCCTTTCGCTGAGGCGCCCACGCCTAAGTGCATTACGCTCGACCACAACAAGAGTTTGCGTTAGCATCGAATTAAGCAGAGCCGAAAAGGCATCATAGAACGGACACTCTATGGCGGACGAAGACGACGAAGAGGGACAAGACGATTCACCCGAGCCGGAGCCGCGGCTCTTCACCCTCACCGAGGCAGAGCGCGCGCGGCAAGAGTTGGAACCCTATCTCGTGGAAGCCATGGACTGCCGCAAGAAATTGTCCGGCCTGGAAAACGACCTGTCCAAGGTTTCCGCGCGAATCATGATGATGGGCGGCGTGATTGTCCCCTACGAAAAACTGGCCGCGTTGCGCGTGCAGCACCAGCAGCTCGCCGAATCGCTGAAGACTTCGCTGAACCGCATCCTCGAGACCGGATGCGTCATCAAGGACCTCGACGTGGGCCTTCTGGATTTTCCCGCCGTGATTGACAACGAGGACGTTTATCTCTGCTGGAAGCTTGGGGAAGACCGCATTCGTTTTTATCACCGGCAGGACGAGGGATTTGCTGGGCGCAAGCCACTCGACCCGCGCGATCTCGGGCCCGGAGACGTCGTGCAGTAGCTTTAACTCCGGCTTGTTTTTCTCTCCGCATTTACTCGCGCTCTTGCAAGAACAGCGCTCGACCCCAGCGCTGCGGGAATCGAAAGGATTGTTCGTGTTGTCTCATCCTGAAAATCGCTTGAAAGATTCCGCCAGCCCGTATCTGCGTTCCGCGGCGCACCAGCCAATCGATTGGCACGAATGGGGCGACTTGGCCTTCGCGCGCGCGGAATCGGAAGACAAGCCCATTCTTCTAGATATCGGCGCGGTGTGGTGCCACTGGTGCCACGTCATCGATCGCGAGAGTTATGAGAACTCCGAGATCGCCAAGATTATCAATGAGAATTTTGTCGCCGTGAAAGTGGATCGCGACGAGCGCCCGGACGTCGATGCCCGTTATCAATCCGCCGTCAGCGCCATTTCCGGCCAGGGTGGCTGGCCGCTGACTGGATTTTTGCTGCCGAACGGAAGGCCCTTTTTCGGGGGCACGTATTTTCCGCCGGAAGATCAAATGGGGCGGCCCGGTTTTAGGCGCATTCTTCTGGCCGTGGCGGATTCCTACAAGAATAAAAGGGCCGAACTGGTGCGCGCGGCGAATCATTTGGCCGATGCCGTGGCTCAGGCGGAAATGTTCACGGGCGCGCGGGCGGAGGTCGACCCCGCCGTCGTCGACGCGCAAATCACTTCGGTCACCCAGCAATTTGATATCAAGAATGGTGGCTTTGGCCGCGCGCCAAAATTCCCGCACGCCTCGGCGGTAGATTTGATTCTGGAGCGCTACCAGCAGACCAAAGAAAAACATCTGCTGGCGATGATCGAGACGACCCTCGAAAAAATGGCGTGCGGCGGAGTTTACGACCAGCTCGCCGGAGGTTTCCACCGCTATTCCGTGGATGAACGCTGGCTCGTTCCGCACTTCGAGAAAATGAGTTACGACAATTCGGAGCTGCTGCGCAATTACTTGCACGGCTGGCAAGTGACGCAGAATCCGTTGTTGCGCGAAACCGCGGAAGGAATCATCGGTTGGGTAAATGAAGTTTTGTCCGATCAGGAACACGGAGGATTCTACGCCAGCCAGGACGCGGACTATTCTCTCGACGATGACGGTGATTATTTCACCTGGACGCTGGACGAAGTGAAGTCCGCGCTGCTGCCAGACGAGGCGCACGTCATGGAGCTGTATTACGACGTCGGGCCTCATGGCGAGATGCATCACAATGCGGCGAAAAATGTGTTGTGGATCGCGCGAAGTCCCGCCGACATCGCCAAGCAACTGAGCCTGGACGAAACCTCCTTGCGCCTCATCATTGCCAACGGCAAAGGAAAGATGCTGGCTGCGCGCCTGCCGCGTCCGACGCCCTTCGTCGATAAGACGATGTATGTTTCGTGGAATGCGATGTTCGTTTCGGCTTTTCTAGAAGCAGCCAAAGTGCTTGATGGGTCAACGATTCAGAGCAGCCGCAGTTTTGCACTGAAAACGATGGATCGTATGCTCAAAGAAGTGTGGAGCGAATCTCGCGGTTTCGGCCATCGCCTCGGAGGGCCTGCGCTCGACGGCTCGCTCGATGATCAGGTTTTCAGCGCGCTGGCTCTGCTGGACGCTTACGAAACCACACTAGACCCGCGCTATTTTGCCGCGGCACAAAAGACGATGGACCTTGCCATAGCCCGCTACGGCGACGCGGAAGGCGGCGGCTTTTTCGACAGACCTTCGGATGCCGCGCCTATGGGAGGCCTCGACGTTCGCCGCAAGCCTTTTCAGGATTCGCCCACGCCAGGGACCAATTCCGTCGCGGCGATCGCCCTGATTCGTATGCACGCTTTCACCGGTGACGAACGCTATTACGACTTTGCGCAGAAAACGCTCGAAGCGTTCGCGGGGATTGCCCCTCAATATGGGATGTTTGCCGCGACCTACGGACTTGCCGCCACACTTTTCGCGCGCCATCCGTTGCAGATTGTCATAACGGGCCGTGCGGATGATCCAGCCGCGCAGGCTCTCGAAGCCGCCGCGCATCGTGTTTTCCGCTTGGGCAAGTCCGTTCTGCGGCTCACGCCAGGCGCTTCCCTCATCAATCTTGCCGGCGCGCTAAAGGAAACGCTGCCGCACCTCCCTGCGGATAAAGCGCTGGCGGTTGTTTGCGCAGGACAAACTTGCTTACCGCCAACTAGTGACTCCGCGCAACTGGTCGCGCTCCTGGAGAACGGAGCCGCCGGAGCGGCGTTCTGCTTCACGAAGTTTTCGTAGGGGCACAGCAGGCATTGCCCGCTGACCTACCGTACACATTTTTACGTGAGTTTCCATCGCCAAAACAAAAGCGGGCACGAGAAGAAATCTCGTGCCCGTTCTGATTTCGTTATGATGTCACTTACTTCTTGGGCCGCGATTCGGGCGGCACCAAGCCGTTGATCCGGTAATAGACGACAAGCTGCCCATAGTGTTCTCCGGAGTGCTCAATCAGCCCATAGGCCAGATCATAGAGCCGAGTCAACGTCGGCCCGCCCGCAGCGACAGCTTCATTCAAACCCTTGTCACCCTTCGCTTTGATCACCTCCGCGCCGTCCTGAACGCACTTTTTCACGAAGGCCACAATCTGGGCTTTGGTCTGTAAATCGTCGCGCTTTGGATCATCGGGCAGGTGCGGCTTCTTTCCTTGCGCGGGATCCGTGAAATAATACATGGAAGCGGATGCATGGATGAGCTGGCCCACAAACGTCCGCGAATCCGGATTCGGTTTGTAGTCGTACTTGTCTTCCGACATATCCTCGGCAATGGCAATCAACTTTCTGCCGATATCATTCCAAGATTCCAGCACGGCTTCTGACGGACTCGGTGCTGGCTTTGGCGGTGCAGCCTTCTTGGCTTCCTGCGCCAAGGCCGGCATGGCCGCGAGCGCCACGGCAACCAGCAGGGTCCCCCATTTGCTAAAACTCTTCATCTTTTCTCTCCTCATTTTTAAGCTGTTTCTGGACCTGCGTCTGCGGCTGTTTTGGGCCAGCTTGGGCAGGCACACACTCTCTGACGGGCCGCGCCGCGAAGCGTTTCTCCCCCCGACCGGCACGAACCTGACCTTTTGGCCCGGTTCATCTTACGCAGGATGTCTCTCCACGTCATGGAAAATCGCCTGGGGCAGGCGTGATAAGCTAGTAGTTCGCCTCTAGGGGGACTCTCCTTTTGAACTGGACCTGGCTGTTAGTGCGCAGCGTCATTGCGCTAAGTATCTTGGGGCTGCTGTTTTTCTCTCAGCGATTCTGGTATCGCGCCATTTGGCGAGTGACATCCAATTGGGGAAGCCAGGGTCTGCGCGTTGCCGCACGTTTGATCTACGTAACTCTACTGCTGCTCATTATCGCCGCGATAGCGGACGGCTTTCACATGGGCCGCAGCCATATCCTTTCTGGAATCAATCTGATCACGGTTTTCGCGGGGCTATGGTTTTTCAGCGCTCTCTTTGCCTATCTCGCGGTGAAAATTGTACGCGGCATCGACCGAATCTGGGGTTGGCTGCGCGCAGCATACCAGCTGAAGACGAATTCAGAGGCTTCACGAGTTTCAAGTTCACCCGCAACAGCGGCACCGTACTCCTCCTCGCCAGCCTCAGCGGAACTGATTCCAGACCCTTCGCGGCGCTACTTTTTTAAGACGGCCACTGCTCTCGCCGGGGCCGGCCCGTTTCTTACGGCGATGTACGGCTTTGCGGCCGAGCGCCTGGACTATCAGGTGTATGGCGTCGAAATCCCTATTCCCAATCTGCCCGCCGGACTCGAGGGCATGAAAATCGTGCAGCTCAGCGATATCCATCTGAGCAGCTACATGCCGCGCTTGCAGGTACGTCGCGCCGTCAATATGGCCAACGATCTAGGCGCCGACCTTGCGCTGGTCACGGGAGACTTCATCACCGGCGCGGGCGACCCGATCGCCGATTGCATAGATGAAGTGAAGGGGCTGCGCGCGCCGCTGGGAGTTTGGGGTTGCAACGGCAATCACGAAATTTATGCGCGCGCGGAAGATACCGCTCAGATTCTTTTTGCGCAGGCCGGGATGAAATTGCTCCGCCAAGAGAATGCGGAAGTCACCTTCGAGGGGACTTCGTTCAATATCATTGGCGTCGATTATCAGCGCGAGCGCACCAACGGCGGCCGCAAAGTGCAACTGCTGCAGAATGTGGAACCGCTGGTGCGCCGGGACATGCCCAACTTTCTTATGTCCCATAATCCCAACTCATTCAATCGCGCCGCGGAATTGGGCATCGAGCTGACCCTCGCCGGTCACACGCACGGCGGGCAGATCCAGGTGGAAATTCTCGACCACCGGCTTAGCCCCGCGCGGTTTATCACGGACTACGTGGCTGGGCTCTATCACCGCCCGATGTTCGCGCCAGCGCCCAATGACCGCGCATCGAATCGCTCGGCTTTTGACACCAATCACGACTCCTTATTCCCAAACCGCTCGTCAGCGCTGGCATCGATTTACGTGAATCGCGGGCTCGGCACCGTTGGCGCGCCCGTTCGCCTTGGTGTGCCACCTGAAATCACACTGCTGACCCTCCGGCGGGCTTAACCGCTCGGATCCTGCCGGCACCCCGCGGAACTTCAGTTTCTTTTCGTCACGCAAAACTACCGGGAATAAAACCCTCCCAACTTCGGTATCCGCAGCAGTAGTTGTCTACGGGAAACGGAAGCATTCTGGTAGTTCCTCTCAGTTGGAATTTCCCTAAGTTCCTTGTTCTCAACTCGGAGTCATCCGTAAAGCAATAAGCCGTAGTGGAATTGAACTTGCACTGCAACACTGTTTGCCCAGCCAGTGAGATGTGAAGTCCTTCGCGGTCATTCGCGATCCGCTTCGCTGCATAAACCTTGATCTGGAGGGTAAAGCCATGGGGTATGTATCTAAGTCGTGGAAATATTTCCCAGTCCTTGCACTTGGGCTCTTTTTGCTTCCTGCTGTAACAAAAGCGCAACACTACACGCAAACAAATCTGGTTTCCGATCAACCCGGAGTCGCTGTTGTTACCGACCCCAATCTCGTAAATCCCTGGGGATTGACCCGCAGCCCTACCACCGCAAGGCCCGGGAGCCCCTGGTGGGTATCCGATAACAACTCCGGCTTTTCCACGCTCTATACCGGCGCCGGGGCCATCGAACCCATCAACGGCACGGGAACTGTTACCATTCCCCCGCCCAAAGGCTCTCCCGCAGGAACCCTGGCTACACCTACTGGCATCGTTTTCAACGGCAGCCCGACGGATTTTCTGCTCAGTCCAGGCGGACCGGCGGCCGCATTCATCTTCGTTACCGAGGATGGGACCATCTCTGCATGGGCCGGCGGAGTGGCGGCGACCCTGGAAGTTGATAATTCCGGTGGAGGTTCGCCGAAGGGCGCGGTTTATAAGGGTGCGACTTCGGGCCTCGTGAACGGAAAAGTTTTCCTTTACGTCACGAATTTCCGCTCGGCCAAGGTGGAAGTTTACGACAACACCTTCAAGCGTGTGCACATCTCTGAAGAATTGTTCGACGACGATGCGATTCCGCGCGACTTCGCGCCCTTCAACATCCAGAATATCGGCGGAACCCTTTTCGTTACCTACGCCAAGCAGGACGCCGCCAAACACGATGACGTGGCCGGCGAAGGCAATGGTTTCGTTGAACTTTACCAGCCCGATGGTCACCACATCGGCCATCTTCAGCACGGTCCCTGGCTGAATTCGCCTTGGGGAGTCGTTTGGACGCCCCGCGACTTCGGCGTCTTCAGCAACAGCATCCTTGTGGGCAATTTCGGTAGCGGTTGGGTCGCTGCCTACAACGGGTTCACTAAAGAATTTATCGGCTTCGTGAAAGCTCCAGACGACTCGATTCTAACCATCGACGGACTCTGGTCACTCACCTTCGGCAATAACGCCGTCGCCGGTCCATCCACAACGCTGTTCTTTTCCGCCGGCCCGGACCACGAAACGCACGGCCTTTTCGGCACGCTGACTCCTGTGGTCACCGAGCAGACTGGAGCCGTGGAGTAGCATTTCGCAGCATCCCGGTTAAATCGATAAATAATTGAAGATGGGCGGCGGAGATTTTGTGTCTCTGCCGCCGTTTTCTTAAGCTCCGCTTTATCGTCGTCGTCGTGGAGGTTCTGCTGCGTTTCCCGCTGGACGAAATAGCTCCGCTGCGTCAAACTTTTCCGGCATCGCTCCGTTGCAAGAATGAGGTTCCACATGGATGAAGCGCCGGAAATCGACCGCATCGTCAACGAACTGAACGACCTTCGCGAGCACAACGGAGCGGAGCCTCCTAGCGCCGTGCAGCTCGATGGCTGGCTCAAGGCACTGATCGCCCGCGGCGGAAGCGATCTACTCCTCGTCGCCGGGGCGCCCGCCTGCATCCGCGCAAAAGGCGTAGTGCAGAAAATCGAAGCGCGTCCGCTCGATGGCCCCGAAATTGAAGCGGCGGTGCTCCCTGCGCTCACATCCCATGCACTGGCGCGCTACCGCCAGTGTCAAATCTCGGATTCTTCCTACCGTATCGCCGGACTCGGCCGCTTCCGTATCAATCTGCATCGCGAACGCGGCCGGGCCGCAGCAGCGATACGCGCCCTGCCGCAAAAAGTCCCCACACTCCGCGAGCTCAATCTCCCGCCGAGCGTGGAAACGCTCGCGCATCTCCCGCGCGGTCTTGTATTGATCGGAGGTCCCGCAGGTTCAGGAAAATCAACCACGCTCGCCGCGTTGATTGACGACATCAACCGCCGCGAAGCCCGCCACATCGTCACCATCGAAGATCCCATCGAGTACGAACACACGCACATTCGCAGCGTCATCGAGCAAGTCGAGATCGGCACGGACGCGCCCGATTTTCCCACCGCTCTGCGCGCGGCTCTGCGCCAAGCCCCGGATGTTCTCGTTGTGGGCGAGATGCGCGATCCAGAAACGATGCGCATCGCCGTCGCCGCTGCGGAAACAGGCCATCTCGTGCTCTCGACGCTCCACACGATTGACGTCGCCACCACCATCTCACGTCTCTCCGATTCCTTTTCCGATGAGCGTCAAAACACCATCCGTCAGGAATTGGCCATGGCCATCGCCGCCGTCCTGACGCAAATCCTCTTGCCCAGCAAGAGCGGCGAGCGGTTTCCCGCCGCCGAGCTTCTGATGATCGGCTATGGCGCGCGCCAGCACATTCGCCGCAACGCCCTCCAGCATCTCCATCAAGAAATCACCATGACCAAGAAAAAGGGCTCTTTCGCACTCGAAGAATCTCTCGTTCAACTGATCAGCAAGGGACACATCGATCGCGAGGACGCGCTCCTCTGCGCTATCCATCCCGATGACCTGGACATCCTCCTGAAAACGGGCAGTCGCGGATAAATTTGCAACAAACGTTTCCAATCGCCGCGTAGTTCAGGCAAAATACGTGCGCAAAACGAGGGGGGCTCATGAACCGTAGAAGTCTAGTTGCCACAATTGTCTTCACAAGTATTTCTCTGGCTCCGATCGGCACACACGTTGTCGCCGACGAACAGCCGCTCGCCGGCTATTCCGCCGAATCTTCGCGCACGGAACGCCAGTGGGAAGAAAAAATGAAAGGCATTCCCGACCCTGACAAAATTCGCGCCTATATGAAACAACTTTCTGCGCGGCCGCACCACGTAGGTTCGCCGTATGACAAGGAAAACGCCGATTGGCTGCTAGCAAAATTCAAGGAATTTGGCCTCGATGCTCACATCGAGACCTTCGATGTGCTTATGCCAACTCCGAAGGAGCGCGCCGTCGAATTGGTGGACGGCGGGCCAAGGTTCACCGCCAAGCTGCAAGAGCCCGTCGTGAAAGAAGACCCCACGTCGGATCAGACTTCCGAGCAGCTTCCGACGTACAACTCCTATTCGATTGATGGTGACGTGACGGCTCCGCTGGTCTACGTCAATTTCGGCGTGCCCGCTGACTACGAACAGCTCGAGCGCATGGGCGTTTCCGTTAAGGGCGCGATCGTTATAGCGCGCTACTACGGTTCTTGGCGTGGCATCAAGCCGAAAGTTGCCGCCGAACACGGCGCCATCGGCTGCCTTATTTTTTCCGACCCGCACGAAGATGGATACACGCAGGGTGATGTTTTCCCTCTCGGGCCGTATCGCCCCCGAGACGGCGTGCAGCGCGGCAGCGTCGCGGACATGCCGCTCTATGCCGGTGACCCGCTGACCCCGGGCGTGGGCGCGACGAAAGACGCAAAGCGCCTCGCTATAAAAGACGCTCAGACGATCACCAAGATTCCTGTCCTTCCGATTTCCTACGGCGACGCGGAGCCGCTTCTCGCTTCGCTCAAAGGCCCAATCGCCCCGCAAGCCTGGCGCGGCGGACTCGGCATCAGCTATCACATTGGTCCCGGCCCCGGAAAAGTTCATCTGAAGGTGATTTCGAACTGGAACATGGCACCGGTCAATGACGTCATTGCAAAAATTCCCGGCTCCGTCTATCCCGATGAATGGGTGATCCGCGGTAATCATCATGATGGCTGGGTGAATGGCGCCGAAGACCCCCTCTCCGGCCAATCCGCGATGCTCGAAGAAGCACGCTCGTTGGGCGAACTCGTGAAGCAAGGCTGGAAGCCCAAGCGCACACTGATCTTTTGCGCTTGGGACGGCGAAGAAGAAGGTTTGCTAGGCTCCACGGAGTGGGCTGAAACGCACGCCGAGGAACTCGACAAGCACGCCGTCGCGTACATCAATTCTGACGGCAACGGCCGCGGCTATCTCGGCCTCGCCGGCTCGCACACGCTTGAAAAATTCATGAACGATATCGCGAAGGATATTCAGGATCCGGAAACGAAACTCTCCGCCTGGAAGCGCGAACAGTTGCGCGCCATTGAAGAAGCTCCCGGCGATAAAAAGCAAGAGATTCGCCAGCGCGCCGATTTGCACCTGGGTGCGCTTGGCTCCGGTTCTGATTTCACGCCGTTCCTCCAGCACGTCGGCGTCGCTTCGCTAAACATCGGTTTCGGCGGTGAAGACGGCGGCGGAATCTATCACTCGATTTACGATGACTTTTACTGGTACACGCACTTCGCCGATACAACCTTCGTCTATGGCCGCGCCCTCTCGCAGACCGGCGGCATAGCGATGATGCGTCTCGGTGACGCCGACCTTCTTCCGTTCGAATTCGGCGATTTCGCCGAAACGATGCAGACCTATGTCAAGGAACTGAAGGACCTCTCGAAGAAAATGCAGGACGAAATTCGCGAACGCAACAAGGAAATCGACGAAGGCGTCTTCACAGCGACTGCAGATCCGAAGAAAACCTACGTTCCGCCAAAAAAGGAAGAAGTTCCGCCTTACCAGAACTTTGCGCCTCTCGAAAACGCCGCCGACGCCGTCACGCGCAGCGCCGCGGATTACCGCAAGGCCCTCGAGCACGCGAATGCCAACGGCGGGACCGCGCTGGCTGCGGCTTCGCTCGCCGAGGTAAATCGCCTGCTCATCGAAAGCGAGCGCAAATTCATCACCCAGGAAGGCTTGCCGCAACGGAAATGGTACCGACACCAGCTTTATGCCCCAGGCTTCTACACCGGGTACGCGGCAAAAACGATGCCCTATGTGCGCGAAGCCATCGAGCAGAAGGAATGGAAACAAGCTGACGAAGGCGTCGTGGTCGTAGCGAAATGCCTGCAGAACGAAGCAGCATTGATCGCCGATGCAGCTGCGAAACTCGCCGCCGCGCACTAATTTGCGTTAACCTTGGAATCAGCGCTTCGCTCGCAGGGTGGGACAGTCATTCTTGTCTGTCTCCCCGCGCATGAAGGGACAGACAGTCTCTCTCCCGCATTCCCCGGAGGATCGGCTCATGCCATCCTACAATCTCGCCATCGTCGGCATGGGCAACGTAGCCCGCGCCCTTCTGCGCCTACTCATCTCCAAAGAAACCGACCTCCGCCGGCGCTACGATATCCGCTGGCGTCTAACGGGCGTCGCCACGCGCCGCACCGGGTGGATCGCCGATCCCGACGGGCTCAATCCTCTTGCGGCCCTCCATGGTCATTCGCTGATTCAACACGGAAACACAAGCCAGCCGCGCAACCTGCGCGAATGGCTCGAAAAAACGCGCGCGGATGTTCTGTTTGAAGCGACCTCGCTAAACGTGAAGACCGGCCAGCCGGCCACGGAACATTTGCGGACGGCGCTCGATTTAGGCATTCACGTCGTCACCGCCAACAAAGGTCCCATCGTTCACGCGTACCACGAGCTCACCGCCCTCGCGAAAGAGAGGAACCGGCAATTCCTCTACGAGTCCACGGTCATGGATGGCGTCCCGGTTTTCTCCATGTTTCCGTACGGCTTGCCGGCGACGGATATTCGCGGGTTTTCCGGAGTTCTGAATTCCACGACGAACGTCGTGCTGACGGAAATCGAGAAGGGCCGCACGATGGATGAAGCCGTGAAACGCGCGCAGGCCATGGGCATCGCGGAAACGGATCCAACCGCGGACCTCGATGGTTGGGATGCGGCGGTGAAAGTCGTTGCTCTGGCGATTGTCTTGATGGGCGCCAACGTGCGCCTCGAGCAAGTGCAGCGCACCGGCATCCGCGAGCTCAGCGAAGAAAAAATCCGCTCCGTGCGCGCCGCGGGGATGCGTTACAAACTGGTCTGCCGCGCGGAGCGCCGCGGCGATGGCGTCGATTGCAGCGTGCGTCCGGAAATGTTGCTGGCGTCGGATCCTCTCGCCAATCTCGAAGGCAGCAGCTCGGCGATTCGCTTCGATCTCGACGTGTTCGGTTTATCGCTCGTTGAGCACAATCCCGGAGTCGAGGCTACCGGCTACGGCCTGCTTGCCGATTTCCTGCGCGCCGTCCGCCCGTGAGCACGATCCCGTTCGAGTGCCGTTGGGAACGGGCCGCTCGGGAACTGCGAGTGCAGCATAAAAGACGCTTGGCGGCCTACTATTTCCCGCGGATTGGCGCGCTCTTTCTTGATCCCAGCGAGAATCGTCCGTGAATGGTCGCCGAGATTCACTGTGAGTTTCATCAGTTTTTCGGAGCGCGGCACTTCCTAAGCGTACTCAATGGTTCCAACTCGGATGTCGAGGGCGTCCAGAGCCTCGATGGTCACCGCCGGTAGTCAGCCGCATAAGCCGGGAGCGGAATCCCCAGATCGCATCTTTCATCGCGGATCGGCGCGCCAGCCACGGTGCGTAATGGAATTACGCCAGCCCAGACATGCAAAGCGTAGTCCGGAGCATCGTCTTCGGGCGGGCCGACGCGCACTTTTGCGGAAGCTTCCGTGAGCGCCAAGCGTAATATGCTAGTAGCCTTCAGTTCTTTTTCGTTTGGCTGGCGTGCGTCGTCCCAGCGTTTCGGCAAAATCTTTTCCGTAAAGGCGCGCAGCGCGTCGAGCTTTTCTTGCGGTGTATCGACAAGCGTGGCCTTGCCGAGCGCCACGACGGAGCGGTAGTTCATCGAGTGATTGAACACTGAGCGCGCGAGCACAATCCCATCCGTGAGCGTGACCGTCACGCAGACATTCGCGCCCTCGCTGACGCCACGCAGCATCCGGCTGGCTGCAGAGCCGTGAAAATAAATGGCGTCGCCAATGCGCGCGTACAAAGTGGGGATGACAAATGGCTGGCCATCCGTGGAAAACCCAACGTGGCACACAAGCCCTTCATCGAGAATCTTGTAAATGGTTTCGCGGTCGTAGACGCCGCGCTGCGGCTCGCGCACCACACGCGTGCGCTCATTCGGAGTGAAGGATTCGGACACGGGCACCCCATAGAAAAACGTGGCGCGGAGCCGGCCGGTTCGAGGCCGCTCATTTGATTTGTAGCCGGCGCCAAAGCGGCATGAGTGAGGAACAATCAACTAAATGCTAACACGGTTGCGCACGGCTTCATCCTCGGCCCGCGCTGTGAGAAACTAGCGGTCGGAGAAAACAATGAGTACGCCCATGATGCACGGAGCAGAAAGCAAGCCGCTGGATGTCGCCTGGGTGAGGGCGCAATTCCCGTCGCTGCAATTGCAAGTGAACGGCCACCCGGCGGCGTTTCTGGACGGGCCTGCCGGCACGCAAGTCCCGAAGCAAGTGATGGACGCGGTTCAGGACTATTATCTGAAGTCGAATGCGAACACCTGCGGGGCGTTTGCCACCAGCCGCAGCAACGACGCCATCATCGCTTCCGCCCGCGCGGCCATGGCCGACTTTTTTGATTGTGACAAGGACGAAGTCATTTTCGGCCAGAACATGACGACGATCACGTTCGCGTTGGCCCGCGCCATCGGACGGACGCTCGAGCCCGGCGACGAGATTGTCGTAACCACTCTCGACCACGACGCAAATGTCGCGCCGTGGCGTGCCTTGGAAGAGATGGGCATGGTGATTCGCCAAGTAGACATTCACGAATCGGATTGCACCCTGGACCTCGAAGATTTGAAGCGCAAGATCAACGCAAACACGAAGCTGGTCGCCGTCGGATACGCTTCGAACGCCGTAGGCACAATCAATCCCGTAGCGGAAATCACCAAACTGGCCCACGCCGCGGGCGCGTTAACGTTCATCGACGCAGTGCATTACGCGCCGCATGGGCCGATTGATGTACGCGTTCTCGACTGCGACTTTCTAGTGTGCTCACCGTACAAGTTTTTCGGCCCGCACATGGGAACGCTCTACGGGAAACGCGAACATCTGCTGCGATTCAAGCCGTACAAAGTACGTCCCGCGCCGGATTCGCTCCCCGATCGTTGGGAAACTGGCACGCAGGTGCAGGA
The DNA here is from genome assembly GCA_036521695.1 of Candidatus Acidiferrum sp. Lineage (GTDB taxonomy): Bacteria > Acidobacteriota > Terriglobia > Acidiferrales > UBA7541 > Acidiferrum. The sequence goes on along the minus strand of DATDHE010000581.1, from coordinate 3,897 downwards.
GCTGATTGCCGGGATTGACGCGGCCGTGGACTACCTCGCGGAGTTGGGCAGGCATTGCGATGCATCCGCGACGGATCGGCGCAGCGCGCTCTTGGCGGCCTACAGGGCAACCCGCGCGCATGAAATGGCGCTCTTTTCGCGCCTGGCCGAAGGGTTGTTTGCGATTCCGGATTTGCAATTCTTCGGCATCAGCGATCTGAAGCGTTTCAATGAGCGCTGCTCGACAGTCTCCATAAGGCTGGCCAACCACTCGCCCGCCGAAATCGCCGCGTTTCTCGGCGAACGCGGCATCTTCACGTGGGATGGCAATTATTACGCTCTGAATCTGACCGAGCGCCTCGGCGTGGAAGCCAAAGGCGGCCTTCTGCGCATCGGCCTCGTTCATTACAACACCGCGGAAGAAGTGGACCGCTTGCTCGTGGTGTTAAGGGAGATTGCAGCACAATAATCTATGGCCAAACGACCCAAGCCCGTTGTTCTGACAGTGCTGGATGGATGGGGCTATCGCGCGGAAACCGAAGGCAACGCCATCGCACTCGCACGCAAGCCCGCCTACGACGACCTGCTAAAGAAATATCCGAACGCACTCATTCACACCTCGGGTCCCTACGTCGGATTGCCCGAAGGCCAAATGGGCAACAGCGAAGTAGGCCACATGAACATCGGCGCCGGCCGAATCGTCCACATGGACATCACGCGCATTGACCTCCTGATCGCCGGCAAACAGTTGCAGAACGTGCCACTCTTTCAGAAAGCGATGGAGCGCGGCCGGCAGCGCCAATTGCACTTCATCGGGCTGCTGAGCGACGGCGGCGTGCACTCCCACATCCAACACCAGTTCGCGCTACTCGAAATGGCCAAGCAGCAAAAGGTCGAGCGCGTCTTCGTCCACTGCTTCATGGATGGCCGCGACACGCCTCCAAACAGCGGCCGCGACTACGTCCGCCAGTTGCAGCAAAAGATACGCGAGCTAGGCATGGGCGAGATCGCCAGCCTCACAGGCCGCTACTACGCGATGGACCGCGACAACCGCTGGGAGCGCGTTGCACTGGCCTATCGCGCGGTTGTTCACGGCGAAGCGGAAACGCATTCGAACGATCCTATCGCCGCGCTTCAAAAAAGTTACGAGCAGGGAGTCACCGACGAGTTCATAAAGCCCATCGTCATCACAAAAGGTGACGGAGCCGCAGCCGTGCCGGTAGGAACGATTCACGATGACGACGCGGTTATCTTCTACAATTTCCGCGCCGACCGTGCTCGCCAAATGACCCGCGCCCTCGTCGAACCCGGCTTTGACAAAATCACCGATGCCAATCGCCCCAAGAATCTCTTCTACGTCGCCATGACCCAGTACGACAAAAACTGGCCCTGGCTGAAATACGTAATCTCTCCCGAAAAACTAGAGCACATCCTCGCCCAAGTGTTCGAAGAGCTTCAGTACAAAAATCTACGCTGCGCGGAAACCGAGAAATACGCCCACGTCACCTACTTCTTCAACGGCGGTGTGGAAAAACCCTTCGGCGGCGAAGAGCGCATCCTAGTCCCGTCACCGAAAGTCGCCACCTACGACCTCAAGCCGGAAATGTCCGCGCAAGGAATCACGGACACGGTAGTCAAAGCCATCGAAAAGGGCGAGTTCGACGCCATTATCATGAATTACGCGAATGCCGACATGGTCGGCCATTCCGGCAATCTCGAAGCCACGATCAAAGCCGTAGAAGCCGTTGACGCTGGCCTCGCCCAGATTTATCTAACGCTGAAAGCGCGGGGCGGCGTCTGGCTCATCACCGCCGATCACGGAAACGCCGAAACGATGATCGATCCAGCCAACGGCGGCCCGCACACCTATCACACCACGAATCCCGTCCCGCTCATTCTCGTCAGCGATAACGATTCGCTACCATTGAAACCGGGCGGCTCGTTGCGCGACCTTGCCCCCACGATGTTGGCCGCTCTCGGCCAGCCCGAACCACCGGATATGACCGGCCAAGATTTGCGCGTCGCAAAAAGGCCGTAATATGACTCTCAGCTACGAACCCGTTAAGCAAAAACCTCCCGAGCCCGGCCAAAACCGCCCGCGCTCTTTCGGCACGATCACGATTCCTGGCACGCCAGTCGGAGCCATCGTTTCCGTGGGCCTGGTCGTAATTTGCTGGTTCGCTCTACCGCTCTCCCACCTTTTCATTCTCGGCACCGGTGGCCTCGGTCTCATCGTCGGCTTACTCCTCTACAGGAAGCACCGCGGCTCCGGCGAATGAATCGCACCAACCCAGCCGAAACAAAACTCGTCATCTGCGTCTGGCATCCCTTCACCTACTGGCGCCCGCAGCCCGTCATGCCGCAAACCATCCGCGCCCGCTGGCCAGAAATGCGCGTCCTCCACTTGCCCGACTACGATCGCCTCCCCGCCGAACTACCCGACACAGATATTTTCGTCGGCTATTCCCTCCGTGCCGAACAGCTCATCCACGCAAAAAAACTGAAGTGGATTCACTCCACCGCCGCCGGCGTCGCGCAACTGATGTATTCCGAGCTCCGCGATTCCGGAATCGTCGTCACCAACCCCAGCGGCGTTTTTTCTTCTCCCATGGCCGAACACACCATGGGCCTCTTGCTGGCTCTCGCACGCAATTTCCCCGATTCCGCCCGTCATCAGGACCGTTCGCACTGGGGCCAGCAAGACATCTGGAACAAGCCGCAACATCTCACCGAACTAAGCCACCAAGTTCTCTTGATCGTGGGATTCGGCTCGATCGGCCGCGAACTCGCCAAGCGCGCCCGCGCCTTTGACATGCGCGTCTGGGGTGTAACCCGCTCCGGCCACGGCGACACCGCGCACGCAGAAAAAATCGTCCCCGTCTCCCAACTCGAAGAAGCACTGCCACACGCGGACTACGTAGTCATCGCTGCGCCGGAAACAAGCGAAACGCGTCACCTCATCGGCGCCGCGCAAATCGCCTGCATGAAGCCCGGCGCCCGCCTGATCAATGTTGGTCGTGGATCACTTCTTGACGACTCTGCCGTAATCCACGCGTTAGAAACCGGCGCTCTAGGCGGCGCCGCGCTCGACGTGACCTCCGTCGAGCCGCTTCCTCCCGAAAGCCCGCTCTGGCGCGCCCCGAATCTCTTCATCACGCCGCACACCAGTGCCGTAAGCGACCGCCTCTGGCATCGCGAAACAACTCTCCTCATGGATCTTCTGGAACGCTGGTTCGGCGGCCGCGAAATGTTCAATCAGGTAGATTTCGCCCGCGGCTACTAACCGGTCAACGTACTCTACAACTGGACTCTAGAAAGGTCGTCGAACCGGCAGCTCAGTCTCCCGTGCCTGTTCTCACGGCCTCGTAACCTTCACGAGCGTACACCACGTATTTCTGTTTCTTGCCCTTCTGGTCCACTACCTCCAGAGGGCTCCCGTCGGGCTTCACCAGCTCAATCTTCACTTTGTGAAACTTTCCGTCTTTCGCCCCGGTTGTCGGCGTGTATGAAATGCTGTACTGATGCCGCAAGAAAGAAGTCACGGTCTGAAAGACGCCCGGCATTTCCCCTTCGAACTGCGGGAACCATGCTTCGCCTCCCGTTTCGTGCGCGAAGGTTTTCAGCTGATTCTCCGCTTGCAGGTAATTCATTCGCTGGATGCTGCCCATCCCGCCTACCCTGTTCATGTCCGCCGCATTCTGAAACACCTGGCCCAAACCCACGCAGAAAATCGTCACATCACTCTGCCGCAACTGCTTCATGGTCTGGTCGAGATTGTGCTTTGAGAACGTGTCGACCCCGCTGGCCATCAGCACGATAGCCTTCTTACCCTTTACATCTTTCAACATCTCCGTGGTCTCCAGCAGCGCATCGAAAACGTTCGATTCGCTGAAGCCAGGAAAGTAAAGGTGGCGTATT
>DATDHE010000580.1:0-5230 GCA_036521695.1 Candidatus Acidiferrum sp. | reverse complement strand
GTAGAAGTCATCCGCTTCTTTGTGGCGTTCGCTCAGCAGAGAACCGAAGTCAGCAAACGGCGCTTGGAGCGGATTGGCCTGGCGCGTCGACGCCAGGCGTAGGTCAATGGTAGCGGTTTCACCCGAATTGATCGTGTGGGTATAGCACGCGGCCGCTTTCGTGCCAACACCGGCAGGGTTCACAGCCTCCCGTTGGCCCATCACCAAATACTGATTAAATGCGTCCTTCACGTAAGGCGTCGGAGATGGAATTCCCCACAGTCGCTCGCTATTGCTCTCATTCTCGGTGAACAGCACGTCGTCAGCGTCGGAAAAGTACAGGGCGTACTCACCCAGATACCAATGCGTCGCAATCAGTGTGCTTACCCTGTCCTGACGTTGCCGGCCATTTGTCCGCAACACCATCGTGGGACGACGAGTATCGTAGCCCCATCTCCAGGTATTGCGAAACCATAGCGTCGGCATTACGCAAATCTTCGCAGATTCCGGCCCACGGTTACTGACATGGATGCGAATCAACATGTCTTCATCATGGGCCTTGGCGTATTCCACCACGACGTCAAAATAGCGGCCATGGTCAAAGATTCCGGTGTCTACAAGCTCATATTCGTCATCGAGCTTGGTTCGCAGCCGGTTCCCCTCAAGAAGCTGATCATAGGGGTACGCGGCCTGAGGATACTTGTAGAGATACTTCATGTAGGAATGGGTCGGCGTGCTATCCAGGTAAGAATAGTATTCCTTGACGTCTTCTCCGTGGTTGCCTTCTGGACCCGTTAGGCCAAACAACCGTTCTTTCAGAAACGGGTCACGACCGTTCCAAAGTGCCAGGGCAAAACATAGATACTGATGACGGTCGCAAATGCCAGCCAAACCGTCCTCGTTCCAGCGATAGGCACGTGACCGTGCGTGGTCATGGGGGAAGTAGCTCCAAGCCGTGCCGTCAGCGCTGTAATCCTCTCGCACTGTGCCCCAGGCACGCTCGGAGAGAAAAGGACCCCAACGATTCCAGTGATTTTTTTTGCCTTTGATCATCGCCAAGCGAACGCCTTCGCGCGTCTCGTAGATGTTCATTTGGAGATCCTCGGAGTAGCTTCGTGGAGTATCGTTGCCCCAGCTTCTTGTAAACGCATTGCGGGCAACTTTGAGGACGTTGCCTTCAGGGGGCGTTGCGTCTCGGTTGGCTTGGACGAATTCGTGAGGTGTGGATCATTTGCCATCCAACACTGCCTTCGCGGCTTTCACTACCTGGTCGGGCTCGAAGCCAAACTTCTTTTGCAGTTCTTTAAGGGGCGCTGAAGCCCCAAACGTTTTCATGCAATTGAGCTGGCCTGGCCTGCCTGCGTAACGCTCCCATCCAAAACTTGAAGCCTGTTCCACGGCCACGCGCGCCTTGATGGCAGGTGGCAGGACGGTGTCTTGGTACTCTTGCGATTGATGCTCGAAAATTTCCCAGGAAGGCATAGAGACCACTCGTGAGCGAATGCCCTCAGCAAGCAACTTTTCATGGGCTTCCACGGCGAGACTGACTTCACTTCCAGAGGCAATCAAGATCACTTCAGGATTTCTGCCCGGCGAGTCCGCGAGAACGTAAGCACCGCGCGCAAGGCCGGACGCGGAAGCATATTTTGTCCGATCAAGAGTTGGCAACGGCTGCCGGGACAGCGCCAGGATGGCTGGTTCGTGGCGGAGTTCCATAATGTAGCGATAGGCTTCGACAACTTCATTGGCGTCCGCCGGTCGAAGGGCGATCAGCCCGGGGATGGCCCGGAAAGAAGCAAGGTGCTCCACGGGCTGGTGGGTCGGACCGTCCTCGCCGTCACTCATTGCTTCATGAGTGAAAACAAAAATAGTAGGTAGCTCCATGAGGGCCGAAAGTCGAATCGCCGGCCGGGCGTAATCGCTAAAGATAAAGAACGTCGCGCCGAAGGCTCTGAGCTTTGAAAGAGAAAGGCCGTTTACGATGGCTGCCATGGCATGCTCGCGAATGCCGAAATGTAAGTTTTTGCCGCCCGGGTTATCCGCCTGAAGACTCCCGGCGCCCTCATAGGTCAGGGTGGTTTTGTTCGATGGCCCAAGATCCGCGGATCCTCCGAGAAACCAGGGGACGCTTTGCGCTAGCACGTTCAGAACTTTGCTTGAGGCATCTCGCCCCGCAATGCCCTTGGGGTCTGCCGGAAAAACGGGAAGGTTGCGGTCCCACCCAGCTGGGAGCTCCCGCCGTTGCATGAGTTCAACCTCATTGGCAAGTTCGGGAAAATTGGTGCGATATTGAGTGAAAAGTTCGGTCCAATCATGGTGGGCCTGTGCGCCGCGAGCGCCGACGCCAGCCTTAAAATGATCATAGACGCCATCGGGGACGAGGAACTTAGCGTCCTCCGGCCAACCGTATCTGCGTTTGGTGAGGCGGATCTCCTCTTCGCCAAGCGGTTCACCGTGGGCCGACGCAGTGTCCTGCTTGTTCGGAGAACCATACCCAATGTGACTATCCAAGACGATGAAAGTGGGGCGGCCCTTGGTCTTTCGGAAAACATCAAAGGCGTGCTCGATCCGATCGATGTCGTTTGCGTCCCCCACGCTCAAAACGTTCCACCCGTACGCCAGAAATCGGGCCGCGACATCCTCTGTGAAGGTGATGTTCGTGTTCCCCTCGATGGTGATGCGGTTGTTGTCGTAGATCCAACACAGATTGTCGAGACCCAGGTGGCCGGCCAGGGACGCAGCCTCGGAGGAAATGCCCTCCATCATGCAGCCATCGCCGCAAACGGCATAAATGTTGTAGTCGAAAATCTCGAAGCCAGGCCGATTGTAATGGCTGGCGAGCCATTTCTGGGCAACGGCCATACCGACGCTTGTGGCGACACCTTGCCCGAGTGGACCAGTAGTGGTTTCAACACCGGAGACCCAGCGGTATTCCGGATGCCCTGGAGCTTTGCTGTCGAGCTGGCGAAAATGCCGGATGTCATCGAGAGTAACGGAAGGCTGTCCCAGTTTTTCATAGTCGGAGTTCACTGCTTGGGTCTGCGTGAGGTGGAGAATGGACCAGAGCAACATCGACGCGTGGCCATTCGAGAGCACGAAGCGATCGCGATTAGGCCAGATGGGATCCTGCGGATCGAAACGCATAACCCGGTTCCATAGGGTGTAGACCAGGGGCGCGAGCGCCATAGGCGTGCCGGGGTGCCCTGATTTGGCCTGCTGGACCGCGTCCATCGAAAGAGTCCGAATAGTGTTGATGGCCAATTGGTCGACGCTTACATCGGTGGTCGCTTTGGCGGCGGTTACAGAACTCATGAATACCTCCTCTGTCTTTGGTGATCTGCTCACCGTCGAATCGACGGAAGCACTGCTTCTGCCCTTTGGCGTTGGACCTCTAGAACTCAAGTACTCAGGCCGGAAGCGCGAACGCGCGGGAGTCAAGCTGACCGAGACTACTACGTTGACGCACTCGATTCTTGCGTCTTGCACGGAGCTTGCTCTTGCAGTGAAGCCACTTTTGCCAAGCGCCGCAGATGCCGCTCGGCTTGACTGTAATCGGCCGCAAGAAACGTTTGTACAAGGTCCCAAGCGACGGACGGTCCCACCGTTCTTCCACCCATACAGATAATGTTCATGTGGTCGTCCTCGACGCCTTGTTTAGCAGAGAAATGGTCATGCACCAGTCCCGCGCGAGCACCCGCAATTTTGTTGGCACAAACGGAAGCGCCGACGCCGCTGCCGCAGATGGCAACGCCGCGCTCGACATTGCCCGCCACTACGGACCTGGCAAGAGGGATAACGAAGTCCGGATAGTCGTCATTCGGGTTCAGGCTGTGCGCACCGAAATCGACCACTTCGTGCCCCGCCCCTCGAAGCTGTGCAACAAATTCCTCTTTCAAACCGAATCCCCCGTGATCCGTGGCGATCCCAACCCGCATGCTCTCTCCTCTTACCAGACTCAACAGAAGATCTCGTTGTATGCAGTCATTCTTCCAACTGTGGGCTTGCCAATCTGTGCCTCGATGACTTCACGGCGTCTCCCAACTCTTGTCCGGAAGCGATTGTCGGCGATCAAAAAGCACCGAAAATCAGGTCCTGCGCCCGCGAAGATTCTTACGTTGCTTGCCTTGCCGCGCTACTTTTGTCTTTTGTTGCACCCTGTACTCCTGCCGCCGCGCTGTCGGCCAACACCATGGCGTCTTCGGAACAGACTCGCCCTGCTGGAATCGAGGCATCGGCATTTCTAAGCCGCGTAAGCATCTCTGCCTTTTCAGCTCCGGTCACTACCCAAAGGATATGTCGAGCACGATTAATGACGGGATACGTCAATGTCATGCGGCGTCTTCCTTGGTAGATCCCGGTCAACGAGACGTCTGAGTTAGTTATCTCGAGGACAGGGTCCCCGGGAACCAGCGACGCGGTGTGTCCGTCGGGGCCAAGTCCTAAATGAACGAGATCGAGGACCGCGGGCGAGCCGGCGATCTCGTTAAGAGTCTGTGCGTACTGCTTGGCGGCGGCCTCCAGATCCGAGGATTCCACGAGCATGGCGTGTATCTGCTGAGGCCGGAGAGGGACGGCATCAAGCAGGCTGGCTTGCAAATGGGTGAGATTTCTATCCGGATCGCCCGCAGGAGCCACTCGCTCGTCCACCTGAACTATGTGCACAGTCTGCCAGGGAACCGTTTCGCTTGCCAGCGCACGCAACATGATCCACGGAGTGTGCCCGCCACTTACGGCCATGACGAAGCGGCCCCGCAGTGCGGTCGCCGAACGCGCATCCGCAGCGATGAGAGCCGCAGCCCTTCGCGCAACCGATTCAGCATCAGCGAGTACTTCAATTTTCAAGGCAGTTCTCCCATTCCGATCTCACGTTTAAATTCATTCCCACCGCCAGTGATGCGAGTCTTAAAAATCAGCTGACGGCGGCAGTCCAGTTGATCACGCAGCGCGCACCGCAGTAGCGACCGGCGCGTCCGCGGCAATTGTCGGGTTGCTCCAACCGCCCTCAGGCACAACTTTTTGGTCGACCTCAATTGGTCCCCAGGTGGCCGACTCATATTCATAGACGGGGGTGACCTTTTTCAAAACCGGGTCGACAATTCGCCACGCCTCATCCACGTAATCCTGACGGGCAAACAATGTGGCATCGCCGGTCATCGCGTCTCCCAGTACTCGTTCGTATGCATCCATCTCATCCGGCTGGGGGTGACGACTTGCCAGCATCTCGACTGATTGGCCTATCATCTCCTCCCCA
>DATDHE010000579.1:0-9857 GCA_036521695.1 Candidatus Acidiferrum sp. | reverse complement strand
GGGTGCTCTGGTGAAGAGCCGGACAAAGACCCGAATACGGCGCTATTTCGCATCGACGTGATCAAAGTTCCTGTGGCTGCGCCGCAGGACGCGAAGGTGGTTTCCAGCCCTCGGGTTTTCATCGATCCGCGAACTGGCGCGCTCAACGGCCTGAACAACGGCGGCACTCACGGCAAGAAGGGCAGCGAGAAACCTGCGGACACGAACCAGTGCCATGACATCACGGTGTACTCGGCGATTGGGTTGGCCGCCGGCGCATGCTCCGGAAATGGACTTCTACTCGACATCAAGGACCCGGTACATCCGAAGCGCCTGGATGCGGTCAACGATCCAAACTATTCCTACTGGCACTCGGCTTCGTTCTCAAACGATGGGAGCAAAGTTGTGTTCACCGACGAATGGGGCGGCGGCTTGGGAGCGCGATGCCGTGCAAACGATCCGAACAAGTGGGGCGCGGACGCGCTCTTCAATCTGAAGGACAACAAGCTGACCTTCGCAAACTATTACAAATTGCCGGCTGCGCAGGGCGACTCCGAGAACTGCGTGGCGCACAACGGCTCGCTGATTCCGGTCCCTGGCCGCGACATCGAAGTGCAAGCATGGTACCAGGGTGGTATTTCTATTGTGGACTTTACCGATGCGGCGCATCCATTCGAGATTGCCTACTTCGACCGCGGGCCAATTGATCCGAATGTCCTGGTGCTGGGCGGCGATTGGTCAGCGTATTGGTACAACGGCTACATTTACGGTTCGGAGATTGCCCGCGGCCTGGACGTCTTGGAACTGACGCCGACCAAGTCTCTGACGCAGAACGAAATCGACGCTGCGAAGACGGTTCAGGTGTCTGAGCTGAACGTGCAGAACCAGCAAAAAATCGAGTGGCCTGCGAAGTTGGTCGTGGCGAAGGCCTACCTCGACCAGTTATCTCGCTCGCAAGCTTTGCCGGCAGACCAAATCGCAGCTCTAGAGAAGGCCATCCAAAACGCAGAGACTTCGCACATGAGCAAGAGCAAGCTGGCGAAGTTGAAGAGCATGGCGCCGTCGTTGCAACAGAGTGCCACATCGGCGAAAAGCTCGGCTGACTCGGCACGCCTGCACGCTTTGGCGGAGATTCTGAAGCGTCCGTCAGCATGACCACATCGCGAACCTGACGGGTTTCCCATTTAGCAGAGTCAAAGATTCGCCAAAAGAATCAGAATAATGCCCGGCCTTGGCAGAGGCTCAACCAACGGCGCAGACGAGCGGCGCGCGCGGCAACTTAATGGAGGTAGTCCAAACGTCGGATTCAGGCTACATCCGTTGCACATCCGCTTCGCCTGAGCTGTCATCACCCTAGCTCTGCTTCAAAAAACGGTATGTATCATTCGGCACAGCGGGATGTGACACGGAACATAGCCGCGTGCGCCAGGGGCCTGCGGCGATTGCCCGCGTGGAAGGGCTGGAGTAAACTGCGGGGCCAGTGGCGGATACTTCCTCAATCGTCGGCCGCACGATCTCCCATTACACCGTCTTGGAAAAACTTGGCGGCGGAGGCATGGGCGTCGTCTATAAAGCCGAGGACACGCGGCTTGGCCGGAATGTTGCCCTGAAGTTTCTTCCGGAAGACATTTCGCAGGACCCGCAGGCTATCGAGCGTTTCCGGCGCGAAGCGCGCGCGGCCTCCTCGCTGAATCATCCGAACATCTGCACGATTTACGATATCGAGGAATTTGAAGGCCGACCGTTTATCGCCATGGAGCTGCTCGAGGGGCAAACGCTGAAGCGCCGCATTTCGAAAAAGTCCATCGAGATTTCGGAGCTTCTGGAGATTGGAATTCAGATCACCAATGGATTGGAAGCTGCGCACGCCAAGGGCATCGTCCACCGCGATATCAAGCCGGCAAACATTTTTCTCGTGGATCCGGGACCGGCGAAGATACTGGATTTCGGGCTGGCCAAATTCGCAGCTTACCGGCAACCGGCGGCGGAGCCCGCGGGCGAATCGTCCATGCCCACACACCGTCATGTGCTGGACGACGGGCTCATCACGAGTGCGGGCAGCTCGGTAGGAACGGTCGCGTACATGTCGCCGGAGCAGGCGCGGGGGCAGGAGTTGGATGCGCGCACGGATTTGTTTTCGCTGGGCGTTGTGCTTTATGAAATGACAACCGGCGTGGTTCCCTTTGCAGGCTCTGCTGTTGCTCTGATTTTTGATGGCATCCTGAATTCCCCGGCTGCGTCTGCAAGGAAGTTGAATTCGAACTTGCCCGTGGGCTTGGAAAATATCTTGGCCAAGGCACTCGAGAAAGATCTCGGTCTCCGTTACCAAACAGCCGCCGAACTTTGTGCGGACTTGAAGCGGTTGAGACGCGATCTGGATTTGGGACACTCAGGTACGAACCCTGCTGTGCGCGCGGCGCTGGAAGAGGTTCCTGAAAGACATCCGTCTTCTCGCTGGCAGACCTGGGCGCTGGTGGGCGGCGCGCTCATCACTCTCGCGGTAATTCTTGGGTACGTGCCGGCACGGCTTGCGGCGCCGCCTCGTGTGCTGCGAACTGTCCAGCTCACCAACACGAACCGCCCGAAATCGGACATCGTCACGGACGGGTCGCGGCTCTATTTTATCGAGGGCCAATCGGCCCTTTCCCAAACGTCCGTGACCGGCGGCGATACGTTTCCGGTGCCTAATTCTCTGGAGGACACCGGTTTCTCCAATGTCTTCGATATTTCGTCCGACGGTTCCGCGCTCTTGATGAACACCGCACGAGGGACTTCTCTCGACGGCCCGCTTTGGAGCGTGCCTGTGCTTGGCGGTTCGCCTCGACGATTAGGAATCCTGGAAGGCCACGCTGGAGCGTGGTCGCCGGATGGAAAAAAGATCGCTTTAAGCAAAGGGAATGAGATATTCGTGGCGAAGAGCGACGGCGGCGAACCACAGCGCCTGTTGCTAGCGGGCGGAACTGCCAGCGATATTCGCTGGTCGCCCGACGGAACGGTTTTGCGTTTTACGGTAAACGATCCGAAGACGAATTACCGCTCGATCTGGCAAGCGGCCGCGGACGGCGGCAATCTTCATCTCTTGCTTCCGGGCTGGAGTGATGCGCCCAACGAATGCTGCGGCGAGTGGACGCGGGACGGAAAGTATTTCGTTTTCCAGGCACGGCGCGACGCGACGATGGACCTCTGGGCCATCAACGAACGGGGTGGTTTTTTTCGCGTCACACCGCAGGCGCCGGTGCAGTTGACGACCGGGCCGATGAATGTCGGCAATCCCGTCCCAAGCCGCGATGGCAAGAAACTTTTCGTCCAGGGCTGGCAGCCCCGCGGCGAATTGTTGCGCTACGATGCCAAATCCAAACAACTCGCGCCTTACCTTTCTGGAATTTCGGCGATGGGGCTCGACTTCTCTCGCGATGGCGAGTGGGTCGCCTACAATGATGCGACCGACGGCACTATGTGGCGAAGCAAAACGGACGGAACTCAAAAGCTTCAGCTTGTTTTTCCGCCCATGCAAGCGTATTTGCCGCGCTGGTCTCCCGACGGCAAGCAGCTCGCTTTCTTTGGTCATCCACCCGGCGAGCCGTGGCAAATCTATGGGATTCCTGTGCAGGGCGGCTCTCCCGAACTGATCTTTCGAGGTACAACCAACTCTGCGGACCCCACCTGGTCGCCGGACGGCAAATCGTTGGCTTTCGGGGAAAACTCTCTAAGCAATCAGGGCTCTGCAATATACGTCCTAGATCTGAAGACGCGAACGCCGACGAAATTGCCGGGCTCCGATGGACTGTATTCTCCGCGCTGGTCTCCCGACGGACGTTACTTGGCGGCAATCCCGCTGGATTCGCTCAAGCTCATGCTGTTTGATTTCATCACGCAGAAATGGACCGAGCTTGCCAACCTCTTCGTGGCTTATCCAACGTGGTCGCGTGACGGACGCTATTTATATTTTGACGGAATTCTCGACAACCAGGAGAGCTACTTCCGCGTGCAAGCCAGCGACGGCAGACTCGAACGCATCTTCAGCCTCAAAGGTTTTCAGGCCGCCGGAGGAGCCTTCGGAAACTGGAGCGGCCTCGCGCCCGACGAATCTCCGCTGGTAGTACGCGACGCCAGCATCCAGGAAATTTACGCCCTCGATTGGGATCGGCCTTAATCCCTCCACTGCCCGCACAGGCAACGAGTGGAATTCCTCTGAACGAAGACAACCAATACTCAAGGTAAACTGACAGGATAAACTTGAGAGGAAGCGGGGACTGCTGAAGGAAAATGAGCGCGCGATTGCAGGTGATGAAATTTGGCGGGACATCGGTGGGCGATGCCGCGTGCATCGCGAGGACGGCAAAGATCATCGCAGACGGTGCCCAGGGAGGAACCTGCGTCGCGGTGGTTTCCGCGATGAGCGGAGTGACGAACCGGTTGATCGAAGCGGCGAAACGAGCGGGAACCGGCGAGAACGGCCAAGGAGCGGCAGTTTTGGCGGCGCTGCGCCTGCAGCATGAAGAGGCGCTGAGTAGCCTTGTCCGCGATGAGCATGCGCGCAAGTCTGTCCGAGAGGAGATGGAGGAAGTATTTGCAGAAGGGAGCAGATTGTTTGAAGGAACAGCGCTACTGCGTGAGTTGACGCCGCGAACGCTGGACGCGATATCGAGCTTGGGCGAGCGGCTTTCGGCGCCACTGGTGGCGGGAGCGGTTCGTGAGCTTGGCTTGCAAAGTGAAGCCGTGGGTGCGACGGAAGTGATTATTACGGACGCGTTCCACGGAGGCGCGGAACCGTTGATGGATCGTACGCGGGAAGAATGCGAGGTGCGTTTGCGGCCAATGTTGGACAAAAGGATTGTGCCGGTGGTGACTGGATTCCTCGGCGCGACAACCGATGGAAAATTGACAACGCTGGGCCGCGGCGGGTCCGATTATTCGGCGACGATCCTAGGCGCGGCGTTGCATGCGGACGAAGTGATTATCTGGACGGATGTGAACGGCGTGCTGACGGCGGATCCACGGCTCGTGCCGGAAGCGCGAACGATTCCTGTGATTTCTTACCGCGAAGCCGCGGAGCTGGCGTTTTTCGGCGCAAAAGTTTTGCATCCAAAAACATTGAAGCCGGTGATGCAGGCGGCGATTCCCGTGTGGATTCGCAATAGCTTTGCGCCAGAGCGGCCGGGAACGAAAATAACGCCGGAAGGTCGAAGTATCGGCGGAGGCGTGAAAGCGTTGACGGCGATACAAGACGTCGCGCTGATCAGCGTGGGCGGGCCGGGGATTGTGGGATTGCCGGACGTCGTGGGACGGACTTTTTCCACCACGGCGGAAGTGCGCGCGAATGTGCTGCTGATTTCGCAGTCGTCTTCGCAGAACGATATTTGTTTTATTGTTTCTGCGACGGATGCACAACGAACAGTTGAGGCGCTACGAAAAGAATTTGCGCAAGACTTAGCGCACGAGAAAGTCGAGCACATCACGATTGATACGAATATTGCGATCGTTGCGGTGGTGGGCGAAAACATGCGCGGGACTCCGGGAGTTGCAGGGCGCACGTTCAACGCGCTAGGCCGCGAAAACGTGAACTTGATTGCCATCGCGCAGGGATCATCCGAATCAAATATTTCGTTTGTAGTGGAAGAGAAAGCGGCAAAGACCGCATTGATCACCGTGCATCGCGAATTTGGTTTGGGAGTGGCAGCGAACTAAATATTTTTCAAACCTTCAAGAGTTTTTAAGCCTTCACAACACAAGAGCCGGCCAAAGAATTCAATCCACGACGCACTGTTTGTTAATTCGGTTTTTCGTCGTCGGATGGGATTTTTGTGATATCGCTGATGTCGGTGAGGTCGCCGATGGTGCGTGGGGCGCCTCCCGGCTCTTTGACCATGCCGTCGAGAGTGGTCTTGGCGTGTTCATCGACGGCGCCAACGGCGGCCACCAGGCAGGAATAGAGAAAGGCCTTGATGCCGGAGCGGAATTGCTCGGTGGATTGCTCCGTGGTGCGGGTGACGTCGTCGATCATCGTGCGGCGGCGATTCTCGAAAGCGACGCGATTTTCGGCATCGAGCGCGTTGAGAGCGGACCGGACGCGCTCGGTTGTTTCAGAGATAGCGAGATCGACTTGAACTTCGGCCTGACGGCGGAATTCTTCGAGCGTGCTTCCCGCGGCGCTGTGCAGGAGCGCGCGGGATTCGGCTACACGGGCGTCCATTTGGGCGGCGGCTTCACGGGTGACCATGCGAGTGGCTTCCATCACGCGGACCAGCTGGCGATCGGAGATACGGTCGGCGGAAGCCTCAAATTGTTCGGTGGCCTGGCCTAGAGATTCGTCCAGGCGGCCGCGCGTCTGCGGCACGATTTCGCCGGTGGCCTTGTCTACGAATTTCTGCGTCTCGGCAAGATTGCGCTGCGTATCAGCGGCGAGTTTTTCGAGGCGCTGCACAATTTCTTCGGCTTGCGTGCGGAAGGCGTTGTGCTGCTCTTCCCAGCGGCTTTGGACTTCGCCGAGGCGCGACTCGAGATGGCCGAGGATTTCCTCGCGAGAAGAACGCATCAGCGATTCCAGACGCTGCTCGGAAAATTCGCCCAGTTGCTGAAGATTTCTTTCGCGGACGCCTTCGATACGCGCAAGGGCAGCGTCGATGGCTTCATCGAGATGCTCGGCCAGCGCGGTTTGGACGACCTTTTCGGCGGCGGCCTGCAGCTTGCCTTGCATGGCGGCGACGAGCTGATCGATGGTGATGGCGACGCGCTCCGGTTTTGGTGGAGTGCCTTCTTTGGCCGGTGGGGCGCCGGCGACGGCAGAAGACGGCGACGGAAATTCCGTAACTTGGCTGGTTCTCGCTTCGGTAACACTGGGTGAAGGAGAAGGTGGAAATGCAGCAGGCGGCGGCTCCACTGGTTCGAGCGCGGGCGCAACGGATGTGGCCATACCTGCCGACGATGCACTTCCTCCCAGCAGACGATTCCAATCTGGAGGTGGCGAAGATAGATTCCAGATATTCGCGGGGGATTCCAGTTCGACGCCGACCTGGAAGAGCTCGCGAGGGCTGGCGGGAGGATGGACGGATTTTACAAAGGCGCGAATGACGGGAGAGATGGTCTCGCCATCTGGTTGCAGGACGCGAAGGCCGACGGAGGCTCCGATGGGATATTCATGGCGCGATGGATAGCGGCAGCCGTGAAGATTGAAGCTGACTGTCGATGTTTTTTCCTGGAAGGAGAGGCCGGTTTTGGTTTGGCCAAGCACGACCAACGGAACAGTGCGGTCGATGCGCGTGCTGCGGCGGCCCTCCAAGCCGGAGAGAGAATGAAGATGATCTGGGGGAGCGGCTAAGCTCACTTCTATCCTCCACGTTTCCAGTTGGGAAGACTATCACCGTTCGGGGTGAGGCGTGAATAGTGAGTAGTGGGTAGCGAGCGGTGAGTCGCCGAGGGAAAAAGATAACGCAGAGACGCCCCGACCCGGTCCGGTCAGGTCAGGTGCCGTGCGCTGAGCCGCGCAGAGAGGCTGTGATCCGTGTTCCGCGATCCATGGCCCGTGTCCCCAGACCAGAGAAAGGGATACTTCCTTCCACATTTTCCAGGCTCGGCTTGCTCGTTGCCGTCTTGCTGGGATGAAGGGGAGACATCGTGACTGACGGATGCTCACCCCTCCCCCTGGTATTTCATAGCTGTTGATTCTAAGAAGCTTGCCGACCCGAATCTATGAGAGCTGGACTAGTTTAATTAAAAGGTCAGCTGGGATCACTTGCGGGTTGCAGGCTATAAATCAGGAACCGTCGTTCGTAATTTCCGAGAACGCTGGATAACTTCCGTGTACCGCCGACTCGGAAACTCACGCAATTTCAAGTCACGGACGTCTGGACTATTTCTCTTTCTCTCCTCGCATCAGTGGAGTGAAGGTAACGCCGACCGGAGATCCGGGGACAGACGGGACGTTTCCGAAATTCCCTGTGCCTCCACAAAACCTTCGGTGACATGCCAACAATTTGTCTCCCTCCTACCTTACCTTTTTAAAGTAATCCTTGACTTTTCTTCGCTTTCCGCCGAAACTGCGCGTCGCTTGCTCGATGCGTGGTGCGTCCCCTCCACTCTCGTTTGCTGCGCTAAATCGATTGGCTGCCTCGCCGATAGTGATGCCCGAGGACACCTGGTCGCTGGGACCCTATATGCTCGATCTCTTCCCTGCCGGAGGCCTGCTGTGAACTTTTCCGTTCGTTATTTCTGTGCGCTCATCTTCCTCGCCGCCTGTTGCGCCTTGCTCTTCTCTCCTGCCGTTCACGCGCAAGTCACGGGTCAAAACGTCAACATGGTCTCCGGCACCCAGTGGCCCACCGGCGACCCCTTCCTCCAGCGCCAGAACGAACCCTCCATGGCCGTCTCTACGCGCAACCCCATGCACATTCTCGCTGGCGCGAATGACTACCGCACCGTCGATCTCGAAACACTCTTGAGCGGCGGCACGGAAACCGGCGACTCCTGGCTCGGCATCTTCAAGTCTTTCGACGGCGGCTACACTTGGCAGAGCACGTTGGTTCCTGGCTGCCCCGAACTCGTGCCGCAATGCACGGACAACAACGGAACCGGGCACACCCAGCTTCAAGGATTTTACGGCGCTGCGTCCGACCCCGTCGTGCGCGCTGGCACGAACGGCATGTTCTACTACGCGGGACTCGCCTTTGTGCGGCCTGTCTCCGGAGCCCTTCCCGGTACAGCCAGTTCCATCTTTGTCGCGCGTTACAACGACCTGAACAACGACGAAAACATCGACCCGATCACTTACATCGATACGCGCATTGTGGCCAGCGGAAGCACCGCCGGGAACCAGTTTCTGGACAAGCCCGCGTTGGCCGTCGATATTCCGCGCGCCGGCGCGAATACCTGCTCGTTTACCGTGAATGAGCCTGGCGTCGTCGACAAAAACGGCAACCCCGTCTCCGTGCACCAATCCTTCGCGGCCGGCAACGTCTACATCGCCTACACCGAATTTCTCACCGCTACCAAAGACAACGCCACTCCGACCAAGCTGATGTTCTCCCGCTCCACCGATTGTGGCGTCACTTGGAGCACCCCCGTGCAGATCAATAAGGGAACGGTCACCAGCCAGGGCGCCGCGATCGCTGTCAATCCGGTGAACGGCAATGTGTACGTGGCCTGGCGCCAGTTCGCTTCCACCGGCGTTTCCAACGCCATCATGGTCGCGCAGTCCACCAGCGCGGGCAAGTCATTCAACGCGCCGGCGCAGATTTCAACTTTCCAGCCCTTCGACCAAGGCACCACCGGAACCTCTATCCGCACCAATGCTTATCCTTCCATCACCACCGACAACTTCGGATTTGTCTACGTGGCGTTCTCCGCGCGCGGTCTTGGCCCCAATGGCGACGCCCGCGTCGTGGCGGCCGGCTCCATCGACAGCGAGCATTGGACGCCCGCGATTATGGTGGACAATCCTGCACTAAACGCGGCCACCAATCCTTCCGGCCGCGGCCACCAGATTATGCCCGCCATTACCTTCGCCAACGGCCGCCTCACTATCCTTTATTACGATTTGCGTTTCGACCACTACGTCAATTTCTATTCTCCCGGCAGCATCTTCGGAACGTACACTTCCACTCTCGTCCCCGAAGGCGAGCTAGCTCCTCCCTCCGCGAACCCCAGCGAAGTCTTTACTCCCTACATGGATGACTTCGGCTTGACCATCCGCCGCCACACGATTGACCTGCGCGTGCTCCAACTGGGAATCTTCCCGACCGTTGTGCTGGGACCCTCGGTTTCCGTTTCGCACTACGACTTCGGGTGCTGCCTCCCGCCGGACACCTCTGCTTCGCAAGCCCCGACCAATATCGAGCAATACAAATTCAACGTGCCCAATTTGCCGCTCTTTGCCCAGGGAT
>DATDHE010000578.1:0-4917 GCA_036521695.1 Candidatus Acidiferrum sp. | reverse complement strand
AGGCTGGAGGTAGAAGCGCAGCAATGCGTGAAGCTGACCAGTACTAATCGCCCGTTCGGCTTAATCATAAAACTTTCTCAAACCGTCTTTGAGGAAGAGCAGAACTGGCTCGCAAGAGTCAGATGAAAACGCCAATTCTGCTGCAGTAACGTTCGTTGGAGAGTCGAACTTGTAAAGCCAGCCTAATGTGGGGCCGCTCAGCGGCCGTACATCGTTGTCGATCGCTTGGCGATCGCACAATATTTCTGTTGTTGCACTCGCGATCCTTGCTCGGGATGAGCTTGGAATCAGCACGCGAGTTTCCAGTTTCCTGGTGATCATACCGCGAGGGTCACACCCGTTCCCATCCCGAACACGGAAGTTAAGCCTCGCCGGGCCGATGATACTGCACGGGTAACTGTGTGGGAACGTAGGTCGTCGCCGGGATTAAAATAGAAAAGGCCGTTCTGAGCAATCAGAACGGCCTTTTGTTTTTGTGCAATGGTCTTAGACGGACCGCTATGCAAGATGTGGAGGCGCGACAGTTCCGCCTAAAATCTTGTCTGTTACGCTTTCTTGGAACTTTTTCTTCACTTTCTCTTCCACCGCTTTCACTTGCGGCCGTCGGCAACCATATCGTAAATCGCCGCGAGATTGCTGGCTCCATCGGACGCAACGCCGGGGAATGAAGGCGTAAAAAGAGGCGGTCAGTAGACCCGGCATCCTTGGGAAAAAGGCTTAAAGTCCGGCCGGAATATGCAAGCCGTCCAAGTTATGTGAGAGGTTGAGTGGCGAACCCGGATGCAGCGCGGCGGAGGGGTTCTTCATGACGGTGGCGAAGGCGGTCTGGAACTGCTCCATCTCGGATTGCGTGCCGACGGTGATGCGAACGTGCGTAGGCCAAACGGGCCAGGGGCGGCCGATGAAGACATTTTGCGCGACCATCGCGGCAATGACTTCTTTCACTGGGCGCTTGGTGTCGAGCATGAAACAGTTCGACTGTGACGGAACGAAGGAATATCCGTTTTTGGCGAGCCATTGAAATGTGGCTTCGCGGATCGATGCGTTGATTTGTTTGCGCTCGGGGACTAGCCTCGGATCCTTCACGCTGGCCGTCGCCGCAGCGACGGCGGTGATAGGCATGGCGCTCCAGCCAGAAAATGCTCCCATTTTTTCGAGAAGATCTGGGCGGCCGATAGCAAATCCGCAGCGTAATCCAGCCATGCCATAGATTTTTGAGAAGGTGCGCAGGACGATCAGGTCTTTATCCGCTTTTACGAGATCGAATACCGTCGTAGCGTCGGAAAAGTGGATGTAGGCTTCGTCCACCAGAAGGATGGAATCCTTCGGTTTGCTGGCGAGCAGGAATTCGATGTCGGAATGGTTGGTAAGCGTGCCGGTGGGATTGTTTGGCGTGCAGATATAAAACATTCCCGCATCCGGAGCTGCGGCCAGCATGGCTTTCACGTCGTGCGCGTAAGTACTGGTCAAAGGCACTTTCACGACGCGTGCACCGGAAGCTTTTGCGGCATGCGCACCGGCTTCATACCCAGGATCGGCGGTGACGTAGCTTTTCGTGGGCGAGGTGAAAGCCAGAACCGAATAATGCAGCGGGCCGCTGGAGCCAGGGAACGCGCGGATATATTCGGGTTTGAGCCCTTCCGCGGCCGCAAATGCTTTTATAAGATCGGTGGTCATCCAGTCTGAGTAGCGGCCGCCTTGTGAAGCGACGCTATTGACGGCCTCGCAAGCCACACCGCAAGGGCCGAGAGGATTCTCGTTTGCATTAATGAGCACCGCACCTTTGGGATAAGGAACCGAGCCGGCATGGGCTAGCATCGGCTCGGTGACGATGCGAAATCCGACGGCCACCGCCGCGGCGGCTGCGGAGACTTGCAAAAATGAGCGACGGGAACGACAGGCGGGATTTTCTTCCACGGGCATGGTCATACCTCCAATTTGCCGCTCGCATGCCGCGAACGGGCTGCAGACAAACTATCATGATCCGCGATTTGTGCGGCTCCTATTTGCAAGCAATTTCTTGCTGGCAAGCATTTGGAAACAGGGGCGCTGTTTCGCGCCGCCATCCAGAAGCTGGAGAGAATAAAAAGAGAAGGGTCAGGACGGCTGAATTCCGGAATGCGAACTAAGGCCTATGTTTTCAGCTGATTAGCTTGTCTTTTTCTGAAGATTCCTGCAGAGTTTTCGTGCACGTACACGCGATGAATGGGCCAAGAAATTGGAAGAAGTACTATTGACTGCGGCAGCCCGGAGAAATACCTTGTCCTTTGCTGTACCCCGGCCGAGTACGAAACAAACCCACACGCTG
The DNA here is from genome assembly GCA_036521695.1 of Candidatus Acidiferrum sp. GTDB lineage: Bacteria > Acidobacteriota > Terriglobia > Acidiferrales > UBA7541 > Acidiferrum. Next base: position 2,609 of record DATDHE010000578.1, on the reverse strand, counting down.
CGAGGCAGGCATGGCCACCGAAACCGCTGTAAATACTGTCACTATCTCCGAAGGTAAAGCTTTTGAAGAGCGATGGGAAAAACTGCGCACCCATCGGCGTATCGTCTCCAGGGTAAAATTCCAGGTCGAATGGGAAGAAGGCTCCGAACGACAGCAAGCCAATGGCGTCACCGTGGACATAAGCAAGTCCGGCTGCTTGGCCGTGGTGGGCGCAGGACTTCCTCTGCGCAAACGCGTGCGTCTTATCAATTCCAAGAGTGGGCGCACCGCGGAAGCGCAAGTTGTATGGCGCGATCATGAAGCGTGGGACGTCGGCCTCGAGCTAATTAAGCCGGACCCTTCCTTTTGGGGCGTAAAGTTTTAATTTGTTGCGCGAGAAGGATTGTTGCGGCGATGTGCTCGCGATAAATCTTTCTACTGTTCTGACTATACAGGCTTACAGGCTAGTTAGAACCAGAACATCCGGCAGCGCCCTGCACGGAGTTCAATTCGGCCATTTTTCCTTCGGCAAGCTTTTCTGAATGGTTTCGAGGTTTTGGAAACCGTCCTTGATGACGGTTTGCTTCACGTTGTCTCTGGTGACGACTATGGGGCTTAAAAATATAGCCTGGACAGTCTTCGTTCCGTTGGGAATCGAAACAGCATTCTTGATGGGAGTGCCGGCGGCGAGACTAACGGCAGCTTCCGCAGCCGATCTTGCCTGCAATCCAATGGGTTTATAGACCGTCATGGTCTGCGTGCCGTCCAGGATCCGGATGATGGCAGCAAGATCCGCATCCTGACCGGACACGAGCACTTTGCCGGAGAGTTGGTGTTCCTGCAACGCCTGGATGGCGCCTCCCGCAGTGCCATCATTAGAAGCGACTACGGCGGTGACATCGCCTTTCGTAGCATCGATTGCTTTGGACATGACGGCGTATGCTTCGGCCGGATCCCAATCCTTCGCCCAACCCTCGCCAACGATTTTTATATCGCCCCGGTCGACGAACGCTTGGAGCGCGCGTATTTGTCCCTCGCGCAAGACTTTGGCATTGCTGTCCGCAGGGGAGCCGCCGATCAGAACATAGTTGCCCTTCGGGGCGAGCCGCGCGAGCGTGGAAGCCTGCAGTTCGCCAATCACTTCGGCGTTTGTGCCCACAAAGAAATCGACGTCGCTGTTGCGCACCAGGCGTTCGTAGCACAGAACGGGGATGTGCCGCGCCTTGGCCGCGTTCACGATGCGTGCGGCCTTATCCGCATCGTGCGGGACTAGGACGAGAACTTTAGCGCCGGAATCCATCAGCTTTTGGGATTGCTGCACCTGCAGTTCATCGTCTCCTTCGGCTGTTTCCACCAGCACTTCGGCCCCCAGCTCCTTCGCGCGCTTTTGAAAGTTATCGAGATCCGTTTGCCATCGTTCGACTTTGAGAGAGTCCATCAGGTAACCGATTTTTAGTGGCGCGTTTTGACTTGTGGCCGTTTGCCCTTTTGCGAAGCCAATGAGAAAGACCGAGAGCGCAATCATCGATAGGGAGAGGGAAACTCGACGCGGCAAACGCTGCATGATTTTCATCACCAAGTACTTAGAACCGTAGCATTGGTGAGCCAGAGCCACAATCGGATAACTGCTGGGAGTGAACCAAGAGTAATGAGGAGCGAGGTCTGGTGACCGTTTTCGCGACCAGTGATCCGGGGAACGGTCAGACCCCTGGCGCAGGGAACGAGGTGGCCTCTGTTTAGTGCTTGTGCGGCAGGTAGTTGACTATTTTCTGGCGATGGCCTTTCCTTTGCTGGGTTAATGGGTGTAGACATTCTACATGCCGTGGGTGTAGAGTATCTACAGCCTGAGGTGAATATGAGTCCATGCTACCAGAACCGCATCGAGCTACTGCAAGGGACGCTTGATCTGCTCATTCTGCAAACACTGCGCTGGGGGCCGCAGCACGGCTATGGCATCAGCCAGGCGATTCGCACAAACTCGGGAGATATTTTGCAGGTGGACACCGGTTCGCTCTACCCGGCACTGCACCGTCTAGAACGGCAGAAATGGATCACCGCGGATTGGAAAGTTTCAGAAAACAAGCAGCGTGTCAGGGTCTACCGGCTGACGGCCAAAGGCAAAAAGCAATTAGAGTCTGAGCGATCGCGCTGGGCGCAGGTTTCGGATGCCATCGCAGGCGTGCTGAATCCAGCAAAGAAAGGGAGCCAAGCGTGACATTTTCCATTTGGCATCGTCAAAAACGTGAAAGCGAACTAGACGAAGAACTTCAAAGCCATCTGCAGATGGCGGCGCAAGACCGCACGGACCGTGGTCAAGCGCCGGACGAAGCACGCGACGCGGCCCGCCGTGAATTGGGCAACGTCGGCTTGATCAAGGAGGTCACGCGAGAAATGTGGGGCTGGGCTTCATACGAGCGGCTTATGCAAGATCTGCGATATGGATTGCGGATGCTTGCCAAGTCGCCTGGATTCACAGCAGTGGCGACTCTTACTCTGGCGCTGGGTATCGGCGCGAACACGGCGTTGTTCTCCGTAGTGAACGGAGTGTTGTTCAACCCGCTGCCTTATGCACATCCCGAGCAGCTCGTCTGGCTGGCGGAAAGCAAACCGAATTTTGCGACTGGTTCCAT
>DATDHE010000577.1:0-7616 GCA_036521695.1 Candidatus Acidiferrum sp. | reverse complement strand
CGATCCTCGAGCAACAAAAGCGACCCGCGCGTATCCAATTCCCAAGGCGTCCCTAGCGTCGTCTCCACCAGCGTCATGCAACCGCCAAGAACTCGGCCTTCTGCTTCACCGCCGACCAACGCCTCACCTCGCAGCTTCAGCGTCCAGCCGCCGTCCGTTTTCCCAACCGCGGCAAGTAGCGACTCCCTGTCATAACCGTTCGCCACACTGTCGCCTGCATCCAACCCCGCGGCCAGCATCGGCCCATAAAATCCGACCCAGGCGTAACGCTTCCACAGATAAGCTTGGAGTGAGGTCAAATCGCTATAGCCTAAAATCACTTTCGGCGCGTCCCCTCGCTCGATCGCAAGGTTGTCCAGAAGGTAGTTCGACCCATACCCTCCACGAATGGCCACCAGCGCATCCACATCCTCGCGCTCCAACTGGCTCAAAAGCTCGTTGTGCCTACCCGCAAGCGATCCCGCGAAGTATCCCTCTGCCGTAAGCGGAGTAGAATCGGCAACTTGAAATCCCAAGTGGCGCAATTCCTCAGCACCCGCCAATACTTTGGAGAACTCTGCCGGGGACGCTGGCGCAAACGGCATGAAAACGCTTCGCGAATTCAACGCGCGCGGCTTTCGCACGGCGGTTTCTACCGCAGAGACTTGAATTCCGCTAGACCGGGTGCTCATCCGTTTTGCCGTTCCACGGGCACCATCTCGCAGGTCATACCTGGTTTGCAGAGTGCCTGGAGAATCTTATCTTGCTGGTGCAAGCTAACTTCCGCGTCGAACTGAATTAGGTTTTTCTCGCCGGACAGAGATACCTGAAAATTATCAATCGGCACCCTGAGTTCGGCAAAGATTCGATGCACATCCGTAACCATGTTTTCAGCACGATCTACAAAAATGCGGAACAACATGTACCGCGGCTTTAAGTTGAGCCAATCCTCGACGTAGAACAGAAGAACCAGGGCGCACAGTATCAACGTGCAAGCGATTCCTGAAACCGAGTATAAGCCTCCGCCGGCCGCCATGCCCATCGCGGCCACAGCAAATATGGTTGCAGCCGTCGTCAGCCCAACCACACTGCCACGTTCGCGCAAAATCACGCCTGCCCCGAGAAAACCGATTCCCTGAACGATATTCGAAGCAATTCGCGTCGTACTCGTGTCGCCAGTGCGGCGGGCAATTTCCACGGAAACGACCGTGAAGAGCGCAGCCCCTAACGATACGCAAAAACATGTTCGCATCCCCGCGGGACGTCTGCGAACGTTACGCTCGATGCCGATAATGGAGCCAAGCAGTGCGGCCCACGCCAGTCGCGCGATGATGGTGCTTAGAGGCAGAACGTTCTCCAGCAATTCCCAGGTTATGGCAGGATTCTACACACTACAATTTGAATTGCGTCAATTTCGCGAAGTGCCGTGCCCTGGTGTGTATCTCGCTCCGCTTGAGCACGCGAAGCCGGTCCAGCCCAAACCGCTCGACCGTAAAACTCCCCATCACCGATCCGTACACCATCGCACGTCGGAGCGTCGCGTCGCTCAAATCCTTTGCCCCAGCTAGATAGCCCATAAACCCGCCTGCGAAGCTATCGCCAGCTCCGGTGGGGTCGTGCGGCTCCGCAAGCGGGAACGCCGGCACGCAAAAAACACCGCGCTTATCCACCATCATCGCGCCATATTCGCCGCGTTTCACCACAAGCGTCGACGGCCCCATCTTGAAAATATGCTTTGCCGCGCGCAAAAGATTGTGTTCGTTCGAAAGCTGCCGCGTCTCGGAATCGTTGATCACCAAAATATCGACGTGCTTTAGCGTCTCGAGCAATTCTGCGGGCGTGCGCTCAATCCAGTAGTTCATTGTGTCCAGCGCCGCAAGTTTCGGTTTTCCCTTCACTTGCTTTAGAACGTCCCGCTGTAAATCCGGGGCGATGTTCGCCAAAAACACATATTTCGACGACTTGTAGCTCTCTGGAAGACGTGGTTTAAATCCTGCAAAAACGTTTAAGTCCGTCGCCAGAGTCACCCGCTCATTCAGATTCTCCGAGTACCGCCCCGCCCAAAAGAAAGTCTTCCCCACTGCCCGTTCCAATCCTTCTGTATCGATATGCCGGCCGCGAAACACCGCTTCGTCTTTCGCCGTAAAATCCTCGCCCACAATGGCCACGAGACTCACCGGCGCGAAAAAACTCGCCGCCACCGCGAAATAGGTTGCCGCACCGCCCAGCGTCCGCTCGACTTTTCCGTACGGACTCTCGAGTGCATCAAATGCCACCGACCCGACTACAAGTAAGGACACAGGCTTCTCCTAAGAAATGTATTTGCCAATAATCGCTTCAAGTTTTTTCTTCGTAGCCTTGGGCACCAGCTTCATGTCCGTCACGAGAGCGTTCTTCAATGCCGCTCCGCACTTGCAGCTTTGCCCGTCAGGCATGGCGCGCACTGCTTCGCGCAAAACCTTCTGCGCATTTTCGGCATTCTGCACGAGCGTCGCAATGATCTGCGAGGCCGTCACCGACTCATGCTCCGGGTGCCAGCAGTCAAAATCCGTGATCATCGCAATCGTGGCGTAACAGATCTCTGCCTCACGCGCCAGTTTTGCTTCGGTGACATTGGTCATGCCAATCACTTCGAAGCGCAACTGACGGTGCATGCTCGCTTCCGCCAATGTCGAAAACTGCGGCCCCTCGATGCACACGTACGTCCCCCGCCGGTGCACCATCACTCCGCAGTGCACGCTTGCGTCCGCCAGCACGCCCGACACCTGCCCGCACGTCGGCTTAGCAAATCCCACGTGCGCCACGAGCCCATCTCCAAAAAATGTGGAAACGCGGCTCTTCGTCCGGTCAACGAACTGGTCCGGCACCAAGAACTCCCCTGGCCTCAAATCTTCCATTAACGACCCCACCGCGCTGACCGAGATAATCCTCTCCACGCCCAGCAGCTTCATCGCATAAACGTTGGCGCGAAAATTGATCTCGCCAGGCAATATCCGATGCCCACGCCCATGCCGTGCAAGAAACGCCACTCGCTTCCCCTCTAGCATCCCGAGCACGATCGCATCGGACGGTTCCCCAAACGGCGTCTTCACTTGAACTTCCTGAGTCTTCGTCAAACCGTTCATCGAATACAGCCCGCTCCCGCCAATAATCCCAATCTCCGCCTGCGTGTTCGCGTGCTTCGACTTTTCGGTTTTAGCAGCCGCCATTCTCTTTTCTCCGTGAAATCAACTGTTGAGGTCTACCGGTTCGCAAACGATCTTCCCATCATGTTCATGCAAAGTCCCGGCGGGGAAATCCAGGTCATGTCCAAACGCCACGATCCAGCCGTTCCGCACGATCTCCCCGATCCATTTGCGCTTCGTCTCCAAAGTAGTCAGCGGATATAGATCGTACGCAATGATCCATGGCAGCGGCAAATGGTGCCGCGTGGGAATCAGATCCGCCACCAGCATCAACGTTTTGTCGCCGCCCCTTATCTGCACGCCTTGGATATGCAAGTTATGCCCAGGAATTTTTACAACGGAAATTCCCGGCAGTATTTCGCAGTCGCCATCAACAAACTGCCACTGCCCTGCCTCGGTAATCGGCACAAAATCGTGCGCATAATAACTAGCCCGATCCCGTTCCGTCGGGCGCATCGCATGTTCCAACTCCGCCCGCTGCACTACATATTTCGCGTTCGGATATGTTGGCATAAGCCGTCCATCCACCAATCTCGTATTTCCCCCCGCATGGTCAAAGTGCAAGTGCGTATTGATGACCACATCAATCTCTTTCGGCGTCACACGCGCCTTCGCCAGCGAATCCAAGTAAGGATCGCCTTCCGTAAACCCGTAAATGTTGCGCAATTTCGCGTCCCACTTCGTTCCGTTGCCCGTCTCTACTAAAATAGTTTTCCCCGCCACGCGCACCAACAATGAATTTGCCGCCAGCGGAATCCTGTTTCTCTCGTCTGCAGGAATCTTCTTTTCCCATAGCGGTTTTGGCACCACGCCGAACATGGATCCGCCATCCAGCCAAAAGACACCGCCATTGATGTGCTGGACCTCGATGTCCCCCAATTGCATTCTCGCTTGCCTCAGACCCTAACGCCACTCTTCGTGAGCAACTCATTCACCGCAGTGAACGGATCCTTCTTCCGCTCCGCAACTTCTCTCGCCATCTCTGCCAGTCTCGCCTGTCCGCCAGCTCCTCCCAAAACGCTTTCCACGAGCCGCGATTCGATCAATCCAAGCAATCGCCGCTTCCAATGCTCGACGTGTTTCCGTTCTCGCTCGCCGCTAGCCTCAAAATGTCTCCGAAACTTCGCGATCGTCTCCGCCAGCGCGTCAATTCCCTGGCTCTCGCTGGCAACCGTCCGCACCACCGGCGGATGCCACCCATCTCTCGGCATCACCAACGAAAGCATCGCCATCAACCGCTGCTCCAACCGATCTGCATCTTCGCGGTCCGCCTTATTCAGAACAAAAATGTCCCCAATCTCCATCAATCCGGCCTTCATATTCTGAATATCGTCGCCCATCCCCGGCACCAGCACTACCAAAACGCAATCGGCCAATCGCACGATGTCGATCTCATCCTGCCCAACGCCGACAGTCTCGATCAGCACCTCTTGCTTCCCCGCGGCATCCAGCAAAAGCGCCACTTCCGCCGTCGCCCTGGCCAATCCTCCCATAAACCCCCGCGTTGCCATCGACCGAATGAACATCCCGTGATCGCTAGCATGGCTCTGCATCCGAATGCGATCTCCCAAAATGGCCCCACCGGTATACGGACTAGTCGGGTCCACCGCAATCACGCCAACTTGCTCGTCATGCTTTCGGTAATAGGCCGCGAGACGATCCACCAAGGTGCTCTTCCCCGTACCCGGTGCTCCCGTGACTCCGGCGAGATATGCCCGTCCCGTGTGCGCAAAAAGCCGCTGAAGCAGTTCTTCTGCTTCGGGCTGATGATTCTCAATCGCAGTAATTGCGCGCGCGATCGCTCGTACATCCCCCGCACGCACCTGTTTCGCCCACTTCTCAACGGGCAGAGACATGGTTTTCCTGTAAGGCTGTTGCAGAGGCCAAATACATTTTCCTATTATTTCTTGCCAAGTAGCTGGCGGGCAATCACCAACTTCTGAATTTCGCTAGTCCCTTCGCCAATCGTGCACAACTTCACGTCGCGATAGAATTTCTCCGCCGGATAATCTTTAATAAACCCATAACCCCCATGCACCTGCACGCATTCATTTGCCACCCGCACCGCCACTTCGCTGGCAAACAACTTCGCCATGCTCGATTCCCGAGTAAATCGCACATCCTTCCGATCCGCCAACCAAGCCGCTTGGTACACCAAAAGCCGTGCCGCCTCCACCTCCGTCGCCATATCCGCCAACTTGAACTGAATCGCCTGAAACTCACTGATCGCCTGCCCAAACTGCTTCCGCTGCTTCGCGTAACTCACTGCAGCGTCCAGCGCCCCCTGCGCCATCCCCAGTGCCAAAGCCGCAATCGAAATCCGCCCGCCATCCAGAATCTTCAAACTCCCCGTAAACCCCTCACCCTCTGGCCCCAAAAGGTTCTCGGCCGGCACGCGGCAATCCGAAAAAATCACTTCCGACGTATCGCTGGCCCGCATCCCCAGCTTGTTTTCTTTCTTCCCCGGCTTAAATCCCGCGATCCCCTTTTCCAAAATAAACGCGCTGATCCCATGCGAGCCCTTCGACTTGTCTGTCACCGCCATCGCCACGCAAAAATCCGCGTAATGCCCGTTCGTCGTAAACGTCTTCGCACCATTCAATACCCAAAAATCCCCATCGCGCCGCGCCGTCGTCCGCGTTCCGCCCGCATCCGATCCCGCCTCCGGCTCCGTCAACGACCAAGCCCCAATCTTCTTCCCCGATGCCAAAGGCGCCAAATACTTCTTCTTCTGCGCCTCGGACCCGAACTTAAAAATGTGGTTGCTGCAAAGTGAGTTGTGCGCCGCCACGATCAACCCAATCGACCCATCGACCCGCGCCAATTCCTCAATCGCAATGACGTACTCGATATACCCGAGCCCTGCCCCGCCGTATTCCTCAGGGAAAATAACGCCAAGCAAACCCATCTCTCCCAGCTTCGGCATAATCTCGATCGGAAAGTGCGAAGCCTCGTCCCACTCCATCACATGCGGCAGTATTTCTCCTTGGGCAAACTCCCACACACTTCGCCGCAACTGTTGCTGTTCTTCAGTAAAAGTGAAGTCCACGTTGTCTCCGGTGCGGCCATTTCCCGCGGCTATGTTTATTCAAACTTCCGCTTATGGCTATATTTTACACAACGTTAGCCAGCCCCTCATCCGATTGTGATTTAAATTGTTTTGTTCGTTGCGTGGGCCGTTCACACCCTCGCCCGTTGTGGCCGCCACAACGAGTTATCGGGGCGGGGCTTGCCCCGCTTTCTCTACGCTATTGCCTTCTGTGTCTGCGTAACAACCTCTTGCAATACTTCCAACGCCCTCTGGCACCCCGCCCGATCCACATCGCAATGCGTCACGAACCGCACCGAATACGTCGCCGTATCCAGTGCCCAAATCCCCTTCTCCCGCAACAAATCGCATAGCTCCACCGCGTTCTTTCTCGTCCCTTCACAATCAAAAATCACAATATTCGTCTTGACCTTCGGCGGATCAATCTTTAACCCCGGCATCGCGGCAATCTCCTTCGCCAGAACCTGCGCATTCTCATGATCCACATGCAGCCGCCCCGGCGATTCCTCCAGCGCAATCAACCCGGCCGCCGCAATCACTCCCGCCTGCCGCATTCCGCCACCGAACATTTTTCGGTAAATCCTCGCTTTTTCAACGAACGCCGCAGTTCCTACAATCATCGACCCCACAGGCGCCGCGAGCCCCTTCGACAAACAAAACATCACCGAGTCCACATTCTTCGTCATCTCGGCAACACTCTCGCCAAGCGCCACCGACGCATTAAAAATCCGCGCCCCATCCAAATGCACTTTCAATCCAGCTTTATGCGCATGCCCGCAAATCTCATCCACCGAAGCGGTCGCGTGCAAAGTCCCGCCCGCCATATTGTGCGTATTCTCAATACAAATCAACGCCGTCTGCGAGTCGTAATAAATCTTCGGCCGAATCACCGCCTCAATCATCTTCCACGAAAGAATCCCATCGACGCCCCGCGCAATCCGCGGCATACACCCTGCAATCGCCGACATTGACGCCAACTCATACAAATTCACATGACTCTTCTCATCGCAAATCACTTCATCCCCGTGATGAGTCCAAGTCTTGATCGCAATCAAGTTCCCCATGCATCCGGTCGGCACAAACAAAGCCGCCTCTTTCCCAAAAATCTCCGCCGCCTGCCGTTCCAACCGGTTCACCGTCGGGTCTTCCCCATACACATCGTCCCCGACTTCCGCCTTCGCCATAGCCCGCCGCATCTCCAGCGTCGGCCGCGTCACGGTGTCGCTCCGCAAATCCACAACGTTCTCCAGCGGCGTCACACCGTCCTGCTCACTCCGCATCCCGCTCTTAGCAATCGTCCCCACGTTGTCCCGTCTTTCTCAATCGTCGATTTTTGTCTACTCTGCGTTGGTTTGAGTTTTTCTATCCCGAGCGCCGGTTCTTTCGAAGTGCATTTGCTCAAT
>DATDHE010000576.1:0-5902 GCA_036521695.1 Candidatus Acidiferrum sp. | reverse complement strand
GCACTTCCATCATGGAGCTCGACGCCGTGCCCGAACATCTCCTGGTCATTGGCGGCGGCTACGTCGGCCTCGAATTTGGCCAACTCTTTCGCCGTTTTGGCAGCCGCGTAACCATCGTGCAACGCGCTGCGCAATTGCTGCACGGCGAAGACGCCGATGTCGCCGCGGAAGTTCTGGCGATCATGCAGCAGGACGGCATAGAGGTCTTGCTCAACGCAAGAGCTAAGCGCGTCGCCAAAGAGGGCCCGCAAATCAAACTTGCCGTCTGCTCTGGCGAAGACGCCGGAGGCGAAAGCCGCACGCTCAGCAGCTCCCATTTGCTCGTCGCCACCGGCCGCGTGCCCAACTCAGACACTCTAAACCTCGCCGCCGCAGGGATTACCGCGGACAAGGGTGGCTTTATTCAGGTCAACGCAAAGCTGGAAACGAATGTGGCTGGAATTTACGCGCTGGGCGACATCAATGGCGGCCCTGCGTTCACGCACATTTCTTACGACGACTTCCGTATCATCCGCACTAATCTCATCGAAAAGGGTAGCGCAAGCACGGTTGGCCGCCTTCTTCCCTATACCGTCTTCATTGATCCCCAGCTAGGCCGCGTCGGTCGGACGGAATCCGAAGCTCGCGTACTCGATCGCAAAATTCGCGTCGCCAAGATGCCAATGAACCGCGTAGCACGGGCACTGGAAGTCGACGAAACGCGCGGCTTCATGAAAGCAGTTGTCGATGCCGAAACTGGACAAATCCTGGGCGCGGTTGTTCTTGGCCTGGAAGGTGGCGAAGTGATGTCGATGCTTCAGTTAGCGATGATGGGGAAGTTGCCTTACACCGTTCTTCGCGACGCGGTTTTCGCGCACCCCAACCTTTCCGAAGCCCTCAACAATCTTTTCATCGAGTCTAATTTCATTTCCTGACGCATTCGCGCCACGAGCAGCCAGCTCAGGCATGCCGAGCCGCGGCACTCCTAACTTGCTCCGCGTTCTAGCTCCTTGCGGTTCCACTTCGCAAGGTCAGCTCCCGCGTCATACGTACTTTGCAAAAACGCCAGCAGCGTCTCTCTCCGCGAAGCGGCCCGCCGCACGTCGTCGTACATCAAAATAAATTCCTTCAACTGCGGATGATAAAACGCTTCCGCCGGCCGTATCGGACTCTGTGCAAATCCAGCCGGTTCGGGCGCGGCATACGCGTAAAACGTGGCTCCTTTGACTTCGCCACCTCCCGGCCAAAATCCCGCGCTGATCACTTCGTGCGAATACGCTTCCCGCGTGATGGAGTCGGCCCCCACGCGTTCCGGAGCGCGCCGCCCAGAGAAGCGCGTCGCCGCCAGATCGAAGCTGCCCCAGAAAAAATGCACCGGGCTGGCTTTTCCGATGAACCCTGCACGAAATTCCTTGAACACCGTTTCACAGCTCACCAAAATTCGCCAGAAGCGGTTGGCGTACTCCGGATCGTACGAGGTGTGCTGCGTGTCCTCGTCGAATGGGATCGGGTTCGGAATCTCCACCGGCATCTTCCAGATCTTCACCGCAATCCCCAACGAAGCCAAAGCTCCCATGAACTCGCGGTAAAAATCGGCGACGCTGCGTGGCGCCAAAGTCAGGGCGAGGATCGCGTCGTTGCAGGTTCGAATGACGAGCTGATGACGGATGAAGTCGAACTGCACCTCGAAGTTTCCGCCGCCGTAGGGGATGGCCGAAGTGGTCAGCCCCAAAGCATTCACGTAGAGAGGCACTCCCCACCAATGATTGATATTCGGGGTCAGCGCCAGCCGCACTTTGCCCACGATTTGCGTCCACATGTGGAGTGTGGCGTAGGTGTCTTGCCAAGCTTCGAGAGGAAGTTCGGGCCACAGATCTTGTTCAGCGCGTGCAGTACTTGCGTTCATAGTGCCTCCACGGCGACCTATGGATTGAAATTCAAGCCACCACAATTCCGTGGCTATCCCCAACAAGGAAGATTATATGCCTCGATGCGTCTCTCTTGGCTCTGCCTAAGAAGCATCTGGCTGTTGTGGAACAGCCAATTTTGGCTGTCTCAGCTTTTGGTGATGGTTGGTCCCGTCCTTGGAAGCTTACTTGTTGCAACTAGAACAGCTTGCGGAATGCAAAGAACAAAAATCCCGACAGCGTCATCGCCGCGGGCAGCGTCAGAACCCAAGCCAGCAGGAGGTTTCGCACCGTTGCCCATTGCAAACCGGAATGATTCGCCGCCATCGTTCCTGCTACGCCGGACGACAACACATGCGTCGTACTGACCGGCAAGCCCAATCCATCCGCCGCACCAATCGTCGCCATTGCGGTGATTTCGGCCGCTGCTCCCTGCGCGTACGTCAGATGGTTCTTGCCGATCTTCTCGCCCACCGTTACCACGATCCGCTTCCACCCAACCATCGTGCCGAGGCCCAAAGCGAGCGCCACCGCTACCTTGACCCACAGCGGAATAAACCGTGTGGCCTTGTCGATGTGGCTTTTGTAATTCTTCAGCACCGCCGCATCGGCCGCGGCGATCGCCGGTTTACCGGACTTTTGCATCAGCCGGATGGCCTCGCTGACCAGATACATATCATTTCGGAAGTTGCGCACCTGCGTGTGCGGAACTTTGGACAGTTCTTTGAAGATCGCCATTTCCGTCCCGACACCGTTCACGAGCTCGCGCAACGCCAGCATCGTGTTCGGCTTGAACTCTTTGGTACGAATGTACTCCGTCACGTCTTCGCGCGGATCGCCGATGGCCGCGCTGTTTTGCACGTATTTATTCAATGTATCCGCGGTCTGCGCTGAAACGGCAATGAAGTCCTGCGATTGCTGCGCTGTCACGGCATGGTTCAGCGCATACGTTGTGGGCACCGTGCCGATCAGGATCAGCATGATCAAGCCCATGCCTTTTTGCCCGTCATTCGAACCGTGGAAAAAGCTCACGCCCGTGCAAGTGAACACGAGCATGGCGCGAATCCAAAACGGAGGAGGCTCCGCACCCTTAGGCGCTTCGTAAAGCCGCTTATCCTTGATGATCGCCTTCATGAACAGAAACAGTCCGGATGCCAGAACGAACCCAAATACGGGCGAGAGCAGGAGCGACTTTCCGATCGTCGCGGCCTGCGCCCAGTCCACGCCGCTTGTCCCCGTTCGCCCTTGCATCAGCTGGTTCGCAATGCCAACGCCTATGACCGACCCAATCAGCGTATGCGAACTTGAAGCCGGCAGCCCCAGCGCCCAGGTTCCGAGATTCCAGAGAATTGCCGCCACAAGCAGCGCAAAAACCATCGCAAAGCCAGCGCCGCTTCCCACCTGCAAAATCAATTCTACCGGGAGCAGCGAAATGATGGTGAACGCCACGACGCCAGACGACGTCACCACGCCCGCGAAATTCCAGAATCCGCTCCATACCACGGCAATGTGCGGCTCCATCGAATGCGTATAAATCACGGTCGCAACGGCGTTTGCCGTGTCGTGGAAGCCGTTTACGAACTCAAATCCCAGCGCCACGAGCAGCGCCGTGCCCAAAAGAATGTAAGGCAGCGCGGAACCCAACTCCAACCCTGCCAGGTCACGCGAGAGGCTATAGCCGATGAAAATCACTCCGAAGATCAAAACCACCCCGAACGCCAGCATTCCGACCCGGCCGGGCTTCCTATTCAGTTTTTCGGTCAGTGCATGCGGAACCGGGGTTGCAGTTGGCTGTGCGGTTGCCGTTGCGGCCATAACTCTCCTCTAGGTTCTCGACTCGAGAGCCAGCCTGCGGGTATTTGTGCTGGCGTGTCAGCCAGCTTTATATGGAAGATTTGTTACGCCGGAATGAACATCTCACGGCAGAACGTTCACATTTGGAGGAGCGTCGGGTTATTTGAGACTCTATTCGTATCTCAATGCCGACAGCGGGTCCACGCGCGTAGCGCGCAGAGCCGGTATGTAGCATGCCGCGAGCGCGACGCTTGCCAGTACCACCGCGACCGCGGCAAAGGTCAGCGGGTCGGTTGGTTTTACGCCGAAGAGCAGCGTGGCAATCAATCGCGTGGCCGCGAGCGATCCCACAAGACCCAGCGCGAGCCCGAGGGCAGCCAATTGTGCGCCTTCCCTGAGTACTTGCTTCAGCACGTCTTCGCGTTGCGCGCCGAGGGCCATTCGAATGCCGATCTCATGGGTGCGCTGTGAGACGGTGTAAGCCATCACGCCGTAAATCCCCACTGCCGCGAGCACAAGCGCGATGGAGGCGAACGCGACAAGCAGCGTCAAATTGAGGCGCGGCTGAACCACGGAATTCGAGAGCAACTGCTCCATGGTGCTGACCTCGTAGACGGGCATGTTCTTGTCAACGGCAGATACTTGTTGGCGGATGGCGCTGGTCACCGCAGCCGGCTCGAGCTTCGTCCGCACGGCAAGATACATGGTTCGCGCAAAAGAGAGTTGAGCAAGCGGGAAATAAGCTTGCTCACGCCCTTCGACGTCCGGCCCATAATGTTTCACGTGGCCGACTACTCCCACCACGGTGCACCATTGGGGGATGAGGGGATTTGACTTGGGGACGGGCTGAACCGCGATGCGTTTTCCGATGGGGTCTTCGTTAGGCCAGAAGCGGTTCGCAAAATCCCGGTCCACAACCGCGACCCTCAGGGCTTCACTCGTGTCTGTATCGGTGAGCAACCGGCCGCGCACCAAAGGAATCTGCATGGCCTGGAAATATCCCGGCACCACCGTGCGGTAATCAATTTCGGTGTAAGGCAAATTGTTCATTGGAGCGTATCGGGGGAGGTCCGTGACGGAAGTCTGTTCGAAGAAAGTCGATCCGGAAGAATAGGAGTCGCTCAGCGGCAACTCAGAAACCGCCCCGGCGGATTGCAGCCCTGGAATCGTTCTCACTCGATCCAGAACCTGCTGATAGAAAGCCTGGAGGGGGGCGCCGTCCGGGTATGCCTTTGTCGGGGGAGAAAGCCTCATCGAGAGGAGGTGCTGCGGCTGAAAACCGGGATTGACTTCAAGGAGATGCTGGAAACTACGAATCAGCAAGCCCGCGCCAACCAGGAGAAGTACGGCCAGTGCCATCTCCGAGACAACGAGGATCTGGCGCAAGCGACGGGTACCTCTTGCCGCCGAAGTGCTTTGTCCCGTTTCCTTCAATGTACCCTGCAGATTAGTGCGGCCTACCTGCCAAGCGGGCGCAAGTCCAAAGACGAGGCCCGTCAGCAAGGAAATTCCGAACGTAAACAAGAGAACGAGCGGATCCACGCTGACCTCGTCCATTCGTGGGAAATTCTGGGGGGCAAGCAGGCGCAGGGCATACACACCCCAGTAGGCGAGGAAGAGACCAAGCACGCCTCCCACTGCCGCAAGTACCAGA
The DNA here is from genome assembly GCA_036521695.1 of Candidatus Acidiferrum sp. Classification (GTDB taxonomy): domain Bacteria; phylum Acidobacteriota; class Terriglobia; order Acidiferrales; family UBA7541; genus Acidiferrum. The sequence goes on along the minus strand of DATDHE010000576.1, from coordinate 568 downwards.
CTCTCGGTCAAAAGCTGGCGCATGATTCGCGCACGTCCGGCTCCCATTGCGGCACGGATGGAGAGTTCTTTTTCGCGAGCGGAAGCGCGCGTGAGCAGCAGATTCGCGACGTTGACGCAAGCAATCAGCAGAACGAAAGCCACCGCACCCAAGAGTACCAGCAGTGCGGGCCGGGTCCTCCCAACCATCTGCTCTTTAAGGGGTACGACGAACATCCCCCAGCCGCTGCTCGCGCCGTAGTTATTGGGATTTTCGCGCTCGAGCTGCGTGGCGAAGCGGTCCATTTCCGCGGACGCTTGCGCCAAGGTGACGCCGGGCTTCAATCGCGCCGTGACTGTCAAGTAATGCGAGCCGCGATCCTGCGGCTTCATCCGGTCAAGGCCGAGCGGAACCCACAAATCTTGTTTGCCGCCCAGGGAGAAATCTTTGCGGAGCACACCGACAATGGCATACGGCTGGCCGTCGAGCTGCATGGTCTTTCCCAAGATCCGCGGGTCGCCGCCAAACAAGCTCTTCCAGAGCGCGAAACTCAAGAGCGCTTCGTGCTCGTGGCCCGGCTGGTCTTCAT
>DATDHE010000575.1:0-4560 GCA_036521695.1 Candidatus Acidiferrum sp. | reverse complement strand
GTTGGACGCGGTCTGTTGGGGAAGCGAAATCGTAAGGGCCGACGACAATATCCTCAGACCAGACGACCCCGTGTCAACCAAGATGCCACTGATCGTCTGACAGGTTGTTGTGCTGCCGGGCGCGCAGACCGTTAAGCTCGTGAATGCGCCATTAATGTAGGGGGAGTTGAGCGGAGGAGCCGCGGTCGGCCCAGTATTGACCGTAATCGCCTGCACGTTCGCTGTGGAGCCACCTCCCCCGCCACCGCCGGTACTACTGCCGCTGCTACTTCCACTGCATCCCGCCGCTGCGGCCACGGCTCCCGCCAAACTCAAATAAAGAAGTCTTTGCAACCGTACACGTTTCATCGGATATCCTCGACGTGGACTCCAGGTGGCAACATCTGAGGCACGTACGCTTTCCCCCAAAATGACCTCATATGTCCCGATATTTGAACCACCAAACCAGCCTGCTGGATCAGCAGCGGCCCGTGGCGCTGCGCGCGCTGAGCCTGTTCAGCTTGAGAAAACTGGTCAAAGTACGTCCCCAAAAGCTGACGCAAGTCAGGATGAAAAGGCCCTTGCCATGTAACGGCAAACACCTTTCCGGCAGGGGAAACATATTCCTTCACCGCTACGCCTGTCGAAGCTTGGATTTCGTGAATCGTGTACGAATTATTGCTGGACGTCCGCAGGCTGCCTTGCATTTTGGCCTGATCCGTCTGCACCGATGTCACATCGCCTCCCAGCGAAGCTGACGCAGGAAACGGAAGCACAAGCATCGCAAATATGCCGCGTATAGTTCTCGAATTCATAGCGTGTCCTCTACCATGGCTATTCCCTTTCTCATGGCTAGGTTTCGGCTTACTTCTTCTATCCTAAATTCCTGAATTGGATTTCGTTCCACCGCTCGTCTGACTTTCTCGCGCTGGAAGGACTGGGGTCCCAGAATCTCTTGTAGCATGCTTTAAGACTGCGGAAGCGTGAGGTGTTCTCAGCTGGTTAAGGTCCTCATGAATCTTGATGATGGGCAACGGGTGATGGTTGCTTCAAAAGAGATGATCACGCAAATCCACGGCAGGTTTTCATCGGCCGTCAGGGAAATGGACTGTTTGCGTGACGCCGTGAAGAAAACCGTCACGGATATGCCTAGCTTTCTCGCCGGCACGAGAATCCTCGGCGACCTGGTAGAGCACTTCTTGCTCTTCACCAAGATTGAACTTAAGAGTCTGCTCTTTCTCCTCACGTCGGATGCGCACTTTCACCGTCTCTCCTGGCTGCCGTTCGCGCACCCATCGACCGAGAGAGCGCGGCACGTCGCCGCCGTTCCAGTTCACAATCACGTCTCCGGAACGCAACCCCGCTTCCGCGGCACGGCTACCATCGTCAACCTCGCGCGCTGTAACCGTGCCAGCGGGGTCACGTTGAGCCGAAAATCCGAGCACCGCCTTCTTGTGTTCGACCGTTCGCAATTCGAGTCCGGCAAGCCCAAGTATCCGCTGATAAGGAAGTGGTCCTGCTGCCGCGACATAATCCCGGAAGAACTCTTCAAACGACCCGCCCGCCACCTTCTCGGCTTCTAGCCGAATATCCAAACTGTCGCGGTACGTCTTCCCGGCTTTGGCGAAGTCCGTATTCAAGCCGCGCAGCACGTCATCCAGACTCTTCTCGTTGTTCGTGCGGTCCCGAATCAGAATGTCCAGCAAGTCTCCTAAAACCTGTCCTTTTGTATAGTAGGAAACGCTGTCCTCCGGCCCATTGTAGAGCGAATATTTTTCCAGCCACGCGTCCAGACTCGATTGTTCGGCACTCTGCCAGCGGTTCGCGGGCCGCGATTCCAACTCGCTGATCTGCTCTCCCAGATCCTCGTAGAACCGATCCTTATTCCAAATCCCGCTGCGCACCAGCGTGTATGCGCCGTACGTGCTCGTCACGCCTTCCGCGAACCATAGAGCCCGCGTGTACTGTTCCTTCGTGTAGTCCACCGGCTCGAGGGTCGCTGGCCGGATGCGCTTCACATTCCACAAATGAAAAAATTCGTGCGCCGCCACTCCGGATAGGTCTGCATCGGATGGGATCCCAATGGCCGTCGAATTCGTATGCTCCATCCCACCGCCGCCCGCTCCCTTCCCAATGTGCAAAATGAAAAGGTAATGCTCGAACGGCGCTCCGTCCATCAACTTCAGTTCGTAATTGCAAATTCGACTTAAGTCGCTTTCGATCTTTTTCTGGCTCCAAGCGTCGCCATGAACCACCGCCCGGATATCCACTGGCAGCCCCGGTATGCTGAACTCCTTGAAATTACTGACCTCGATTGGCGCATCCACCATCTCATCGTAAGTGAAGTGCTGAGCAGACCAGATCGGAAACCGGTTGTTAGTGGAGCCCGCGCCCCACTTTATTGCGCTCGTCGGCCGCCATCCCTCGGGGACACCATCGAGTTCGAGGGACACGGGCTGGCCTCGACGCTCCGGGATATTCATCAGAATCATTGCAGGATTAATGAAGGCGTGGTCAGCATTCAGCTGCGTCGCAAACGGGCCGGGTTCATCCCAGTAGGTGACGTACCACACAACGACCATGCCGTCGCCCTGCACCCGCCACGTTTGCTTGTCCACTTTCGCTGCCTGTTGCGGGTGCATACTATTTCCAAATTGGATATCCCGCACGTGAGCGCTGAAATCACGAATCTGATAGAGGGCGTTCCACGCGGGCATTTGCAGAGTCACGCTTCCGTGCACATCAGGAATGAACATCGTTATGTGGAACAAGTGTTGCTCAGGATGCGCTAGAGAAATTGTGTACTGGACACTCTGCGGTCGGTCAACCTGTTGCGAACCAAGTAAGACCGGGAACAAGAAAAGGAGCGGCACCCGCCAACGGAAGGATGAAAGGGTCACCGAACGCTAGCCTCGTGTGGAAGCGGACCCGCACTCTCTAGCCTTTTGAGTAACTTATCGCAGAGTCCGTTGAAGCTGCCGTTGGACATCACGAGCAACACATCGCCGGGCTCTACTTCCACCGATACTTGGTCCGCGATGGCGTCGGCGCTTGGAAACACTCGCGCGCTTTTTCCCAACTCGCGCACACTCTCCGCCACCGCTTCCGGCTCGAGACGATTTTCGTCGCCGAGCTGTTGTGCGCGAAACACGCCAGCCAACACCACACGGTCTGCCAGCGCCAGCGCGACCGGAAGCGTCTCCTCAAACACTTTCCGCCGCATCGAATTCGACCGCGGCTCGAGGATCGCCCACAGCCGCCGAGCAGGCCACCGTGTCCGCGCAGCCTCAATAGTCGCGCGCACGGCCGTCGGGTGATGCGCAAAATCATCCACAACCAGCACCCCGCGAACTTCCCCCTTCACGTCCATCCGCCGCTTCACGCTACGAAATGTCGTTAGCGCCTTTGACAAATCTTCCGCGCTAACTCCGCGACCGCAAGCCACCGCGATGGCCGCCATAGCATTTAGAACGTTGTGGCGCCCGCTCGCCGCGAGCGCAAACTCTCCAAAGAGCGTGCCCTTATACGCGATGCGAAACCGCATTCCTCCGCCATCTACTGCCAAATCGCTCGCCACCCAATCGTTCGCCGCGGAAAATCCATACGTCTCCACGGGGCAAAAGGCCTTCTCCGCGGCCCGCCGCAAAGCCGGCCCAGATTCTTGCGTATCTCCCCAGATGACGACACGCCCGCGCCGTGGCACAAGATTCACTAACCGTCGAAACGCCAACTCGTACGTTTCAAAGTCTCGGTAAATATCCGCGTGGTCGTATTCGAGCGAAGTGATGATCAAATCATCTGGATGGTAGTGAAAGAACTTCGGTCCGCGGTCCCAAAAAGCCGTTTCGTACTCATCGCCTTCCAGAATAAATTCTGCCCCGCCGCCCGATCCATAACTCTTCCCAAAATTTTCGGCAACGCCCCCCACCAGAAAATTCGGCCGTTTGCCCGCTGTGTGAAAAATCCAAGCCAGCATCGCGGTTGTCGTGGTTTTCCCGTGCGTGCCGCTTACCACGATCGAGTGCCGCCCTGGCAAAAACACCTCTTCCAGAATCTCCGGCATGGAGCGATAGGAAATCTTGCGGTCCAGCACCTCTTCCAGCTCCGGATTGCCGCGCGCAATAATATTTCCGACGACCACCAAATCCGGCGCCGGTTCCAGGTGCGCTGCGTCAAAAGTTTGAAAAAACGAAATCCCCAGCTTTTCCAGCAGCGTCAAAGCCGGGGGGTAAACTCCCGAATCCGACCCCGTCACGCGATAGCCATGCTCGCGCATCATCCCTGCAAGAGGAGCCATCGCCGAGCCTCCAATGCCAATCACGTGAACATGCTTCGCGTCACTCATCGCACGACCGCCTGCTCAAGAATTTCCAGCTCTCCTTCTCCTTGGGTTCTGAGACGCGCCTTTACTCCCAACGGCACAGTCAACATCGGCCGTGGCGTATGCCCCACCGCCGCGCCATAAACAATCGGCACTCCCAGCGCACCTAGAATTCTTGTACACACGTCGCGCACTGTCGCACTACCCGACATGAGCGGGCCGCAATCCGGAAATTCGCCGAGCACAATCCCCAGAACCCC
>DATDHE010000574.1:0-9021 GCA_036521695.1 Candidatus Acidiferrum sp. | reverse complement strand
TCTCAACGCGGACGAGGTCATTATCTGGTCGGACGTGGACGGCGTGCAGACGGTCGATCCGCGCCTGGTGCCCGACGTGCGCAGGATTCCCGAGATTTCATACCGCGAGGCGGCCGAGCTCGCATACTTCGGCGCCAAGGTTCTGCATCCGAAAACTCTTCGCCCTGTAATGGAATCCAGTACTCCACTTTGGATTCGCAATACGTTCGCTCCCGAACGGCCCGGAACGAAAATTACGCCGACGGGAACTTCGAACGGCGGAGAAGTGAAGGCCCTCACTGCGATCAGCGACGTGGCGTTGATCACCGTTGGTGGCCCAGGAATGCTGGGGGTACCGGATGTCTTGGGCCGCACCTTCAAAACGATCGAGACCGCTCGAGCCAATGCGCTCTTGATTTCGCAATCGTCTTCGCAATATGAAATCCGCTTGGTCGTGCCATCTGCATTGGCCGAGCACACGGTCGAGGCGCTACGCCGCGAGTTCGCACAGGATCTGCCGCACCAGAAAGTAGAACACGTCACCCTCGATCCGGATGTTGCAATCATCGCTGTCGTCGGCCAGAACATGCGTGGCGTCTCTGGAATTGTAGGCCGCACGTTCGGCGCGCTGGACCGCGAGAACGTGAACATCGTTGCGATCGCACAAGGCTCTTCGGGGTGCAGCATTTCCTTCGTGGTGGCGCAGAAAGATATGAAGTCAGCGCTCCTCACTACCCACCGAGAATTTCAACTCGGCTCGCCCAATTCGCAAGCGCTTCCTATAGCAAGCATTTGGGAACGGCCGGCAAGCCCGAGCCAACCTTGCGAACAGGGCAAGATCTAGCCGGGAAGTTCTTTGTCATCTGGATCCACAGAGCGCGGCCCTTTCAACTGTCTAAACGGGTAAACTGGTAGAGTTCGGAGGCTCCATGTTGCGCGTAGGTCTGATCGGGTGGCGAGGCATGGTCGGAAGTGTCCTCTTGCAGAGGATGCGTGAGGAAAACGACTTCCATGGCATCGAACCGATCTTTTTTTCCACATCGAATATCGCAGGCCCTGCACCTAAAGAGTACGGTCCAGGCCTCAAGCTGGAGGATGCGAAAGACCTAAGTTTGCTTATCGATTGCGACATCTTGATCAGTTGCCAGGGGGGCGAGTACACGACCGAGATCTATGGTCCTCTGCGCAGCCGCGGCTGGAGAGGCTTTTGGGTCGATGCCGCTTCAACGCTCCGCATGAGCGACCAGTCTGTCATCATTCTCGATCCCGTAAACGCCAACGCAATTCGCGATGGTCTGGCGCGCGGCCTGCGAACTTTCGTGGGTGGCAATTGCACCGTCAGCTTGATGTTGATGGCTGTTAGTGGGCTATTTAGGATGCAATTGGTCGAATGGATTACAACCATGACTTATCAAGCGGCGTCCGGTGCTGGCGCCGCCAAGATGTTGGAGTTGGTAAAGCAAATGGAGTGCCTAACAGATCCGACTCGCGCGATTCAGTCTGGAAATGCGTTGGAAGTTGACCTCTTGATGACTCAAGCGCAGCGATCTTTGAGCCTGCCGATAGAGGAAATCGGCGCGCCTCTGGCGGGCAGCTTGATTCCGTGGATTGATCGAGACATGCCGGGCGGTCAAACACGCGAAGAATGGAAGGGTATGGCCGAAACGGCCAAAATTATGGACCTGGAACCGCCGGTACCGGTCGACGGCATTTGCGTGCGTATTGGAACGATGCGGTGTCATAGTCAAGGGCTCTGCATCAAGCTCACCAGAGACGTGCCGCTGCGGGATATCGAGCAAATACTAGTGAACAGCAACCCTTGGGTGCGATTGATTCCCAATGACATGGAATCGACCCTGCGTTGCCTCACGCCGACAGCTGTTTCGGGAACCTTGAACGTACCGATCGGCCGACTTCATAAGCTGAAAATCGGCCCTGAATTTCTTGGGGCTTTTACGGTTGGCGATCAGTTACTCTGGGGCGCAGCCGAACCATTGCGGAGAATGCTAGGCATTCTCCGCGAACACCTCGGTAATTCACATCCAACCTAAGAGGCTCTAGCGGTCGTAGTCAGTCTCCGGTCAGCAGTGGTTTCAATGAGAGCTTCGACCGAGAACTGCGTCGCAATACCACATGGCAATTTGCCTAGCTTAGCTAGAGCCCTGCCCCAAATCGCTCCATGCAACGAGCCCAAGCGTGATCCATGCTCAATGCGAGAGGCAGGAGCGAATCTGCCAAGTCGTCGCAAAACAACAGCGCAGTCGCGCAGCAGTCTTGAATAGCACTCTTCCGGACCTGTCCAAGATACGATCCATGCTCTCGTTAGGCGAAAACTACGCAGAAAGCATGCAAGTCTGATTTTGAGTTTCGTTGCCATGAAAAGTCAATGCTTCGCAAGCCGCCAACCGGCCACAGGGACGGTCGGCAGCCTGGTGCTATGCGACAAGCCTCTTTGGGCTGGTACAGCGCTAATTCAGCCTATGGCGGTGCTTCCCGTGCCGCATCCAGACTGATGGTGCATCGTGGCCAGATCGTCGTGGTAAAATAAGCTGGTGATGCTTGCCGTCTCTATATTTTGCCTGATCGTGACCGCGCATTTCCTAGGGTAGGCGATCTTTGTGAAGCTGAATACACCGGAATTATTCCTTCTGTCCGCCTGTCTCACCGCCGGATGTCTTGCGTCCTGCTCCCACGATGAAACGAAGGCCAGCAGCTACGAAAATGAAAATGCTGTTGTTGCTCGTAGCGATTATCTCGGCAAGCAGGTTTCGACTGCTTGGGATGCCAAGAGCGCTGCTGCTTATCTTGATCAAAGGGAAACCTCGTGGATGAAATGGCCAGTGGCCGAGCGCGATCACGGAACTTTCTGTGTTTCCTGTCACACCGTGGTGCCTTATATCATTGCACGCCCTGCTCTTCGAAAGACACTTGCAGAAGACGGCCCAACCCCGGAGGAGCAATTGCTCTTAGCCAACGTGCTAAAGCGCGTCCGTCTTTGGAAGGAGGTCGCACCCTTCTACAACGATCAAGAGGATGGTCCTCACAAGACTGCTGAGTCTCGATCAACCGAAGCTGTTCTCAACGCGTTCATTCTTGCGAGCAGTGATGCGCAAACTGGAAAGCTAAGCCAGGATTCCCGCTCTGCGTTCGACAATATGTGGCGGCTCCAGCAAGCAGAGGGGGAGGCGAAGGGATCATGGCTATGGGAGGTGTTTGATTTGAAGCCATGGGAATCGCGAGGCTCTGATTATTTTGGGGCCACACTCGCAGCGATTGCGGTTGGCATAGCTCCAGAGAATTATCGCGACACCCCGGAGATCCAAAACAATGTCAATATGCTGAGGGAATACCTCCAACGTAACTCCGCGGCACAGTCTCCAATGAATCGCGGTGCCCTATTGTGGGCTTCGACGAAATTGCGCGGAATTCTCACCCCAACGCAGCAGCATACGATCATCGAGGAATTGCTAGCTAAGCAACACTCGGACGGCGGCTGGAGTCTGCTGTCTGTTGCCATTACCTGGAAGGATTTGAATCTAGCTTCCCTCTTCGGCAAGTGGAAGCGGGACGATGGGTCACTCCAGGAAGTGCAAAGCGACGGACTCGCAACCAGCTTTATTATTTTTGCCTTAGAAGAAGCGGCTGTCTCCCGACAAGTCAGTCAGGTAAACAAAGGCCTTGATTGGTTGGTGCGAAGCCAGAATAGGAGCGAAGGCTCCTGGACTGCATCTTCTCTGAACAAGCGACGCGTCCCGTCCTCGAATGTGGGGCGCTTCATGAATGACGCAGCGACGGGCTTTGCCGTCCTGGCATTGACCGATACCAACCAGCTTCATGCGCGCACGAATTGAGATTTGCCCAGATCCCACAATGTAGGGGAGCTTGCGATGTGGGCCTGATACTCGACACAGTGAGGAAACCTTTGAAAGACTGCCGCCTGTTTTACATTGACGGGAAGTGGGTCAGTCCGGCCGAGCCGCGCGATTTTGCTGTCACCAACCCTGCTACCGAGGAGCAAATCGCTATGATCTCGCTCGGGAGCTCGGTTGACGTTGAGAATGCTGTTTCCGCGGCAAGGATCGCTTTCGAGTCGTACTCCGAGACTACGGTTAACGAGCGACTGGCTTTGTTGCAGCAAATCATAAAGGTTTATAAGTCACATATGGATGAAATGGCAGAGACCATTTCATTGGAGATGGGCGCTCCCATAAGCCTGTCCAGAGCTGCCCAAGCCCCCGCCGGCCTAGCCCATTTTTTGGAGATAGTGAAAGTGCTGGGCCACTTCAAGTTCGAAGAAACGAAGGGCTCCACTTTGATGCGCAAAGAGGCGATGGGGGTTTGTGGGCTGATTACGCCATGGAACTGGCCCATGAATCAGATTGCCTGCAAAGTTGCTCCTGCATTAGCGGCTGGCTGCACGATGGTCCTGAAGCCCAGCGAAGTTGCGCCTCTCTCGGCATACCTCTTTGCGCGAATTCTGGACGAAGCGGGAATGCCGGCTGGCGTTTTCAACCTGGTAAACGGTGATGGCCCAACAGTGGGATCGGCGATTGCTTCGCATCCAGAAGTGGCCATGGTCTCCTTCACCGGCTCCACGCGCGCGGGCGTTGCCGTCGCGTTTGCAGCTGCACCGACAGTGAAACGCGTCACCCAGGAACTCGGCGGCAAGTCGGCCAATATCATCTTGGATGACGCTGATCTGGAGAGTGCAGTCAAGGAGGGTTTGCAGGGGTGCTTCCGCAATGCCGGACAGTCCTGCAATGCTCCAGCTCGGATGCTCGTTCCGCGGGCTAAGATGGCTGAGGCCGCGGCGATCGCCAAGCGGGCTGCTGAGGCCACCAGATTGGGTGATCCCTTCACTACCGACACTAGCCTCGGCCCGCTCGCGACCAAAGCTCAATTCGAAAAAGTGCAGCGCCTGATCAACAAGGGCCTGGAGGAAGGCGCACAGCTAATTACCGGTGGCCCTGGTCGTCCGGAGGGCATCCTCAAGGGCTACTTCGTGAAGCCGACCGTATTCGCCAATGTTGGCAACGACATGACGATCGCTCGCGAGGAAATCTTCGGGCCGGTGCTTACCATCATCCCTTATGAGGACGAAAACGATGCGGTCCGAATTGCGAACGACACACCCTACGGATTGTCAGGCTACATAACATCGGGCGACATCGAGCGTGCACGCCGAGTTGCGAAGCGAATTCGATCAGGAAACGTGCACATTAACGGCGCGCGATTAGATTTCGGCGGTTGTTTTGGAGGCTACAAACAGTCGGGCAACGGTAGGGAATGGGGTGAGGCCGGGCTGGAAGAATTCCTGGAGCTGAAAGCGGTCTTTGGTTACGCCGCCGCAGGGAAATGATAGTTCCCGGCTGGGGGACTCCCTAAGTTTTTCAGACGCCGGTTTCCGGACAGACTCATTTATGACGGCTGCCGAGGGACGATCGACGTAAGAACCCAGGGCTGCAAATGCGCTCAGAGGTTGCAGGCTCGCAGATCCGACACTTGCTTTCCCCCGGGTCCATCCGGATTTCTCCCAGCTTCCCGTTTACTACGAGAAGCTCCTGCAGCGCACAAGAGGCTCGGGGCTGAGTATCCCTGGGGACAGGAGAGGAAGACTTCGACAATCCTTCCACCCCTCGCCCCTCGTAGTCTCGAATGCGGATCGCATACATCGCTCCGCACAACTCCAGTGCTTCGTAAATCTCAGGCTTGGCGCAGGCAGCGTCCGTCTGGATCCACCCGCCCGGCGCGTTTTCCCGCTCGATCTCTCTAGAGTCGCAGCTCGTTGCCGTCCTCTGCGCTTCACACGATGCCTCGACGCAACTTGAACGCCAACTATCTCTCGTCAGGGTTGAACATCGAGAGCGGTTTAACAGCGATCCGAGTCGAAATGCCGCCGCACCCGCCGGAGCTGATCTCCTGCCCGCTCCTAAATCGAATCCTGCAGCCGCCGTCATCGTAAGCTTGGCCAGGGATTCCGACGGTGCCAACACGGAGTGGGTCATCCGGGGGTGGGTCTGGCAGCGGTATTACGGGCCAGGTAAGACCATTATGGGATAGCAACTTGCCACTTGATGGAAACTAATCGGGACATCTCCCGACCCTTTGGAGCATTTCTGTGGCCCTAATGAGACCTATCATGCAGAAATAACAAGACTTACAGAAAGTCTAACGGCCCAGCAATCCCTTGGCTGTTGGTACGGAACCTGCATTGTTCGATAGCGGGTATCATGGCAACGACTTTTGGCAGTCTCTTTGAACAATCGGCGGAAGCCGGTCCCGTACGCGGGCAGGCTCCGATCATGCAATCCCTGAACGCAACCATCCAGGAAATTGCGAGAACTGATATTCCCGTTCTCTTGGTTGGGGAGAGCGGAACGGGTAAAGAGGTTTATGCTCGGTTGATACACCGGCTATCGGGATTAGGCGAAGCAACTCTTAAGAAGGTGAGTTGTGCGGCGCTGGACGCAGGGCAGTTGCTCGAAGAGGTCAGGGCAGAGTTTCTCACGGCAAGTGGAGGTCGGGACGTTTCGCCGCGAACTGTGTTTTTGGATGGCGTGCACGATCTGGATGCGGTCTGTCAACGGGCATTACTTTCATTGCTGCCCGACGGGGAGCCGAGAGGCCTCGCAGGAAAGTCGATCCCGCGTTTCATATCCTCGACATCGCGAAGCTTAGAAAAGGAAATCGAAGCTGGACGTTTTCGCCGAGAACTGTACTTCCGAATCAATGGTGTAGTTCTGCGTTTGCCGCCCCTTCGGGATCGACGAGAAGACATCCCAGCGCTGCTGGATTTCTTTTTCCAGAAGCATTCAAATAAATTGGAGAAAAAAACTCCGGCATTGAACAGCGATGTTCGAGAGTTGCTCGATTCTTACGACTGGCCCGGAAACATTCGCGAGCTGGAAAACGTTGCAAAAAGGATCCTTGCCGTTGGGGACCCTTCACTAGCTCTTGCGGATTTGTGCGCGGCTCGGCTGGCAGTACCTGTAAACGATGATAGCTGGAATATATCGTCGCTGAAAGCAGCCTCACGGGCAGCCTGCCGGCACACAGAGCGCGAGTTGATACAGAAGGCCCTAGAGCGGACCCACTGGAACCGAAAGCGGGCGGCGCACGATCTTCAGATTAGCTACAAGTCTTTGCTCTACAAGATCAAGCAGACGGGCCTGGAAGGAAAGAAGACCGAGCAGGGGTGAAGATAATGGCAATGAGAACGATTGTGGTGATTCTGACGGCCTGCCTGATGGCGAGTGGGACACGAGCCGCCAGTGAGCGCCAATCGGCGCAAGACAAGCCGGAAGAAGCGAAGGTTGCGAAAGGCCAAGCTACTTCAGTAGTGGCACAGAGTGCTGGGGAGGACCCGGCGTATAGAATTGGGCCGCAAGACGTATTGAAAATTGATGTATGGAAAGAAGAACAGCTGTCGCGCACTGTGCCCGTTCGGCCGGATGGAAAGATCACTTTGCCATTGCTTAATGACGTTCAAGCGGTTGGACTGACACCGATGGAACTGGCTCGTGTAATCAGCGATCAACTCAAAAAGTATATTAACGAACCGCAAGTGACTGTGAGCGTGACGGAGATCAATAGCCGCCGGATCTATGTGAATGGAGAAGTCACGAAGGCTGGTGCCTATGCACTACTGCCGCACATGACTGTGTTACAGGCGCTCTCGAGCAGCGGCGGATTCACGCAGTTTGCCCGCGTGAAAAACATTTACGTGCTTCGCATGGAGAACAGCAAGCAGACCAAAATACCATTTAATTATAAAGAGGCGATCAGCGGTAAAAATGCGACGCAAAACATCGAGTTACAACCTGGTGACGTGATCGTCGTTCCGTAGGGATAGATTAATGAAGGACTTGGGAAAATTCGTGCGCGGCACTATTTGGGTGACGGCTGCTTGCATCTGCGCATCTCCGCTTCTTGCCCAGCAAGAGGGTCAAGAAAAACCGAAACCTGCTGCGCGCGAATATCCGCCTCTTCTCGATACCAGCGATAACCAGCAGGACGCGGATCAGGGAACGCAGACAATACAGCCAGATAATCAGCCCTTGAGCGGCGTCGAGAATCCTACGCTGGGCACTCCGGAAATGCGCCATAGCTATTGGTTACCTGGGATTGAATATAGCAACTCTGGTAGATCGAAATCCTTAAGTCCATTGTCGAACTCTGGGTGGAACACAACCAGTTTTGTGAGCGGCGACGTCAGCTTGCTGGAGGCTTGGAGTCATTCTCTTCTTTCAGCGAATTATTCTGGTGGAGGTTTCTTTTCAACAGACCCGATTCAGGGAAATGGGCAATTTCATCAGCTATCGGCAGCGTACGCGATCGATCAACGAAGATGGCAATTGCTTTTTGTTGACCAGTTCTCCTACTTGCCCCAGAGTACGTTTGGATTTGGGGGCGCGAGTGGATTGGCTTTTCCGGGGATCATGGGGACTTTGGCCGTGCCTTTACCCGGGCTTCAGAATACCTTCGTGCCTAGCCAGACCATTTTGACGACGAATGGTCCTCGCTACAGCAATGCCTCTGCCGTTCAATTTACTTATGTTGTGACTCCCCGGAGCTCCATCACACTCGCCGGCGTCTACGGGACCCTGCACTTCGTTGATTCGGGAAACGTCAATAGCGACACTGAGATTCTAAATGTCGGGTACAACTACGCGCTCACTCGGAAAGACACTGTCGGAATAGCCTACCGATTCACTGCTTTCCATTATCCAGGTGAACCGCAAGCGTTGGGCGACCACGTTGGTCAATTTGTATATGGAAGGAAGATTACGGGAAGGCTGGCGCTGAAGCTTGCAGGCGGACCGGAGGTCACCACATTCCGTGTTGCGATCGGCGGATCGACACAAAAGATTGCTGCGTCCGGAAACGCAGCTTTGACTTATGCACTTGCTCGAAGCAGCATCGCGCTGACCTACGCGCATGGAGTAAGCGGGGGCAGCGGAGTTTTTACCGGGTCAAACACCGATCAAGCAAATGCAACGTGGACCAGACAGCTAACGAGAGTTTGGAATGGTACGGTAAATT
>DATDHE010000573.1:0-3338 GCA_036521695.1 Candidatus Acidiferrum sp. | reverse complement strand
GCTCGGCACGAATGGCGTCTATGCGCGCGGTGACCTCGGCGTCCCACTCGCGAAATTTCTGCTTAGCTGCGTTCGCTCCGACGCTGGCATGAGCGAAGAACTTGGCTTCGAAACGCGCCTTATGCAGCCGCCCGTACTCGTCTCGGACATCATCCGGGAGACGTTTGCGCGCGATGTAGTTACCGTTCCTGTCCTGCCGCAACCTGACCATCCGTAGCGCGCGCCTGTGTACCGACTTGTGTACTTGGCGCGCTTCTAAATGATCAAGGTTTGCAAGAAGATGCGGCTTATCAGCGCCTTGCGAAGGGTATTGGTCGGAGTGGCAGGATTTGAACCTGCGACCCCCTCGTCCGAACGAGGGAGAGAGGGGTTCGGGTAGAAGCCAAATCCCTATTTCGCTTCAAAGCGTCGGTTTCTACCCGCACCCTGCCTGAGTATTTGATCCAGCCCAACATGGGACATCTCCCAGCCCCACCACGCAGTCCCATACAAACAGAGATTTCCCGGTGTCGTGCAAATAAAGCCTATTCGTGAGTGGATATGAATTCATACACCTCTCCAACGTTGTGCGGATCGTTTTGGTTGCAGTATGAAAGTTCCGCTTTAATGACTCGCCGCTGAAACCCTGATTGTCAGGAAGGTCCTTATTCGGACGAAGTTGTCGGCGCTGCCGTCGCTATTGATCCCGTGAAGCGGTGTGAACAATGCATCTCAGATTTTTCGCCTAGCCAATTCAATCCCTCTCTCGGCATTGAAGTATCCCTTTGCCCAAATACGGCCACTGTGAATGGCTTCAATCAGCAACCGGAAAGCCCTAAGCTGTCGGGGGCCCTATGCAACACGAATACCGTCCCGTTCCATGTTGCCCGAGCTGTGGTGCAGCCATGCGGCTTGTGCGCTCAATCCCAAAGATCGGTGGGTTGCCAGAATTAGAATCCTTTGAGTGCCGAGCGTGCGGAGTTTCGATTACTGAGGCGGTCGTACCCAAAGCTTCGGAACTGGGGTGCCCGGTAGGTCGACTAACCTGACCTGCACGCAGGATCCTCGGCAAACCAAACCTCTTAGAAGCGTGCTTACGAATGGATTAACCAGTCGAACAGGCACGGCTTTAAGGGCCTTTGGCGCCACGGAGCGCATCATTGAGGCGCTTCACCGTCCCGGATTGCTCGATGACGATGGGATCACCGAGATAAGCGCCTGCCTTTTGCACACATGCAAAAAATTCGCGCCAAGGGAAATCCCTGTGAACAGCCCGGCTTAAAGCCTGCGACTGCCCTACGCTCATCGCCTTCTGGTCCACTACAGCGATGAGGGCGCGGGACCAAAAGGCAATATAAAGCCGGATGAAGAAGTCGTCCATGAGCGCGCAAGTTATGCTACAGCGAAGCGATGAAGACCGGCGACACGGCGTTCGTGCGGCTCGACGGCGTGGTCTATGTAGGCACCGTCAAGCGAGCATTTTTATCGCCGTTTGGGGTTCCATCGGTCTGGATCGAATGGCCGAAGGATATCAATCCGAGGCCGTCGCGAAATATCTTCTACGAGCGCGACTTGACGCCGCCCACCGATGAGCAGCCTGCGAGATAAACGATGATGCCGAAAACAGGGCTACTGTTCAATTTTCAATAGTTGGCGCGCCCAGTCGCAGCATCGCTTTTGCTACGAAAACCTCATCGCCCGGAGGGCAACTATTCAAAGATCAGTTGAAAATCGAACAGTTACTCCGCGGCGATCCGAGCCCATGGTGTTCACACCCCGTGGAGGCGCCATGAAGTGGCCGAAGCGACGGGCGCTAGGCCAACCTTTGCGGCAACGAGTGAACATGCTCTTTTGCTGTTGTCCAATCTTCGCCTTGCTGCTTTCGAGCCTCTAGCATCTCGATAACTTGAGCAAGCCGTTCGAGCGCAGTTTGCTCTCCTGGGGACCTCGCCCAGTGCAAACTCGTCAATCCGCCTTTCAATTACGATGGCTAAATCGGGATTGTGAGACCGCATCCAAAAAACGCGCAACTCCTCGACGCACGCACGCAGGCGATCATGCTTCGATTCCCAGTCAGCTTGTCGCCTCGCTACGCAAACGCAGAAAATGACAGTAATTGACTATAAGGGATATAGGATTGAGGTCAGCCCTGTGGGAAAGGGATGGAGAACATCTATTTTTCGCCAGGTTCAACCCCTGGGCGGGAATCCGGTAGCACAAGGAAAAATTCTTTAACCGTGGAGAATCAGCGATGCCACCGCGACAAGGCGAGGTGCACGGTTACGACTTCAATCGAATGGTCGTTGAATTTACGATGCTCAATCAGGACAAGATGGTTCGGTGCGCGATCAGCACCGCGGCGATGGACGATCTTGAAGGTAAACGTGACGTGAAGCCGCATCAGCGCGTGGAGCAGTTTATGCGGCTGCGCGAAGTGATTGAAGAGCAAGCATCCCGTAAGTTCTTCGACGAACAGGTAGGGGTCGACCGACCCGTTGTATTACGATCTAATGATTTCTCCATAGTTGCTTCGCTGAGGCGGCCACGCCACAGCTAAACGCTCGTCGGCGATTTCGACCGGGTGTTTTTCGCTTGGCTGATTTCCATGCCTAAAATTCGGTCTGCCACGCGCAGAATGGGAACGCGCGGTGAGGTGTGAGCCATCCGGCGAGGCAATTTGACGAACAGGAACTGGCCGTTACCTGGACAGCAATGATTCTTTGCACTGGCGCGGCTTTTCGCTCGCTGTAATCGGCCGGATGCTGTATGGCTCGGCGGCCTGCGATCCGCGACCAGTGGGCTGGGCGATTTGTCCCTTGAGCCGATCAACGATTTATTAGAGAGGAAACCAGGTGCAGGTTTTCGTCCGAGACAACAATGTCGACCAGGCCCTCAAAGTACTGAAGAAGAAGATGCAGCGCGAAGGCTTCTTCCGCGAGATGAAACTCCGCAAACATTACGAGAAACCCTCAGAGAGGAGAGTCCGGGAGAAGGCGGAAGCCATCCGTCGCGCCCGCAAGCTCGCCCGCAAAAAATTGCAGCGCGAGGGTTTGTTACCGATGAAGCCTCGGGTAACCCGAGGCGTTGGCGGAAGAGGCGGTCCTGCTCGCATGCCCCGTTTCTGATGTGGAATAGTCGTACTTGAGACTTGCAATTAAACTCTTGCCCTAGGAATCGGCCGGGCTCGATGTCGACGGTGGAGATTTATGGCGAGCAAGATCCCACAGAAAGAGGAAAAACTGGGAATGGAGGCTCCCCAGACCCCTCCTGATAGGCCCCTGCTCGACCTTTCCGATGCGGCCGTCAAAGCGCTTATCCGCACCGCCAAGAGGTGTGGCTATGTCACACACGATCAGATC
>DATDHE010000572.1:0-5247 GCA_036521695.1 Candidatus Acidiferrum sp. | reverse complement strand
ATGTAGTCCGTAGGATGCAGCCACTCGCCCGGCATGTTGCTAACGCTCCTCTTCCACCAACCACGACACCGGTCACCACTGACCAGCCCCTCTTTACAATTCTAGTATGATGGAAGTTGGCGCTTAAGCATAAATTCTGCGCCGCACTCCCATGGAACCCCGAGAAATAGCGGCGCTGCTTCCCGAAAGTCCCGGCGTCTACCTATTCAAAGACGCCGCCGGCAACGTCCTCTACGTGGGAAAAGCCGCGTCGCTCCGCAGCCGCGTGCGTTCCTATTTTCTCGAGTCGAGCTGGGTAAACGCAAAAACCGGTTCACTCGCCCGTGAAATCGCCGACCTCGAAACCATTCTCGTCGGTAACGAGCGAGAGGCTCTCGCTCTTGAACACAATCTCATCAAGCAATATCGTCCCAAGTTCAACGTCATGCTTCGGGATGACAAAACCTACCCGTACATTAAATTCACCGTCGCCGAAAAATATCCTCGTGTCTATTTCACGCGCCGCATCAAAAGAGACGGCTCCCTCTACTTTGGCCCCTATTTTCCAGCTGGCCTGGCGCGCCGCATCCTCCATTTCGTTCACAAACGCTTTCTGGTTCCGAGCTGTACAGTCGATCTAACGCGCAGTCATCCGCGGCCGTGTTTGCAGTACTACATCAAGCGTTGCCTCGGGCCTTGTGTCACCGGGCTCACCACCGACGAGCGATACGCGGAAGCCGCCCGCGATGTTCGCTTATTTCTGGAAGGCCGGCGTCACGACCTCATCAAAAGCCTCGAAGCGCGCATGATGGCCGCGGCCGAGAAAGAGCAATTCGAGAAAGCCGCCGCCTATCGCGACCTTCTGCGCACGCTTGAAGATATCGAAGAGCGACAGCGCATTGCCTCCGCTCAGGGCGATGATACGGATGTACTGGCCTACTACCCCGAACCGCCTCTCGTCGCAGCCAATCTGTTTCACTTGCGCGGCGGCCGCGTAGTCGACCGCCGCGAATTTTATTGGGAAGACCTTGAAGAATTCGACCCACAAGAATTCGTGCCATCCCTTCTCAAACAGCTTTATTTGGAAGCGGACTATTTGCCGAAAGCCATCCACGTCCCCATCGATTTCGAAGATCGCAAACTGCTCGAAGAAACGCTCGCGGAGCGCGCTGGTCAAAAAGTGGAGATTTTCACGCCCCAGCGGGGCAACAAGCGCTCGTTTCTGGACCTTGTCGAAAGCAACGCCAAGCACTCGTTCGAACAGCGCTTCCGCGTCCTGAAACCCAGTTCGAAAGCCATCGGCGAAGCGTTGCAAAACGCCTTGGATCTTCCTGAAGAACCACACCGCATCGAAAGTTTTGATATTTCGCACATCCAGGGAACGGATACGGTCGCTTCGATGGTCGTCTGGGAAAACGGCCGTATGAAAAAATCCGACTACAGAAAATTCATCATTCGCGGCGACGAAGCGCGCGGAGACGAAAGCCGCGGCGCAGATTCCAAGAACTCCTCGCCCATCGCTGTACTGCCCGGCGCCGCGTTGCCAATATGGAAGAACGACGACTTCGCCAGCATGCGCGAAGCAGTGACCCGCCGCTATCGCCGTCTACAGGAAGAGAAAAAAACTCTCCCAAGTCTCATTCTCATTGACGGCGGCATCGGGCAACTCCACGCCGCCGCGCAAGCGCTCGATTCGCTGCAAATCATCAATCAGCCTCTCGCCAGCATCGCAAAGAAGGAAGAGATTCTCTACGTCAATGGTCAGGAAGACGATCCAATCGTTCTCGAACATCACTCGCCGGTCCTTCATCTCATCCAACAAATCCGCGACGAGACTCACCGCTTCGCTGTCACGTTCCACCGCCAGCGCCGCGCCGCGCGTCAGACCAAATCCGCGCTAACCGGCATTCGTGGCATCGGCCCGCGCACCACGCAAAAACTCTTGCGGGAATTCGGAAGTGTCACAAATGTGCGTCGCGCCGGCCTGGAAAAAGTGAGTCAGGTGATTCCACGAAAAACCGCCGAAAAACTATTCGAAGGGCTCGGTGCTCTGCAATCCGGCGATAGCCGCACCGGTAACCGGATTGAGTAGCGCATACCGGTTAGCCCATATTGCACACTGGATAGTGCTATGTTACGGTTTTTGTGGAGGTTCTCATGGCGGACAATGTAGGTTCCAAGGTTACCTATTTCCTAGTGGGTCTCGGCGTGGGCGCCCTGGTCGGAATTTTGTTTGCGCCTAAGTCCGGCGAAGAGACGCGGGAATTTCTGTCCCAAAAAGCCGATGAGGGCCGCGACTTCGCGCAGCGCAAAGCGAAAGAACTCCGCGAACGCGCGGACGACCTGATCGAGCGAAGCAAGGATGCTGCGACGCGCGGCAAGGATTCGATCTCCGCGGCCGTGGAAGGCGCGCGCGAGGCCTATCGTCGCGAAGCTTCAAAGTCTTGAAGCGGTGGCGTTTCGATGCTTCGAAATCTTGGGGTATCGTGTGGCCAAAGCTAGGTCGTGTTGAAAGGGCCAAGAGTCAGAGCGGGGAATTCCGGCACGGCATGATTCCGTCCTCCTGAGGGGACGCGTGGGGCGAGTATGGAAACCTGGCTGATGATTTTCAGAATTGTCGCGGCGATCGCTCTGGTTGTTCAGGGCGCAATGCTCATTGCGTTGTTTTTCGAAATTCGCCAGACCAACAAGAAAGTGAATGGACTCGTCACCGACTTGCACACACGTGTAGGACCGATTCTGACGCGCGCGCAAATTTTACTCGACGATACGCAACCGAAAATTTCTAATATGGTGGCAGACGCCGCGCACATCGTTTATCTGACGCGCGGCCAAGCACAGAAAATGGACCGCGTGGTCACCGATGCCACGGACCGCCTGCGCGGGCAATTGAATCACGCCGACCGTATTTTGACTGGGGCTCTCGAAGCTGTCGAAGATGCCGGAACTCAATTCAAGAGCACGGTTTGGCGGCCGATGCAGAAGGCTTCCGCGCTAGTGCAGGGAATTAAAGTCGGGCTCGATTTATTGCGCTCTCGGCGCGAGCGCAAGCGGCCTGATGAACCGCTCGAACAAGAGGAAGAGCTCTTTATATAGGAAGTTAACAGTCGAGTGGAAAGCAAAAGTATGCTGAACTTGTGATTTTTTCCTTTCGCGTCGCTTAACGTTTTCCTTTCAGCTCATATCTGATAACTGATTTCTTTAAACCTCTAACAGTGAATCTTTCTTAGCGAATCCAAGCGCCGCCGAGGACTCGGTCGCCGTCGTAGAAAACCGCACCCTGGCCGGGCGTTATGGCTCGCTGGGGCGCATCGAAAGTGATGCGCGCGCGCGAATCACCGAGAGGTTCGACCACGGCTGACGCCGGCTCGTGTTTGTGCCGGATTTTGACGCTGGCGCGAATGGGGCCTGAGGGCTGTTCGATCGAAACCCAGTTCACCTCGTTCACTTCAAATAAAGTTCTGCGCAGGGAATCGTCATCCCCAACTACGACGCGGTTGTTCTCCGGATCGATGGAGAGCACGTAGAGCGCCTTGCCCGCGGCAAAACCAAGACCTTTGCGCTGGCCAATCGTAAAATTGTGGACGCCGTTGTGATGGCCGACGACCGTTCCATCTTCCGTGACGATTTCGCCCTCGGCTTGCGACAAAGAGATTCCCGCGTCTTTTGAATAGGCCTGGATGAACTGGACGTAGTTGCTAGTGGGAACGAAGCAGAGTTCCATGCTTTCCGGCTTTTCGGCAACAGGAAGATTGGTGCGGCGCGCGAGTACGCGAACTTCTTCTTTGGTCAACTCTCCGAGCGGAAACTCGCTACTGGAAAGTTGATCTTGCGAAAGTCCCCAGAGAAAATACGACTGGTCCTTGCTTTCATCGCGCGCGCGCAAAAGTTCCCAGCGTCCTGGTTGCTCATTCTTGCGGACGCGCGCGTAGTGGCCCGTGGCCAAACGGTCCGCGCCGATCTGGCGCGCCACACGCAGGAGCGGCTCAAATTTCACGTCGGTGTTGCAGTTGGTACAGGCAATCGGCGTGCGGCCGGCTAGATATTGATCGACGAACGGGCGCACGACACGCTGCTCAAACTGCTCCTCGAAGTTCACTACGTAATGCGGAAAATTCAGGTGCTGTGCGACGCGCTTGGCGTCATAGACATCGTCTAGCGAGCAGCAGCGATGTTGCTTGGGGCCATCGCCTTGCAATTCCGTCAGGCGGCGCTGGTTCCAGAGCTGCATGGTGAGGCCAACGATCGGGCGGCCTTGTTCCTGAAGAACTGCGGCGACAGTGGAAGAGTCGACGCCGCCGGACATGGCGATAACGACCAGGCCGAGTTGGGTTTGCTCGCGCGTGGGTAGCGTAGCGAATTCGGTTGTGGCGTTCATCGTGACCATCTCAGTTTAGCGGATTCCGGCTCTAGAAGAAAAAGATCGGAAATTACACAGAGAACGCGGAGTACACGGAGATCACAGAGAAGAGGCGCGGGGTTAGACATGGGAGGCGGCTTCCTTGCGATAGGTCGGCGAGACGGCGCGCAATTGCGCGACGGCGGCGGGGATTGCTTCGAGAGCGAAATCGATTTCGGATTGCGTGGTGTGGCGGCCGAGGCTGAAGCGCAAGCTGGACTTGGCTTGCTCTTGCGATAGGCCGATGGCACTCAGGACGTGAGAGGGCTCGACGGCCCCCGACGAGCAGGCCGCGCCGACGGAGCAAGCTAGTCCTTTCAGGTCCAACGCGATGACCAGGGCTTCGCCTTCGATGCCTGCGAACATGACGTTGGTGGTGTTGGGAGTGCGTGGAGCGCTGCCTCCGTTTACATGGACTTGCTGGACTCGCTCGGCCAGGCCGCACTCAAGTTTGTCGCGAAGTGTTGAGACTTGCTGCGCATCCCTCGCAAGGGAGCTTCGTGCGACTTCCGCAGCTTTGCCGAGACCTACGATTCCGGCAACGTTTTCCGTGCCCGGGCGGAAGCCCCGCTGATGATGGCCGCCGTAGAGAAGCTGGCGCAAGCGAGTTCCGGTGCGGACATAAAGAGCGCCGACGCCTTTAGGGGCGTAGAGCTTGTGGCCGGAGAGAGAGAGCAGATCGACGTTTAGCGCGTTCACGTCGATGGGAATCTTGCCGGCAGACTGGACTGCGTCGGTGTGGAAACAGATTTTGTGTTTTCTGGGGATGCAGCCGATTCCTCCGAGCGGCTGCACGGTGCCAAGTTCGTTGTTGGCATGCATCACGGTGATGAGAATGGTTTCGGGGCGGATAGCCTGGCGGACGGATT
>DATDHE010000571.1:0-2549 GCA_036521695.1 Candidatus Acidiferrum sp. | reverse complement strand
TGAGCGTGCTGACCTCGGTACTCTGGGTCTGCAGCAGTGGCGTCTCGCCGGAGACTTCCACCGTTTCGGTAACGGCCCCCATCTTCATCGCAGCATCAATGCGGGCAGTTTGATTGAGCACCAAGGTGAAGGCCGCGAACGCCGAAGTTTGAAAGCCCTTGGCCTCCACCTTGAGATTATAGTTGCCGATTGGAATGTGGATAATGTTGTAGAGACCGGCTTCGTTGGTCACCGAGGTCCAGTTGGTGCCGCGGTCGGTATCGTGGGCTGTGACGGTGGCACCGACGATGGGCCCGCCGCTTGGATCGGTAATGGTGCCTGTGATTGTTGCAGTGACATCCTGAGCCCATGCTGCATGGCTGCCAGACAAAAGCGCGAGCAGCGTTACACACAAAAGAAATAGCCCCAAAGACTGCAGTTTTTTCATGTTAATTCCTCCGAGACGAGGCCCCCGACCGCCATTCCGCCTCTCCTTCACGATCGAATCTTTTGCATTGCCACGAGCACCCTGTACCGCTATATGGCCGAATGGTTGATAGCTATATAGCACGAATAAAAGCTTGTCAAGAGAAAAGTAATGATTTATAAGGATTGTGGATGTGCGGATGTATAGCACCGAGCAAAGGTGATGTATAGCAGTGTAAGGCGCGCTCTATATCACCGAGGCCCGGCGGCAGGGACCCGGCGGGTCCGACGGCGCGGGGATGCGAAGCCCGGCGTCGCGGGGGCTGTCAGTAGATCGGGCACGGCCGGACTGGAATGCGTAAATGCAACGGAGGACAGGGGTTTCCGTTTCCTTTACACTCCAGGGCTGCTAAAGAGCGCCCGTTCGTTGTAGGCTGTTGGTAAATCCCGGGAGCGACAATGCCTGCGAAAAGTCAAAGTCGAAGTAACGGGGTGCCCGCGTACCAGAGAATCCAGGGCAGTCTCCGGAAG
Organism: Candidatus Acidiferrum sp.; assembly: GCA_036521695.1. Classification (GTDB taxonomy): domain Bacteria; phylum Acidobacteriota; class Terriglobia; order Acidiferrales; family UBA7541; genus Acidiferrum. The sequence continues at coordinate 1,613 of DATDHE010000571.1, read as the reverse complement.
CGGATCGAGGCCGGCGACTTGCGCACGGGGGACGCTGTGCCTTCCGAGCGCGACTTAGCGAAGATTCATCAAGTGAGCTTGATGACGGCGCGCCATGCACTGGCTTCGCTGGAGCGCGAAGGCGTGGTGGAGCGGCGGCGCGGGATCGGAACGTTTGTTTCAACGCCGAAGATTCACTTCAACAAGTTGATGAGCTACACGGAACAGATGGCCAGCCGCAGCATGACGGCGGCTTCGAAGGTGCTGTTCGCAAAGATTATTGATGACGAGCAGGAAGCAAATGCGCGGCTTTCGCTTTCCCCGAAGAGCGGAGTCATCAAGCTGGAGCGCCTGCGACATGCGGCGGGGGAGCCTTTCGCTTTGGAGACTTGCTACCTTTCCGCGGCGCACTTCCCGGGATTGCTCTCGGCGCCCCTGCAGAGGGAATCGTTGTTTGGGATTCTGGAGCGCAATTACAAAGTGGAAATCGGATATTCGGACGAAGAGGTGGACGCGACAGCGGCCGATCCACGGACGGCGGATCTTTTGGATGTGCCGCGGCGGGAGCCACTTTTGCGAATACGGCAGGTGATTTTTTCGACGAACGGAAAAGCCGTGATGTACGTTCTGGGATTTTACCGGTCTGACCGGCACAATCTAGTGATACGGCGGTTTCGTTGAAGCCAGATTTCTAGTGCTGCAGCGGTCCGGGGCAGTGTGCTAGTCTGCTTTCCAGTGCGTAACGAAAAAAAGTAAGTTGTACCTTGCAGCCACCCAGCCGGACTGCTGGTGAGTTGGTGGCTGCCCCAGGGGCGAAATGATTCTTGCCGGAGACATTGGCGGCACCAAATGCAATCTAGCGCTGTTTGAAGAGCACCGCGCTGCTTTGCAGCTAGTTCTTAAGCGCCGCTACGCCACGTGTGAATTTGCCAGCCTCGAAGAGCTAATCGAAAAATTTTTCCGTGAATGCTCCGTGGAGGGCGGTCGAAAGGCCGCGGGCAACATTGCCGCAGCGGGCTTTGGAGTCGCCGGAGCGGTGGTGGATGGCCGGTTGGTGGCGAACAATATTCCCTGGGAGCTGACGGCTTCCGCTTTGGCGCCTAAACTTGGCCTCGAACTTGAACAATTGACGTTGATCAATGATCTGGTGGCGACTGCCTATGGATTGGTGCACCTGAGGCCGGAAGATTTTTTGGTTTTGAATCCGGGCACGCCGCAGTTTAATGGGAACCAGGCGTTGATTGCGGCGGGTACGGGGCTGGGTGAGGCCATGATCATTTGGGATGGCCGGCAACACCGGGCCTCTCCATCGGAAGGCGGTTCCGCCGATTTTGCGCCCCGGACGGAGCGCGAGATTCAGCTTTTGCGGTTTTTGCGGAAGCGACTCGAGCGGGTTTCGTGCGAAGAGATATTTTCAGGTCGGGGCTTCCGGAAGTTGCACGAATTTCTCGATCCCGGCGTCGTTCATCCGACATTTCAAGAGCCGGAGGCTGTTTCAGCCAGCGAGATTACGCAAAACGCTTTGGCAGCCACATGCCCGGTGTGCGTCGAAGTACTGGATTGGTGGATCGACGCGTTTGGGGCGGAGGCTGGGAATCTGGCGCTGCGAGTGCTCGCCTATGGCGGCGTGTACT
>DATDHE010000570.1:0-4175 GCA_036521695.1 Candidatus Acidiferrum sp. | reverse complement strand
GAAGGAGCACGATCCGGCAAACACGATTCTCCCATTTGGATTCCACTATTTTTTCAACAATCCGACCAAGATCGAAGGAAAACTGAAGCCATTTGGTTCCACCGGATCAGACCTCTATCCTTTTGACGTTCAAGGAAAGACTGTGCGTTTGCAGGGAGCGGACATCGATTTCTTTAAATATCTGAATTCATGTGTATGCGAAGCAATAAACGAAAATATGAAAACCTTTCCGTCCGGTACACTGCCTGATGGTGATTACGACCGTTCGGGCAATACGAAGTGCGCGCAAATACCGACCGAGACGATTGAGAACGCCAGTGATCCCGATTGTTCGGTGGGTGCGCCGGTAATGCGCTTTCTAGAATCTCGTTTGGATCGGGAGCCGTTTAGCTTTTTCAGTGAGCCAAACGCGGCAGAGATTGCCGTTGGTTTGTGTTCGGTGACAATCCGGCCGAATATTTCTGAATCCCGGTTAATCGGTGTTTCTTCTAGAATGTGGCCAACGCTAGCGGGAAGACACACGCGAAAGCAGAGGCTCGTTCGGAAAGATTCGCTGTCCTTTGCGTAGTATTTCTCGGGCCTGATCGGGATGTCCCTGTGCTCGATAAACGAGGGCCAGCGATAAGTAGGTGCGTGCATCCGCTTCCGGATAAAAATGCACCACAAATTCCAGGTGCTCCCGGGCAGGGACGAGGTTTCCTTTAGCGCGGTCAATCTCGCCTAGCTCGCGATGACACATGTAGCTGTATGGCTCGAGTTCAAGGCCCTTGCGAAAAGCGTTTTCGGCCGGCGTAAGCTCGCCCGCACGCGCCCATAGATCGCCGAGCCTGCAAAACTCGCTCGGGGGAGGATCTTTCATCGCGGCGATATGCTCCACTTGGGCGAGCGCGCCTACACGCCAATCTCGGCGTTCTCTGGCAAACTCGACACGGGCGGCAAGCGCAAGGAGGTTCTTGGGATCGCGCTGAAGAATTCGAGCGAGGATAGCATTTCCCTCGGAATCGCCTGGAGTAGCGTGTTTTGCTAGCGCGTACCAATACATGCCTGCCGCGCTCTCGGGTTCGAGCATCATTGCACGATTGAAATGAGCAATGGCATCCGCGATTCGGTTCTCACGAAGCGCCAGCCTTCCGCGCACTATTTCAAGAGACGCAGTCGGAGTTTCAGCATCCAGTGCATGAACGTAGTCAGCGGAGCGGTCTATGCCGAGAGCGAGGCTAGTTTCTGCCGCGGCTTCGAGCGCGGCGCGCGTCTCCGAGTTGCGCAACTCGACAGGTAGCAGTCCGCTCTGAAATCGTCTAACCGCTGCCTCAAGTTCGCCCACCCGGTTTTCGCCTATCATGGCACGCGGAGCACGATATTCGAGCAAAGTGCGGTCGTCGGTATTGTGATTGCCGCCCGTTGCCAGGGCCCGTACTTCCGCGTCGCTCAAGCTAAAATACGCTGGCCAGCTTTCAGGTTTCGCTAGCCGAAGAGTGGAGAAATCCTCTTGGAGATCCGGCTTGGACCAAAGTGTCCGCGCGCGCGAGAAGTCCAGTGGACCTGATTCCGTGCGCGCCAGAATCAAGTAGTCCGCGCGCGCATTGTGCCACAGTGAGAGATCGATAAAGTGAGGTGCGATCGTGGCCAGAATCATCTGCAAGTCGGACGGTTCCAGCGAATAGCCTTGTACCCACTGGACGAACACGCCGCCAGGCGAAAGGCGTCTGCGAGTGGCAGCATAAAATTCGTCCGTGAAAAGCGTGGCGACTCCTGCAATCCAGGGGTTCGAAGGCTCGGAAATGATTAAATCGTATTGCTCGCGAGAAGTAAGTAGCGCGTCTCGGGCGTCGTCCAGGATCACGTGCAGGCGGGGATCTCGCAAAACCCCGCGATTCATCTGTTCGAGGTAGGGAGCGGCGCGCAGGACTGCGGATTCGATCTCGATGCAGTCGATTCGCTCGACGTCTGGAAATCTCGAGACTGCCGACACGGTCATTCCTCCGCCAAAGCCGACAACAAGAACCCGCGGGGTCGTGAATGGAAGATCGCTCCGAGGTCACCGAGGAGAAGCTGCGTGATCGTATCCACGCTGCTTGCATCCACCTTGCCGTTGGTCTTAAGCGCCACATAGCTGTCCCTTCGAGAGACAGAGATTGTTGCATTCAGTCCATCCTTGAGAAAAACGATGTCCTCGGTGTTCGCTGCCTCTTCAAGTGTTAGCGGCGCGTCGTGGAAATTCCAGTAGAGAACTGTGCCAAAGGAAGCCAGTCCGGGATCATAGAACAACGGCGACCATCCGGCCCCAACGACGCATACAATGAGGGCGGCATTCATCACCAGGGCAATGTTGCGGCGCGGTGTATCTACCCACTCCAGGGCAATCCCGAGGAACAGGTTCACCGCCGCACCGACTGCCACGACGCGAAAGCTGCCGAGCCAAGGGACGAGCAAAAATCCCGTGAAAACAGCGGCGATGATCGCTCCGCAGGTGTTGGCGGCGTAGGCGCGCCCCGTGGCTCGTCCCGGGTGATCTTCGGCGTTTGCCAATCCAGTGATCAGCCCTACGACCGCCGGGAAATTGAACCCAAATACAATTGCGGCTGGCAACATCGCCAGAGCAGTTGCGACAAATTGGCCAAGCACGAGCCCGCTGAAGCTCTCATGAGTGACCTTGAGGATCGGCGGAAGAACCCGCGGCAATTCGCGGAAAAAAACAAGAAACAATAGTGCCGCCACAGAGGTGAGAGTCTGCGTGCGCGCAAACGTGGTGAGTGAAGTCTCATGACGTATTGACCAGCGCTCGTAGAGTATGCTGCCCAATGCGATGCCCAACAAAAACGTTGCGAGCATGAGAGTGAAGGCGTAGGTGGAGCTTCCGAGAGTTGTCGATAGCAGGCGGGCCCATGCGATTTCATAGCTGATAGCAGTTCCGCCAACGAGTGCGAATGCAGCGAGCAAGAGCCTGATGCCTAGTGGGCTCGCAGGCTCACGACTCCACTTCGAGGGCACGCTGCTCTGCGATTCGTTTGGCGAGGATCCCGCAGAGGCTGTTTCAAACCGACGAGAAAGTCGTAGCGCGATCCCGCCAGCAACGGCGTTTAACAGCACTGCAAACGTGACCGAGAGCCTCAATCCCAGGCCGGGCAGTAGGATAAATCCCGCGGTGATGGTTCCAACGACGGCACCTAGAGTGTTCACCCAATAGAGGCGACTCACGCGCTGGCCAATCTCGGTCGAGCCCGTAGGTTGATGGGGAGTCATGCCCCGAAGCAGGATCGGCAACGTTCCTCCCATAAGAAAGCTTGGGACCATCAAGACTACGGCAGCGCCGATAAACCGCAGCGTCAGAAGAGAAACCGTGGAATGGGAGACGAATGGACCCACAGTGTAGTACAGCCAGCGCACCCCAGCGATTCCTGCGAGTGACAGCCCCCCAGTTGCGGCCACTCCCAATTCAATCCATCCGTACAGTGCGACAGGTCGTGTGGTCCGCTCGCTCTTGCCACCAAGCCACGCGCTTCCCGCGGCGAGCCCAGCCATGAAAACAGCAAGCACCGTGGAGTTGGCGTATACCGTGTGTCCAAAGAGCAGCCCAAGCGATTTGGACCATGCAATTTCGTAAATGAGGCCCGCCGACCCCGAAAGAAAAAAGCAAACGAGCAGGCCGGTTATTGCTAGCGTCGGAAGCGAAGTCGAGACTGCGACAGTTCCAGCCGCTTGGCGAAGAACCGCGGAGTTTTGCCCCTTCATTCGTGATTGTGCGGAGGCTCTTCTCATCAGGTGCGCTGAATCGTAGAGGGATAGCGCGCGGGCGTCAACTTCGGGTGGTCCGCAAATATCCTTTCAACGTCATTCGAGAGCGCAGGCTTGCCATGATCGCGTCCATTACGAGAGGGTCAGAGTGCCGCGATGGGAGGGAGAGGCATGGGCATTGAGTCGAATGCTCGGGCGTCAAAGTACAAGCTTTGGTCTGGCAGCAAGCGATTCAGTTGGGAAGCCGGAATTTGCAACCGTCAGCAGGACATTACTAACGTTTTTATGAAAGCCGACTATTGGAAAACTCCTGCATAATTTTGCGACATTCGAGGCTGCTCCGGCGAGCGCTGCCGCCGGCCCGGGCGTCGGTCGTGATCCGTTGGAAGAACATGCGCGTGGCCGCGGCCCTCTTCCAACTCTGCCAGCGGTTCCCGAAG
>DATDHE010000569.1:0-13260 GCA_036521695.1 Candidatus Acidiferrum sp. | reverse complement strand
AGTGATGAAGCCAGCTCTCCTTGCCTTGCTTGGACTTCTCGCCGCCTCGTCCTCTGCCCCACAAGCTCGCAATCCTACTGGCGATCCGGCAAAGCCGACTGTGTGCAGCGTCTCGGGCCTCGTTGTCAAGCTGGAGGGAAGCGCACCCCTCCCATCCTCTGCCGTCCGCCTGCAAAGCGTTGATGATCACACGCGCACGTTTTCCGGCGTAACCGATCTTGGTGGGCGGTTCGAAGTCAAAGGGATCGACCCCGGACGGTATCGCCTGCGTGTGATTCGCAACGGCTATGTCACCCAGGAATATGGCCAGAGAACTCCGAATGATCCTGGCGCCATCCTCGCCCTCAGCCCCGGACAGGATTTGAAGGACTTGTTGTTCCGCCTGCTCCCTTCGGCTGTCATCAGCGGGCGGATTCAGAATGAAAACGGCGATCCTCTGCCGTGGGTACGAGTCAGCGCGCTTCGCGCGACGTATACGAGGGGAAAGCGAACGCTTTCCAGCGAAGTAACGGTGGTCACGAATGATCTCGGCGAGTACCGCCTGTTTGGGCTGCGCCCGGGCCGCTATTTCGTCAGCGCGATCTACAAGCCTGGGCAACGCCTGGAATCTGGCGAAGAGGACGAGGACGTTGCAGACGCCGGCAAATCCGGGTACGTGCCAACCTACTACCCCAACAGCACAGACCCAACCAAGGGCGTGGCCATCACGATAAAGACGGGCGACGAGATTTCGTCCACCGATTTTCTGCTGGAACCCGCCACGGTGTACAGCATTCGCGGCCACATTAATAACTCTATTAACTTCGCAGCACGGCGAGGCGGTGCAAATGTAATCCTCGCACTCGAGTCGCGATCAAGTGGCTTGAGCTGGAGTGTTCCTCCCCGGCAGTCGCCGGTCGATAAACCAGATGGCGCGTTTGAGATTCAGAACGTTTTGCCAGATTCTTACACCCTCACGGCATTCTGGTTTGACGAGGGGGGACGAAGGTATCAGGCGCGCCAGTCTGTCGACATCACAAACATCGACGCCGAGGGCCTGCAGCTCAACCTCTTGCCAGGAATGGATATTCGCGGCGTGATCAATTGGGACCCAAAACCGGGCCTCGATAAAGATCCCTTGACAGTAGCTGCGAGACCCCTCGGCACCGTTTTTATCTATGGCGCGCAGGCGCGTGTCGCTACGAACGGAGTGTTTTCCCTTCGTGATGTCTCCGAAGGTCGTTACCGCTTAATAACCTTTGGCCAGACCCAGGATTGTTACTTGAAGTCCATACGTTACGCAGGAATGGAAGTCTCCGACGATGAGTTCAACGTGATTCGCGGAACGCAGGCCACTCTCGAAGTAACTATCAGTTCCCGGGGAGCGCACATTCAAGGAATGGTCACGGATGCCGACGGTTTGCCCGCCATTGGAGTTTGGGTCGCGCTGGTCCCGGATAACGCTCACCTAGGCGAGTTCCGACTCTTCAGGCAACGAACCACCGACCAAAACGGCCGCTTCGATATCCGGGGCATCGCGCCTGGTGACTACAAGATTTTCAGTTGGGAACAAGTGGAACAAAACGCGTGGGAAGATCCGGATTTTCTGAAGCAGTTCGAAGCGAAAGGCCAGAGCGTTACTTTGCAAGAGGGCGACGGCAAATCGATTGATCTCGTCGCGATTCGCTCCGCAAGTCACGAGTAAGCGAAGCAGTAACTGAAATTTAAAAGGAATTACAGCGGTTGCCGCGAGGAACGCACGAAATCGCGGAGCACGGTGACATTCGGTCCATACGCACCGATGCGGCCTGCATCGACGGGCAGACCAAGCTGTTCGGCCTGATCGAGGTCGACGCCGGCGTCATCCAACTCAGACAAACTAAAACCTTGCGCGGGCAGCACGCGGTTCAACCCGGTCGGATACACGGGCCGCGGCGGGCGGTGACGCTGCCAAGGCCGACGCGCCAGTTCATAAAATTGCTGCCAATCGCGTTTGTGCCACGTAGTCATCGTTCTCTTTGATACGTCTTCTGCCGTTTGGATGCACGGAGCGGCCAGAAGGTTCGTCTCGAATTTATCAGGCATTGCTTGTACCACCTGCAGCCCTCGTAACTACGAATCCCTCGCTGGGGAGGCTGGCTGCCAGGCGCTCAACATACTGCACATTGGGCGTCTTGCGTCATATTCCTTGCCTACTGTTTCAAACACGTTACCGGGTGATTTGTTTCGCGCGCGGCACTCCCGGTTGCCTTCGGCGTCTAAACGGCGGCGGGGGCGTCCGTTAGGCGCGGGATACTATACGCAATGGCAAACTTTCGCCAGTGGAGAACTCGCTCGATGACGCCGTCGCCAAGTGTGACCGCGCAGAGAGTTCGCCCTCTTACGGTGCCCTCCCTGCACGACATTGAAGCTAGGCTCGCAAGCAGAAGGAAGCCGCTCTACACGCCGTCCGCATGGACCTACTTCTATAGACGGACATCTGCCTCCAATGTTGCAAGAGAACGAACCAAGGACACACAACTACCTCCGAGGATTTTTGAGGAAGGTTTCAAGCGGCATCCCGAGGGATGGAGACGCCGCCTTTTAATCCGGAAGGCCTAGTTACCAGCGATTCCCGCGGTCTCCACGATCTCCGCCACCACCGCCACGTCCGCCACCACCGCCGCCGCGACCACCACCGCCACCACCGCGTCCGCCGCCACCGCCGCTGCGACCACCGTAGCCACCACCAGGACGGCCGCCGCCACCGCCGCCGCGCTCAGCTTGCGGCCGCGCTTCATTCACTACCAGGTTCCGCCCGCCGAAATTTTGCCCGTTCAACGAGTTCACCGCGCGATCTGCATCTTCGTCGCCCTGCACTTCCACGAAAGCAAAACCACGTGATTGTCCCGTGAAGCGGTCACGAATGAGATTGACACCCGAGGGGGTAACACCTACTTGTGCGAACCATTCCTGAAGCTGCTCTTCCGTCGCGGAAAACGGAAGATTGCCGATGTAGAGCTTCTTCACCTGCCCACTCCTTCTGCCCGGAACCCAAGTGAGAGTTGCGGAGCGCGCTGAAGGACAGCTATCGTTCACGGGCAGTCGGGAAACCGAGCCACCGCGGGGCGAGACCGGCACTTCAGCGGTCAGAGGCATCCTCTCGAAAATTAACCCCTTTTGCAATGAGAAAGAGTCTAGCCCCCGCTCTCGGCACGTCCCGTCAAGTGAACTCCGCTTCCGCGATATCTTCCACGGCTCGACGTGCGCCTGAGGCCCCTGCACTCGCTGAATAGTGGTAGGATGCCGCCAATTCGATTGCTAACAGGAAAACAGAGGATATGCGCGGCACCATGATGGATTTTCCGTTGACGCTCCCTGCGATTCTGGAGCGCTCTGGCAAACTTTTTCATCGCGTCGAAATCGTATCCCGCAGGCCCGACCGCTCAATCGTTCGCACGGCTTACGGCGACTTCTACCGCCGCGCCCGCCGCCTGGCTGGCGCGCTCACCAAACTGGGGATGCTTCCCGGCGATCGTGTCGCTTCCATGATGTGGAATCACTCCGGACACCTCGAAGCCTTCTTCGGCGTGCCATGCGCGGGCGGAATTTTGCACACCTTGAACCTGCGCCTGCATCCCCACGAAATCGCCGCCATCGTCAACCACGCGGCAGACCGCTTTCTCCTCGTTGATGACGTCCTCCTGCCCACTCTCGAAAAATTCCTCTCGAACGTATCGTTCGAACGCATCATCGTCGTTCCGTATGGTGGCTGTACTGTCCCACTCCCAGATGGCTCTTTGGACTACGAAGTTCTCCTCGCCAATGCCGGCGACGATTTTCACTACCCTGTGATTGATGAAGATGATGGCGCCGCGATGTGTTACACGTCCGGCACCACTGGCAGCTCGAAAGGCGTCGTCTACTCGCACCGCGCGCTGGTCCTGCACTCCTTTACCGAGTTGAGCGTCGATTGCTTCGCCATCAGCCATCACGACACCGTCCTCCCCGTAGCCCCCATGTTTCACGCCAACGCCTGGGGCTTGCCTTATTCCTGTACCATGGCTGGCGCTCGCCTGATTCTGCCCGGACCCCATGTAGACCCTGAAAGTGTCCTCGACCTGATTGGCCAAGAGCACGTGACCATCGCCTGCGGTGTTCCCACCGTATGGCTTAGCGTGCTCGCTGCTCTCGAGAAAAACCCGGGCCGGTGGAAATTCGGCTGGCCCGTGCGTATAGTTTGCGGCGGTTCTGCTCCGCCCGAGCGCCTCATGCGCGCGCTTGACAAGCACAATCTCCACATCCTCCACCTCTGGGGCATGACCGAAACCACTCCCATCGCCACCGTCGGCAAGCTCAAACGCCACATGAGCGACTGGACCTCCGACCAGCAATACGAAGTGCGAGCAAAACAAGGATGGCCATGTCCCTTCATCGAACTTCGCGTCATGCGCCCGGAAGGCCCTGAAGAGAAGTCCGTCGAAGCTCCTCGCGACGGCATCACGCCCGGCGAACTCGAAGTGCGTGGCCCCTGGGTCGCCGCCAGTTACTACAATTCACCCGACCAGGTTCATCGCTGGACGGAAGACGGGTGGTTCAAAACAGGCGACGTCGCCACCATCGATGACGAAGGCTTCGTCAAAATTGTCGACCGCGCCAAAGATCTCGTGAAGTCAGGCGGTGAATGGATAAGTTCGGTCGATATTGAAAACACATTGATGGGACATCCAGCCGTAAAGGAGGCAGCCGTCGTGGGTGTCCCGCATCCGAAATGGCAAGAGCGCCCCCTCGCTGCCGTCGTCCTAAAAGACGGCGCACAAGCCACGCCAGAAGAACTTCGCGCCTTCCTCGCTCAATCCTTCGCCAAGTGGCAGCTTCCCGACGCCTTTGTTTTCCTTGAAGCCTTGCCCCGCACCTCCGTCGGCAAATTCAAAAAGATTGCACTCCGCGAACAATTCGCCCATTGGAACTGGGATCAATGATCGCGTCGCATATTTTTTGCAGCAAACGGGCGCAGTCTTCGTGCCCCGGCATTTTTTGCACAGTCTCGCCAGGCGGAGCGGCGCTCGTAGCCGTGCCTCCGTTTCGCGCGTCAAAATGATAGGATTCTGCAGAACACTATGCGACGAATCGCATCACGCGTTTCTCAACTGAATGGCGAAGGCGCGCTCGCCGTCTATTCCCGCGCGAAACAACTGGAACGCGCAGGCCGGTCGATTATCCACTTGGAGCTTGGCGAACCGGATTTCCACCCAGCGGCACCGGTGGTGGATGCCATGCGCGATGCCGTTGCGGCGGGGCGGGACCGTTACGTGTCCACACGCGGCATTCCCGCGCTGCGCGAAGCGATCGCGGAATATTTGAAGCGGACCCGTCGGTTGCAGGTGGCGCCGGAGCAAGTTTTGGTGGCGCCGGGTTGCAAAATGGCGCTCTCGCTGGCCATGATGGCGCTGATCGAGCCTGGCGACGAGGTGCTTTATCCCGATCCTGGTTTTCCGATATATCCGTCGTTCACGCGCGGACTCGGCGCCACGGCGGTGCCGTTCGGGCTCGAAGAGAAAAACGGTTTTCAGCCTGATCTAAACGAAATTGCAGGGAAAATCACTTCGCGAACGACCGCGCTGATATTCAACTCACCCAACAATCCTACGGGGACCGTTTTCAGCGCGCAAGCGCTCCGGCGAATTGCGGAGTTGGCCGAGAAGCATGACCTGTGGATTCTCTCGGACGAGATCTACGCGCGAATTTTGTTTAGCGGAGAATACGAATCGATGTGGTCATTGCCGGGAATGGCGGAGCGAACCGTCATCATTGACGGATTTTCGAAAAGTTTTGCGATGACGGGTTGGCGGCTGGGTTATGCCGTGGCGCCAAAACACGTGGTGGACGCGATGGACTTGCTAGTGCTGAATACCTTCACATGCGTCGCGGAATTCACACAAGTGGCGGCGATCGAGGCGCTGCGCGATTCCGCTCACGCCGTGGATGCCATGATCGCCGAATACCGCAAACGCCGCGACCTCTTCGTGGATGGACTAAACGGCATTCCAGGATTCCGCTGCCAATCGCCCGGCGGCGCGTTTTACGCCTGGGTGAATATCGAAGAGACCGGTCTCGCTGCGGAGGAAGTGGCAAAGCTTCTGCTGGAGGAAGCGGGCGTCGCTGGAATCGCAGGGGCAGCGTTTGGTCCAGGTGGAAAAAATTATTTGCGATTCTCGCTGGTCAGCGCCCGGCACCTGCTCGAAGAAGCGCTGGAGCGCATGCAGCGAGTGTCCTCCCGGTGGCGCGCGGCAGTGGCGAGGTAGGGCAGGCACTCTTGCCTGTCTGTTTTTGCGTGGAGAAAAAATAAGGAATATAAAAAGACAAACAGAATCTCTGTCCACAAAAAATCTAAGGGGAGAGTAGGACGATGAGAAGTCTGATTCGACTGGGCAAGGCACTCCTGCTTGGCGCATTGGCCGCGTTCCTTGGTGCCGCCAACGCGTTTGCCCAGGCGAAGCCGCTCGCCGGCGCAGACGTCCCCAAGATTTACGAACGACTACTGAAGCAAATTGACCAAATCCCCATTTACGACAATCACTCGCACGCCACATTCCCCGATGATTCCGACTTGGACGCGCAAGCCGCTCCTCCCGATGGGACTTCCGTTCTGCGGCTGCGCGACACGAACCCCGAGTTCGTTGCCGCGGCTAAATCGCTCTTTGGCTATCCCTACGATGATTTCAAACCTGAGCATGCGAAGTGGCTCATCGACAAGAAAAAAGCTGCGGAAGCCGGCGGCGGCACGGCCTACTGGGACAGCATTCTCGACAAATTGAACATCGAGATCTGCCTTGCAAATCGCGTAGCGCTGGCGCCTTATCTTGACCCTAAACGCTTTCACTGGGTTTTCTTCGTGGACTCGTTTCTATTCCCTCTCAACAACCGCGACCAGACCGGGAAGAACCCGGACCTGGGGGTCTACATCCCCTTGCAGGAAAAGGTCCTGCAGCGGTATATGAAGCAGGAAAACCTGGGCGGTCTCCCGCCTGACCTTGCTGGATACGAATCCTTCGTACGCCAAACACTTGCGGACAATCAGAAGAAAGGTGGCGTGGCCATCAAATTCGAAGCCGCCTATTTCCGCTCCCTCTATTTCAGTGATCCTCCGCGCGAGAAGGCTGAAGAGATTTACGCGAAATACCATGCGGGCGGAGTGCCCAGCAACGAAGAATACCGTACATTTCAGGACTACGCTTTTCGCGTGCTGATCGATCAGGCGGGAAAGCTGAATCTCCCGGTGCATTTTCACAGCGCCGTGGGCATCGGCGATTATTTCAGTTTGCGCAACGGCAATCCGCTGAATCTGGAGAACGTGGTCCGCGATCCGCGGTACAGCAAGGTGAATTTCGTGCTGATCCACGGCGGCTATCCCTACACGCTCGACATGATTTGGATGACGGCGGCCAAGAACGTCTACACCGATTCGTCGTTGATGGGTTATTACGTCTATCCTTCAGAGCTGAAGAACATTTTGAAGCAGTGGATTTCGCTCTTCCCGGAAAAGATCATGTTCGGCTCCGATGCATTTCCGTTCAACGACGCGGTGGGAGCTGAGGAGACTTTCTGGCTGGCGGCGCGGTCAGCGCGGACTGCTATTGCTGCTGCGTTGGCCGAACTGGTATCGGAAAGTGCGTTTAGCGAAGAAAAGGCCCTTGAACTCGCGCACAGATACCTGCACGATAATGCGGCAAAGCTGTACGGAGCCAAACCATGAGCACGGCCTCGGAGATGAAATACATTGCGTGGAAGAACGTTGAGCGCGAGCAGCTAAACCCACAAATAGACCGGGAAATGGTTGTCGCCGACAAGATTATGCTGGCGCGCGTGCTTATGAAGAAGGGCGCTCACGTGCCGCTGCATCATCATCATAACGAACAGGTGACGTACATTCTGGAAGGCGCGCTGAAATTCGCCATCGACGGCAAGGAGATCGTGGTACGCGCCGGTGAAGTGCTCTGCATTCCTCCGCACATGCCACACGAGGCCTGGGCGATAGAAGACACAATTGATTTGGACGTCTTCAACCCGCCGCGGGAAGATTGGCTGAACAAGACCGATGATTACCTTAGGCACGGCCGCTAATACTTGGCGGTGCCTCAGAAACAATTCGTGGGGCAACCCTCCCTGCCTCGTTTTTCTTTGTACCGGACTAGCGAAAGAACGTAGACAAAGGCCTATGGTCTTGTTTACCGTAGCACAGTGGGCTGATTCCGGCGTGGGGTCGCACCTCTGAGGGGAGAATCATGAACAGGCAACTCGTTGTTTTCATTTTAGTGCTTGGGATGGGATGCGCCGCTCACGCGCAGGAAGCCGCTTCGGAGAGCCAGACTGCGGACCGCAACGTGGCGGCGGATTTTTCCACGGTGCCCAGTACAAATGCAGCCTTGCTTCAGCCGTTGCCCGCTCTCGCCCTCTCTCCAGCTCCGAGCTTCGGCTCGCCGGCAGCTGCGGCATCGCCGTTCGGAACCGCCGCGCCCGACCCCTCTCCGGCGCCGGCACCCAATCCGAAGTTTCTCTATGGCGGGCGGGATGATTTCCGCTGGCAGCTTGCGATTGGCGCTGATTGGCTGAGGTTTAGAAACTCGATCTTCAATGCTAGCGCCGTCGGGGTCAAAAGCTCGGTAACGTACTTTACAAATGAGTGGTTCGGAATCGAAGGAAACGTCTCGGCCACGTTCGCTCCGCAAATCTTCGAGCGAGAACACGTGAAAGTCCTGGTGTATGGCGTTGGGCCTAAGATCGCCTGGCGTGAAAAAAAATGGGAACCCTGGGCGCACGCCATCATTGGCGGAAGCCACGAACAGGCACAGACTGCAGGCAACAGCAAGAACGCATTTGCAGTCCAGGTTGGAGGCGGAGCGGACTATCGCATTAATCCGCGCCTCTCGGGACGATTGGAAGCTGATTGGGTGCACACGAACTATTTCAGCCAGACTCAGAACAATTTTGAGCTTATGGGCGGCGTCGTTTTTCACTTTTAGCGGAACGCGAACCCGGTGTTAATAAATTCCGTGATTTGAACCGAGCGCCTTAACCACTCCGCTTACGGCTGAGAGTTGATAGTCATCTCCGCCGGTTCCCTTCCAATCCTTCACGTTGAACGCAGCGCCCGGTGGTGCGCGGTGAACTGTTATTCCGCTGAAGTTGAGCGGAACCATCCTTTGGCAAACCGCCGGCGAATTTTTCGCTTCGAGAAAATAGGCCGCTCCAGAACCGCTGACTTTCGCTTGGCCGTCCGGTTCTAGAAGAACTGCAGCGTCCTGCTCGACGGCAATAGCGCGCACCTGGGCAACCCACCCATCCTGCAAAATACGCGCCAGAAACACGAGCAGCCGGCCCATGCGGTCGCGCTTAACGAAATGCGTGTCCGTAATGATGCCGGTGAGTAGGGGAATACGCAGAAAATCTCGCGAGAGCGTCACCTTGTTGCCGTAAGGATCGGCAAGTGCGGCGGGGGAATGGATGGTGTCTATCATCGAAGAAAACGAAAATTCGCCGAGCACCGCCAGTCCGGCGCTGGAGCCACCGATCGGCTTTCCGGCTGCGATGTGCCTGTTAATTGCGTCTTCGACGGGAGTGTCTTGCCACAAGCGCACGTAGTTTGATTGGTCGCCGCCCGCGATAAAGATGGCTTCCGCTTGGCCGATGCGTTCGAGCAACTTTGGATCATCGGAGTCATCGCGCTCGGAAAAAACAATGGTCGCCGCGGAGTTCAGCGGGCAGAGGGCACGTATCTCTTCATCTACTTTTTGGGCGTAGTCGTCCTCGGTGTTGGCGCGAAGAATCAGGAAGTCGCCGCCGTTCGCGCGTTCGCATAAGAACTTCAGCGCAGGGTCCTGCTCGCCGCCACCCATGAGTGCGAATCCGGCGCGCGGCCTGGCCGTACTGTCGGCGGCGTTTCCCGCGCGGAAGTATTTCCATTTCGCCGAAGCGGAAGGCGCTATCGGAAACATCGCCAGCGAAAGAAGTGCACTGCCGAACAGTAGAAGAATTGCTTTGCGCTTTGACGTCACTTTGGGCCGAGCGAGTCTACCAGATTTTGCATACCTGCTCGCGCACCATAGCATCTCCCTTTTTGCACCCGAAGGCCTTAGCAAATTCCGCCATATTCGAGAGGGGTCCGTTCCCGCGGAAACGTCCCAGCGGATGAGGGTTGGTGTTAGCCATCAGTCGCTCATACTCCGGCCGATCGTTCGCACCCCAAACCTGTACCCAGCCAAGAAAAAAGCGCTGCTCAGGAGTAAAGCCATCCTTATCCGGTGGACGCGGTTTGCCTTCCAGAGATTTCTCGTAGGCCGCATAGGAGATGGTGATGCCTCCTAGGTCTGCGATACTCTCTCCCAGAACCAGCTTGCCATTTTCGTGCAAGTCTCCTTCCACCACGTAGTTGTCGAACTGTCTTTGGACGCAGGCCGCGCGTTCCTTGAAATTCTTCAAATCGTCAGGCGTCCACCAATTCTTCAAATTGCCATGGCCGTCGTATTGGCTCCCCTGATCGTCGAAACCGTGGGTGATCTCGTGGCCGATGACCGCGCCCATACCGCCGTAGTTCACGGCGTCGTCCGCTTTTGGATCGTAGAACGGAGGCTGCAAGATTCCCGCAGGGAAGACGATTTCATTCATGCTGCTGTTGTTGTAAGCGTTGACCGTAGGCGGCGTCATACCCCATTCCGTGCGATCCACCGGTTTCCCGATCTTCGCAAGCCGCCGCTGAAAATCGAAAGCGGCGGCGCGCCTTTGATTCCCGAGGAACGAGACGCGGTCTATCTTTAATTCATTATAATCGCGCCATTTGTCGGTGTATCCAATCTTTACGGCGAACGCTTCGAGTTTAGCGGTTGCTTCCGCGCGCGTCTCCGGACTCATCCAAGAAAGCGTCTGCAAATCATCGTGCAGAGCCGCGATCAGGTTGTGCACCATCGCCAGAGCGTGGGCCTTGGCTTCCGGCGGAAAATACTTCTGCACGTAAACCTGGCCAAGCGCTTCCCCTAAAGCGCGGTCCGTCGCCTGGGTGCAGCGCTTCCAGCGCGGCTGAATTTCCTTCGCTCCAGTCAGTGTCTTGCCGCGAAATTCAAATTGCTCGTCGACGAATTTCTCCGGAAGTGCTGGAGCCGCCGAATTCAGGAGATGCCACCTATAGTAGATCTTCCAGTCAGCGATCGAGGTCGCGGTGAGCTGCGCGTCAAGCGCCTTAAAAAAATCCGGCTGGCCAACATTAATTTCCTTCAATTCCGGGTGGCCCAGCGCCTTGAAGTAGCCTTCCCAGCTGAAATCCGGCGTCATGGCCTGCAAATCCGCCATCTTCAGCCTATGATAGGTCTTGTGGGGATCGCGCAGGTCGGTGTTTTTCATGGATGCAGTAGCGAGGGATGTTTCGATCCCAAGAACCGTGGTTGCTTCCGAAGCGGCCGTATCCGCGGAGTCGCCCAGTAGTTCAAACATTTTTGCTACGTGCTTCACGTAGGCGTCGCGCACTTGCTTGGATTTGTCGTCCTGTTTCAGGTAGTATTCGCGCTCGGGCAGTCCCAACCCTCCTTGCCACGCGGCGCCGACGACTTGGGAGCTGTCTTTTGCGTCCTGAGTCGCTCTAAATCCGAACAGCACTCCCACGCCTTCTTGGTGCAGGCGGGCGGCTTCCGCCTGTAAGTCAGCTTCGTTTTTCATCTGCGCGATGTTTGCGAGTTCGGCGTCAATAGGTTTTGTTCCTGCCGCGTTGATGGCTGTCGTGTCCATGCAGCTCGCATAAAAATCACCGATTTTTTGTTCGTTCGAGCCTGCCGCGGCGGGCTGCTTCTCCGCGGCTTCTAGAATTTGTCGCAGATTCTGTTGATTCTTATCCAAGAGCTGCGAGAACGAGCCCCAGGTCGGGTACTCCGGCGGAATCGGATTGGCCTTCATCCACCCGCCCATAGCGAACTGATAGAAGTCGTCGCAGGGTTTGCACGTCTTGTCGAGATTTGCGGTGTCGAATCCCCAGTAGCTCGCGTCCCCGGCGGGCTTCGCTGATGCCCGCAGTCCGGCGCCTACCATCAAGATCGCAGCTACCAGCACGGCCATCACAACTATCCCAACCGGATACTTACAATTCCGCATGCCTTCCCCCGATTTTTTTGCTTGCAGTGGCAACGATGAAGTTTGCAGCGTTGCAGCACCACCCCTGCCCGCACGCGGCCATAAGACAGACGGAAAGCCACGCGCTGGGGTTTCAAAATTGTAGGAGGCTGCTTCGGTCAACCAGCCGGATACCGAGCCTTAAAACAAAACCAACCACCTAAATGGCCGAAAGAATCACTTCACGGGGGCCGGCAACAGTGATTCGTACTTCGTCACATCGACGCCTCGCCAGTCGCCACGCTCAATCCCGTCGCGAATCTGTGCGCCGTTTTTGCCTTTGCGCGATTGCTCGTAGGCATAGAAGTCTTCGCGCTCGCAAATCCCGCACACCGCAGCGTGTTTGTTCACATAACAATCGAGCAGGCTGCCGTGCCCCTGGCTGCGGTCGCAGTGACAATAGCATGGCTCTTGGTAGAGAATTTTCTTGATGCGGGCAGCGATGCTGTAAGCATTTTGTGCAACTGGGTCGGTGAACAGCGAAGGGCTCAGTGTGGCCGGCAAAGGCCCCGCTGGCACCGTGTTGTGAAACGCGGGAACCGGCTCAGGATTTATGTCTTGCGTCGAACCTCGAGCGTACCGCGACGAAGCCTGTTGCGGAATCAGCGCCAGACCGAGCGCCAACAGAATGAGAGTGATTCCGCCAAACACTCTTTGTGTTCCTCGCACCTCTGGCCCCCTAACGAAACGGATGAGCGTCCCAGCGCCAAATGGCGCGCCGCAAAAGCTGGCTATTACTCTACGGCGCCATCGCGCCAATTTCTACTCTCTGTTTTTGGCGCGTCTTCCCCACCACGTCAAGGAAGACGCAGAACGCCAATGCGAATCACCTCCAGCCGCGTCACGTCCATCACTTTGTCGTTGTTCATGTTGTCGATCTGGCTGTTCGCAATAAAGAAAAAGTCGGACCCGCGAATCGCCCCTGTCGTTGGCAAGATACAGAAATTGCTGCGATTTTCGAGGACGGTTGTGCGAGTCACGCGAAGGCCATCGCTGGAAAGACGAAATGCCGCGACGCGAGGCGATCCGATTCCGTTCTGAATGCCAATCAAACTGCCGTCGTGCCAATAGAGGCCGTCGATTCCCGCAAGCGTGCTTCGCGGCCCCGGATCAACATCACGGCTCTCTCCATTTGCGAGGTCTACTCTC
>DATDHE010000568.1:0-4039 GCA_036521695.1 Candidatus Acidiferrum sp. | reverse complement strand
TTCGCGTTACTGGCCAAGAATAGTCCTGGCCATCCGTCTTAAAAAAGTTTCGTCTCCTGCGAATCAGAGAGTCTACCTTACCGCCAATCGCAGTGAAATTGGATTTGGGGCGTACTTCTCACTTTTCCCGCCAGCTCTTTTTGATATAGTCCCAACCGCGATGCCGCTTGAATTCTCGAACGGATCCGAGTCTCCTCAAGTTCCCCTAACTGGAAATCAAATCCGCGGATTTTGGGCCGCCTGGGGTGGATGGACACTCGACGGCATGGATTCGTTCATTTATGCGCTGGTACTTCTGCCATCGCTTCGCGAACTGCTTCCGCGATCCGGGATCGCCGCCACCAAAGGCAACATCGGCTACTCGGTGGATTCCTTTTCGCGTTGTTTTTGTTTGGCTGGGGGCTCGCTTTCTTGTGGGGACCAGTGGGCGACAAGTTCGGTCGCGTTCGCACGCTCATGCTGACCATCGTGTGGTACTCCATCTTTACGTTTCTCAGCGCGCTGGTCACCGGCGTCTGGCAAATGGCGATTCTTCGGCTCCTCGCGGGAATTGGTATCGGCGGCGAGTGGAGCGGGCTGTGGGCTGGAACGGTCTATGTTCCCGCAGGGGTGACCTCTCTAGCGGAGGCCGCCGGCCGCGTGGACCCTCAAGCCGCGCAGCTGGCCTCTCGCGCGACTATGCTCGTAGCGTTCGCAACGATTCTGGGGTGCCTGACGATGCCCTGGCTCGCCGAACAGTTTGGACGGCGCGGCGCGTTGGGCTTTTTCTTTGCGTTGATGATGGTGTTCATCGCCCTGACGTTCGGCAGAGTCTTCTATCTTGGTGCATCCGCTCTTCCGTGGTTTTTTGTGTGCCTGTTTTTCCTTGGAGTGGGCGGGGCTAATTTTGCTGTCTATACGCTCTGGCTGCCCGAGCAGTACCCTACCGAATGCCGCGCGAGCGCTTTTGCGTTTTCCACATCGTTTGCACGCTTTGGCGGGGCGGCGATTACGTTTCTTGTCGGAAGCGGAGTGCAGCGCTATGGGTCGCTCGGTATTCCTGTGGCTATCACTTCGCTGGCGTTTGCCATTGGCCTCTTCCTAATTCCTTTTGGAGCGGAAACGCGTGGGCAAACGCTGCCGGCATAGCAGCAAAGCGCCAGAGTTCAACGCACAGAAAGAGCTAAAAGATCGGCGGCAATGAGAGGTAGCCAGCTTTAGATCGGCCAAGGTCGAACGCGTGCAAATGGCAGACCCATCCGCTAATCCGAAATCGAACGCGCGTCACGCGGTCCTCGCCGGTTTTCTCGGCTGGACTCTCGATGCATTCGATTTTTTCGTCGTCGTCTTCCTCATTGATACCCTCTCTCATCAGTTTGGCGTTCCCAAGAAAGAAATCGTGCGTACGCTTACCGCTACGCTAGCAATGCGTCCAGTCGGCGCAATTCTTTTCGGGCTACTGGCGGACCGTTATGGACGCCGAATCCCGCTAATGGCCAACGTCATTTATTTTTCCATCATTGAGCTGCTCTGCGGCTTCTCGCCCAACTACACTTTTTTTCTGGTCATGCGGGCGTTGTTCGGCGTTGGCATGGGCGGCGAGTGGGGTGTAGGCGCATCCCTCGCGATGGAAGCTGCGCCGGTGCGCTGGCGCGGGATCCTCAGCGGAATTCTGCAAAGCGGTTATTCAATCGGCTATCTGCTCGCCGCGCTGGCCGCACGTTTCCTTCTGCCTGCGTGGGGATGGCGGCCCATGTTCTGGATTGGCGCGCTGCCGGCTCTTCTTGCTCTATACATTCGGACCAAGGTTCCTGAATCGCAAGCCTGGAAACAACATCGCGCGGCAAGCACGGGTCAAGTCCTTCGCATCGCCGTGCAAGAGTGGAAGCGCTTTCTGTATCTGGTTCTTTTAATGACGTTCATGATGTTCCTTTCGCACGGCACGCAGGATCTATATCCGGACTTCTTGCAGGAAGTACATCACATCTCGGCCGCTGTTCGCGCCAACATCGCGATCTTCTACAACATCGGCGCAGTTGTCGGCGCAATTATCTTTGGACATCTCTCACAGGTTGCCGGACGTCGCAAAGGCATGATTGCGGCACTAGGGCTATCGTTGGTGATGATTCCGCTGTGGGCCTTTGGCGGGAGCCTCTTCGTTCTGGTTATCTCAGCTTTTCTGATGCAAGCGGGCGTGCAGGGTGCATGGGGCGTGATCCCCGTGCATTTAAACGAAATGTCCGCGGACGCAACGCGCGGCTTGATGCCTGGACTGACGTATCAGGTGGGAATCCTCCTGGCGTCGCCTACCAATTCGATCCAATACGTTTTGCGCGACCGCGTTGGCTATCAATGGGCAATCGCGGGTTTTGAGATTGTGACCATCCTGACGCTTGGTGTTCTTCTTTTGTTGGGGTCAGAGCGCCATGGGCGAAGTTTCGTGCGAGAACCGCTCAAGGATGGGGTTTCTGCCGCAGATTAGCTGGCCCGGCTTATGCAATTCAAGCCACTTCGCCCGCTAACGGATTTCGACTTGGCGTGCGCTTCAGCTTCTAGTATTTTCCAATGCGCGAATCTTCGCGCCGAGCTGCGGGCAACATATGAACCGCTGCAGAACGTCCAACAGAATCGGAAGGGACACTTTGGAGCATGAACGTTCGACAACTTTTTGATCTCACGGGACGTGTAGCGATCATCACGGGCGGCTCCGTCGGCCTTGGCCGCCAAATGGCGGTAGGTCTCGCGGAGATGGGCGCCAATGTTGTGCTCTGCGCACGCAAGAAGGACCGTTGCGAGCAGACTGCCGCCGAATTGCAGAACCTGGGAATAAGGGCGTTGGCACTCGGTTGTGACGTAAAAAACCCAGCTGATGTTCGAGCAGTGGTCGACGCGGCCATGTCGCAGTTCGCGCGCATCGATATTCTCATCAACAACGCCGGCACTTCGTGGGGTGCTCCCGTGGAGGAAATGCGCCTCGAGCATTGGAACAAGGTGTTGGAGACGAATCTGACCGGAACGTTCCTGTTCTCGCAGGCCGCGGGAAAATACATGGTCGCCCAGCGCCGCGGAAAGATTATCAACATCGCCTCCGTTGCCGGTCTGCGCGGCGCTCCGCCGGAATTTCAGGCCATCGGCTACCACGCCAGCAAAGGCGGCGTCATCGCTTTTACCAAAGACCTGGCTTGCAAATGGGGTATCCACAACATTCAAGTGAACTCCATCGCTCCGGGCTGGTTTCCTACAAACATGTCTCAGATTGTGATAGAACGAAACAAGGAAGCTTTCTTGAATAAAATCCCGTTGCGGCGATTCGGCAATGATCACGATCTGAAAGGCGCCGCCGTCTTCCTGGCTTCCGACGCTTCCGATTACGTTACTGGCCATGTGTTGGCCGTCGACGGAGGGCAAACCGCGTAGAGGAGCTTGATCCATCATGAATATTCCTCTCACACCGCTTCGTTGCTTCCGATACGCGCAACAGCAATTTCCGGGTAGGATCGCGGTCGTCTGTGGCGATCTGCGATTCACTTATGCGCAATTCGCGGAGCGCGCCGCTCGCCTGGCAGGCGCGTTGCGCGCCGCGGGTGTAAAACCCGGCGACCGCGTCGCGTTCCTAAGCATGAACTGCCATCGCTTGCTGGAAGCCTACTACGGCGTTCTTGATGCCGGCGCGGTTCTGCTTCCGCTGAATATCCGGCTCGCGCCGCAGGAACTCGCGTTTATTTTGAATGACGCCGGCGCCAAAGTACTTTTTCTCGGAGGAGATTTTCTCCCAGCCGTCGAGTCCTTTCGGGAAAGCACCTCGACGGTGGAAGCCTTCTATCTCCTCGACGGCGCGCCTCGGGCAGGTTGGCTTGCCACAAAAAACTACGACGAACTGCTCATCGCCGCGGCACCTTACCACACCGATATCATGGACGTCGACGAGAACTCCGTCGCCGAAATCTTCTACACCAGCGGCACCAGCGCCACTCCCAAAGGAGTGATGCTCACGCATAGAAACGTCTACATGCATGCGTTATACGCCTGTCTAACCGACGATCCCACGGCAGAGGCCGTG
>DATDHE010000567.1:0-9490 GCA_036521695.1 Candidatus Acidiferrum sp. | reverse complement strand
CTCTGGCTTTCGACGAGGTCCACCATCTTGGTCGCGGCTGCCGGGTCGCTCGCCAGCATTAACGCGGTTGGCGGCTCACCTCCCAGTCTCGCCGCTTCGGCAGCATACCTGCCAGCGTCCTGGGAATTGCCAACCAACGTTCGCGGAATGCGGCGTCGGAGAGAATATCGGCCGCGACGGCGGTGTCTTTCGCACGTATCGCCAGCTCTTTCATCCGTGCGGTTAGCGCCCTTGCCGCGCGGAAGCGCCCGAAATAGGCTGCGGTATTCGCTTCCACCCTCAGCGCTGCAATTTCGAACCCGGGCTCGCGGGACAGCGACGCCGCTACCTTCGCCATCTCCTCTTGGTCGCCTTCGCTAAAGGCCAGCAGGTAGCGAGCACGTTCCACCTCGCCGGACGCCAGATTATGGGCCTGCGCATCCTTGTACACAGCCGCGGCTTCGGCTGGCCGGTTCAACCCCATGTACTCTTCCATGAGGCCGGCATAGGGCAGCGATTGCTTTGGGTCCAAGTCCCTGGCCTTGACGAACTCCTCGGCAAAGCGCTCACGCCTTCCCAACACACCGTTCTCGAATCCCAGGATGCGATGGGGCGCAACCTCCCGCGGGTAACTTTGCTCCCAGAGTTCACAGTTCTCCACGCTCTGCTGCACGTCTAGGGTCATGTGTTGGTGGTAGGTCGCCACGATGTCGAACCTCTCCCGTTCGCTGGCACGGCCTCGCAGTTGAGGAGGTGGCGTGTTCGAGCCCTGTATCTCCCGTGACGTTTGTCGTGAATCTGCTCCCTCAGTCAATGTCCGATCGTCTCCACCTGCGCGGCGGAGTGCTCGGTTTCGCGCTCGAAGGAACGGGGAACGATTTTGGGTTCACGGCATCCGTCTTCTACGACGTTGTGAAAGACTGCGCGGCGCAGCCAACACGACTTTGGCCAGCTGCTGGGAGATACCATCGCGCATGAGCTTGGGCACTTGCTGCTGGGTACAAACTCCCACTCCAGCAGAGGCCTCATGTCCGCTTTTTGGTCCGGCAGGGAGCTCCGTATTGCCGATGAGCGCGGCCTCGCGTTCTTGGACGCTGAGGTGAAGCGAATTCAGGCTGCGATGACTGCACGCACGATTGCCGCGACGGCGAACGCAGAAGCCCGCGAGGCGTCCCCGAAGAGAGTCAGCATTATTTCGGGACAGTTACACATCAAGGGTTTCGAAATGCAATGATTTCAACGCGTACGGAGTTTTTGGAGGGACAGCTTGTTTGTATCGGCTCATAGCCCAAATGAAATCTTAGCTTAGCGCGGCGCTTCCGGCGAGGGACAACAGCAAAAATTACCACTCCAATCTTCTGAGTCCGGGCACCGCATCGAAATGACGGTCGCGACTTAAGAGCGGAAGGGAGTGTTGACGACAGAGCGCAGCAATCCAAACATCATTGGATGGAATCGGCGTTCCGGCCTTCTTCAATTCCGTGCGAACCGCAGTGTAGGGGATGGTGGTCTGTTCGTCGACATCGAGGATCCGAAATTTCGGGAGATATTCGATCAACCATTGTTCGTAGTGCTTCCGGTGTCGGGACTGCGAAATGCCATACCGGTATTCGCCCAACACAATAACGGGAATAGCGATTTGAGCGGCTTTGCGAAGGATAGGTTCCAGCGCTGCTTGGCCATCTGCCATGGCTGAAAGCCCATTCGTGTCCAGGATCACAGCCGATCCTCGGCCTCGATCTGCTCGAATTCTTCTTCGATAGTACGATTGATCCTGGCGGTTTCCTTGCGCAGATGCCGGAGCTTGCCGAAAGCAGTCATCCACGGCCTGCCGCTGCCGTTGTCGGCCCGGAGTTTGTCAGCGAGAGCCTCCGAGATGAGTGCTCGGAGCGGAATCCCACGTTCAGCAGCAACGGATTTGGCGCGGCGCAAGATAGCGTCAGGAATTTCGAGTGTGGTCTTCATACCTGCATGTTCCCATATTTATGGGTGACCATCAACTCATTGACTCTTGGAGGCGATGCGGCCTCGAACTGGGTCGGCCGTGACAGTGTGGGATTCTAACCAGTGACGGGGCAGCGTTCTAACCAACTGAACTACGTCCCCAGCCGTGGAATCAACAACTTGCCGTAAAGCCTTAAGGAATAAGGCTGTTGCAAGTTTTGCATATAGCGCACGTTTCGCTTGCGGTGCATACGGGTAGCAGCTGTCCCTGCCAGACCGCCAATAAACAGCTAATAAGAATTCATGCGCTCATGCGAGATTTATCCTAACGCAGATGCCTGCTACAGGCGAAGCGGAGTCCGATGAATCTTGACAGAGAAAACAATCACTTTTGACGCGCGTTCAGCTCCTCGAGCTTGCGCTTTAACTGTTCAAGCTTCTGTCCAGCCTCACCGAGTTTGCCTTCTGCAGTTAGTCGCTGGTAGTCGGCGAGATCTTTGGCCGCTCCCGCGATGAGCGCGTTCACGTCTCCCCCTGGCTTGGTCGCGGCAGCCGGCGCTGCCGCGCCTCGTTCCGGTTCCGCGGGGAGCGTTGTGCCGCTTAGCGACGAGACCTCTCCCCCAAAGAGAGCTCTCATCGCCGACTCGAATGTCGGTCCATAAGCGAGCCGGTCTTGCAGGGCAAGCACCACCAGACGCAACTCCGGCATCGGACTGCGTTCGGCCTGGAGGTAAATCGGTTCCGCATACAACAACGCGTGCCCACACGGAATGACCAGCAGAGTGCCTCGCCGCACGTGGGAACCTTGCTGATTCCACAACGTCAATTGCCCCGATAGCTGTGCGTTCTGATCGATTCGGGCTTCGATTTGCAGAGGACCGTCGACGAGTTTCGTTTTCGGGAAGTCGTAAACCACCGACGTACCGTATTTTTCGCCGTCGCTCCTTCCAGCAATCCAGCCAATCAGATTGTTTCGGTTCGCCGGCGTGAACGGCAGAATTTCCACGAACTCGACGGCAGTTTCGCCCGGCAGTTTCATCAGCACGAAGTTCGGTTCCATGGGCTGCGTCTTCTGCTGACCAGACTCGTCCATACCGACTTCCGAAGCGACCGTCCACAGGTCCTCGCGGTTATAGAACACTTGCGGATCGGTCATGTGATAAAGGCCGTACACAGCCGCCTGCAGCTTGAGCAACAATTCCGGATAGCGCACGTGTTTGCGAAGCGCTGGCGGCATGACCGCTGCATCTTGGAACAAAGCGGGAAAAATCTGGCGATACTCCATGATGATTGGATCCTGCGAGTCAAACACATAGAACGTCGTAGTGCCATCGTAGGCGTCGATGACCACCTTAACGCTATTCCGCATGTAGTTAACGAAGGTGTTGCCGAGCGCATAGTGGCGCGAGTAGGGATAGCTGTCCGAGGTGGTAAACGCGTCCATAATCCACGACAGCCGACCATCGTCGCCGACAACGATGTACGGATCCGATTCGTAAGTGAGAAATGGCGCGAGCGCTGCCACGCGATCGCGCACGTTGCGACGCATCAGCAGACGGCTTTCCCGGTTGATATCGTCACTGAACGGAAGCTTCGTCAGGTCACCTCGGTCGGACGCGATGAGGAGGCGCCGAAGGAAACCTCCGAGGAGGATGCCGCCATTGCCCTCGTAGGACGTCAGACTGTTCGTCTGGCCTTGCGGGTAATTGAATTCCTGCTGCCGCGTCTTCACGTACACGTCGGTGTTGGTGAGCTCGCCGAAATAGATCTCCGGGCGCTTTACAACGATGCTCGGCACCGTGCTCTGAATGGGCATGTTACTCAAAATCAGTGTCGGCAGCCCTTCCGGAGTGAACCCATTCACAGGGTTCATGGTGATACCGTAGCCGTGTGTATAAATAAGTTTCTCGTTGATCCAATTGCGACTGCTCTCCGGGAGCTTATCGACGTTGAGCTCGCGTGCGGCAAGCATCACCTGACGCGTTGTGCCGTTGATTTCATAGCGATCGATATCGATATCGGGAAAGTCGTAGTAGGTTCGAATTTCCTGAATCTGACGCAGTGTGTCCTGCAGTGCGCGCCAGTCCCACAGTCGGATGTTCTGCAGCGTAGCCTGATTGTTTGCCGGATCGGCCGCCTCGACGGTCGTCTCAGCGGGAAATTCGCGCTGCGCAAGGCGGTCTAATCCATAGGCCTGCCGCGTCAGGTCAATATTGTAGGCAATGTAGGGTCGCTCGCGAACCAGTTCGTTGGGCTTCACGATAAAGCTGCTGACGTACCAGCCAACGATCTGAAGCGCGAGATAACAGACTCCGGCTGGAGCGACCACTGCCACCAACCAGCGCGCGCGCGGCACCGCCACGACGTTGAAGGTTGCAATCGCAGCACCAAGAACAAGCGCGGCACAGACTGCGAGCATTCCAGGAAGCATGATGTGCGCGTCCGTGTAGGTGACGCCGCCAAAGATCGTATGTTCGTCAAACAGTCGCTCGAATCGAGCGATATACGCCCGCATCGCGAGGACCAGCAAAAGGAACCCAAATGCAATGGAGAACCCGCGCCACGGCCGGGAGGTGTACCTGCTTCGGCGTCCCGAGAGAATTGTTGTACTGCCAGTAACGAAAATGAAGAAAACGGCAATCACACAGACAATTACGGCTACTGATAGCAGCCAGCCCGTAATGATCTGCCATGCGGGCAGAGCGAACAGATAGAAGCTGATCTGCTTGCCGAAGATCGGATCCACAGCGCCACCGGTCGCGCGCGTTGCGTACCAATACAGCGCGAAGGTAGGCCACTCAGTCATCATGCTTGCCCCGGTCACGATGGCGACGACGAGGGAGACCCCGACACCGAGGAGGTGCAGGATGCGCGCAACTGGTAGCTTCAACGGCTGGCCGCCGATGACGATCCTGTAGTCTTCCGGCAAGTCGGATTGGTAAGCCCGCCTCAGTGCCAGGAACCATCCGTACAGAAAAAGAAACGTGACAGCAAAAAATGCCGCAAAGACTGCCCATTGAAGGGTGAGTGTCTTCCGGAACACGTCCCCGTAACCGAGCGACCCGAACCACAGGGCGTCGACGTAATACGATAACGCCGTCCGGCTGCTGAAAATGACGATGGCAAGGATGGCCAGAACGAGGAAAAACAGACGGCGAGAGAGAAACCGTCGCGGCGGTTGCTGCCAGTCGACTATATCGGGCATGAGCCTAGCCTGCTTTCAAGAGCGCTTCCGTCTAACGACCAAGCAGACCTAATTGTACGCTGTCTGCTCTCGAGACCCTCTATCGCTGACCTGACACGGGTACAGTGCGAGGGCGCTCGCCAATTCGGTAGCACGCTGCGTGGGTTAGCGTAATTGCTGCTTGAGTTCGTTGTCTTGCTTATTTGCGGAACGGATGCAAGGTGTGTCGCTGAAATTCCTTTGGCAGCGGCAACAATTCGCCCGCGTCCCTGGATCGAGCCGCCCAGTCTACGAGATCCCTGTATTGCTCAAATTCTGTAATCTCCCCAACCACTGCGTCCCGTTCTCGTTCGAGATAGTCACAACGTTGGGAAGATCACACGGTCCCTGGCAATCGCTGATCGTCAGTTGGTCTTGGAGTAGTTCCGGAAACTGAGAGTTATTTCTGAAAGCGGCGCTGCTGGAAAGTCCGGAGATATTCATCAAGAAATCGTTAGGAACATTCTCTCGCTAAAAGCACCTGAGACGCGAGGCTAGTCTCTTAAATTTATGGTTTCCTAATAAACCGCTCAGGATTTTCTCAGTGAGTTTTCCTTACCATTTGAAGCGACTGTTGCGGGGGTCCAGCCGATTAATCTGCTGCTCTCCCAAGAGAGAGATGAGCGAGGCGTGGTAAGAAGCCAAGGAGAAACTGCGATGCTAAGCGGTCCAAGAGGCACGGAGCAGGACTTAGTTGGGCAGTGTAGTGTTTGTGGCCGTATCGAGGCATTATCCGAGCTTCCCGGAAGCCGCCCTCCGCTAAATAGGACCGAGGTCTTACTGTCACTTTTGACAATGGTTTGCGCTTCTTCAATCGGTTATGAGACACGCGAAGATGCGTTGGTATCTGTCGTGCGGTCAAGCCATGAAGACAGAAGAAAGAGACGTGAATCGTAAAGTCGAAGCCCCCCCCTTCTCCTCCGCGGATGTCGCAGAGCAGAAGCGATTAAACAGTGCGCGTGAGGCAGGTGTGCCTTGGAAGAAGTGGGGACCCTATCTCACTGAGCGGCAGTGGGGAACGGTTCGCGAGGACTACAGTGAGACAGGTGATGCCTGGAATTTTTTCACCCACGATCAGGCCCGCTCGCGCGCCTATCGCTGGGGTGAGGACGGCATCGCCGGCATTTCCGATGACAAACAGTGCCTCTGCTTCGCGCTGGCCTTGTGGAACGGCAAGGATCCGATTCTCAAGGAACGGCTCTTCGGATTGACGAACAGCGAGGGCAACCACGGCGAGGACGTTAAAGAGTATTACTTCTATCTCGACAGCACTCCAACCCATTCGTACATGAAGTATCTCTACAAGTACCCTCAAGGGGCGTATCCCTACGCTGACCTGGTAGAGACAAATCGTCGTCGTTCCAAGAACGACTTGGAGTATGAACTCCTCGACACCGGTGTCTTCAATGAGGACCGCTATTTCGACGTCTTCGTGGAATATGCCAAGGATGGACCGGAAGACATCCTGATACGGATCACCTCGGCAAATCGCGGACCGGAGGCGGCAGAACTGCATCTTTTGCCAACACTATGGTTTCGGAACGATTGGTCGTTGTGGATTGCGCAATCGAATAGAGCCCCTAAAAAACCGAACCTCAGGCAGATCGAAGCGGCCGCGGGCACAACTGCCGTTGCGGCCACGCATCCGTTGTTGAATGAATTGGTCCTTTCCTGCGAAGGCAATGTGGAGCTGCTCTTCACGGAGAACGAAACGAACCACGAGCTGCTTTTCTCCGGGCAAGAGAACGAGAGCCCCTATGTCAAGGATGGCATCAACGACTGCATAGTACAGGGCAACCAGGGGGCGGTGAATCCTGGCAAGCAAGGCACCAAAGTTGCATCGCACTATCGACTGATGGTGGGTCCCCGTCAGTCGTCGACTGTGCGGCTGCGTCTGACCAGTCAGGCCGAGGCGGCCAAGAGAGCAAAAAGCACCACCTCATCCGGCTTCGGCACCGAGTTTGACAATATCGTGACCGCTCGGCTGCATGAGGCGGATGACTTCTACCGCTCGGTGACGCCACCTTCGGTCTCCCCAGACGCTGCAAAAGTGATGCGCCAAGCTCTCGCGGGCATGCTCTGGAGCAAGCAGTTTTTTTTCTTCGACGGTGATAACTGGCTGGACGAGCACCGCTCTAACCCGCTCCATACCGGATACAGAAATTCCCGGAACTCGGAGTGGTACCACATGCTGAATCGGGACATCATCTCCATGCCCGACAAGTGGGAATATCCCTGGTACGCGGCCTGGGACCTAGCCTTCCACACGCTCCCGCTATCAATAGTGGACCTCGACTTCGCCAAGGAGCAGATGGACCTGATGCTCCGCACTGCCTACTTGCATCCCAACGGCCAGATGCCCGCTTACGAGTGGAACTTCAGCGACGTTAATCCCCCGGTCCACGCGTTTGCGACACTCTTTCTACACAGAACCGAACAAGCCCTGCGCGGCGAGACGGACCTGGAGTTCCTCAAGTCAACGTTCAATAAGCTCTTGCTGAACTTCACCTGGTGGGTGAACCGCAAGGACCGCTTCGGCAAGAACGTGTTTGAGGGGGGCTTTCTCGGCCTCGACAACATTGGCGTGTTCGACCGCAGCGCCCCACTTCCCACCGGCGGCCATCTAGAGCAAGCGGACGGCACGGCCTGGATGGCCCTGTTCAGCCAGAACATGCTGGACCTCGCGTTCGAGATCACCGCTCGCGACTCCAGCTATGAATCCATGATCATGAAGTTCGCCGAGCATTTCTACTACATCGGGTCGGCCATGAACCGGCCTGGTCAAGACGGCATGTGGGACGAGGAGGACGGCTTCTACTACGACCTGCTGCGGCTCCCTGACGGGAGCGCTCAGAGGCTCAAGGTGCGCTCGATGGTAGGGCTTCTGCCACTGTGCGCCACGACGGTTATCGAAAAGTCAATGCGGGAGCGAATCCCGCGGACGATGACTGCGATAAATGAACGCCTGCGCCGCATTCCCGAACTCATGGAGACCATTCACCAGACGGGCCCGGGACACCTTGGGGTAGCCGAGCGTGGGATTATGGCCCTGGTAAACCCAGAGCGCCTGCGCCGGATTCTGACGAAGATGCTGGACGAGAACGAGTTCCTGAGCCCCTACGGCATCCGCTCCCTCTCCAAGTTCCACGAGCATTACCCGTTCGTCCTGAGCGTAGGAGGCCAGGTGTACCGCGTGGACTACCTGCCGGCCGAGTCCAATACTGGCATGTTCGGCGGCAATTCCAACTGGCGGGGACCGATTTGGATGCCAGTCAATGCTCTCATCATCCGGGCGCTACTAAACTTTTACTTATACTACGGCGACAACTTCAAGATCGAATGCCCCACGGGATCTGGCAAGCTCATGAACCTCTTCGAGGTGAGCAAGGAGATCTCGGACCGGCTCACCCGGATCTTCTTGCGCGACGACCATGGCCGGCGACCCGTTTATGGCGGCAGTGAGAAGTTCCAGAACGATCCTAATTGGAAGGATTACGTTTTATTTCATGAGTACTTCCACGGCGACAACGGCGCGGGTCTGGGAGCAAGCCACCAGACCGGCTGGACCGGACTCGTAGCCAAACTCATCCAACTTTATGGTTTCCTCAATCCCAAGAGGGCTCTGGAAGTTGGAAGGGAGGCCGCGTTCACTAAGGCCGCAAGCCTCAGTGGGTAGAGCGGATTGACTCATCGTTCCGATACCAAAGAACGAGGACCGAAGGCGAAGCCCGGATGATGGTGAGAGAATTAGCATGCGCCACAGAACAGAGTTAACCGCGAGGATAATACAAGCGCGTTCGGTACTAATCCGGAAGTAATCGCCATCTGACGTCTGGCGTTCCGCCGACAGTCTCAACGCGTTGGGCCGCTACTCAGATCACGCCGAAATTCAAGGAGCTCAACTGGCGCGCCGCTATCGAGGATCATCGCCACTGTAACGCCTTCCGAAGGCGAATTCGGGGCAGTGAGAATTTCTTTTCCTTCAATCGCGGCCTGAAGGTCGTCTACTTCAAACGCTATGTGAGGGACTGACTTAATCAAGGCGTGCACTGGGCTATCGGGCTCGAAGCGCATCCATTGAATGCCACAAGGACTCGTCTCAAACGCGGAGACGTACATCTTGAATTGTTCCAGATAATATTCGCCGGGTCGTCGAACGTCAGTCGGGATGCCGATGTGGTGATAGCGCCAGCCATGTACCGAAGTGGCCGCAGGTTGGTCGTGCCCCTTTCGCAGGGTATTTGGGCTGCCAGACTTGGGTTCTAAAATGCACATGATCTTTTCCCGGCCAAGATACCACGGCACCCTGCCCGGAGCGATGGCCGAGGCACAAAGTAATTCTCC
>DATDHE010000566.1:0-4612 GCA_036521695.1 Candidatus Acidiferrum sp. | reverse complement strand
GGAGGTCTTTCACGGCAGCGTCGACTTCTTCTTCGTAAAAGTCGGCGATTTTCTGCAACATGGCGTCCATCGCGCCGGTCTGTTCGCCGACGCTGATCATCTGGGTCACCATGCCGGGGAAGACTTCCGAGTCTTTCAGCGGTTCGGTGAGCGACTTGCCTTCTTCCAGGGACTTCCGGACTTGCTGCAGGGCTTTTTCGACGACCGCGTTTCCAGCGGTCCTGGCGGTAATATCCAATCCTTCAAGGATGGGCACGCCGCTGGCGATCAAGGTTCCCAAGGTGCGGGTAAAGCGTGCTACCGCGATCTTGCGCATGAGGATGCCGATGACCGGCAGACGGAGAATCGTGGCGTCAATGGCGTAGCGCCCCTGGGCAGTGCCGTACCAGATTTTAAGTCCCAGAAGAACGGCGCCAATGGCAATCAACGCCAGCAGACCGAAGACGCTGCCAATCATGTTGCTCATGCCTATGACGATCTTGGTGGGCAAGGGCAAATCGACGCCGAGGCCGGCAAACAACGTGGCAAAAATCGGGACGACTTTCCACAAGAGCAAGATGATAACGCCGCCGGCCACGGTCGAGACGCCAATCGGGTAGACCATGGCGGACTTGACGGCGCGCTGCAGCTTAACGTTCTTTTCAATGTAGGAAGAGAGGCGCTGCAAAATGGTGTCGAGAATACCGCCCGTCTCACCGGCCTCGACCATGTTGACGTATAGGGAGTCGAAGACTTTAGGGTATTGGCGCATGGCCGCAGAGAGCGTGGCACCGCCTTCGACCGAACCGCGGGTTCCGGTCAGCACCTTTTGAAACATCTTGTTTTCCTGCTGGCTCGCGAGAATCTCCAAGCACTGCACGAGCGGCAAGCCAGCGTCGATCATTACCGAGAACTGTCGCGTAAAGATCGCCAGCTCCTTGGCGCTAACTCCAGAGCCGAAGGTCGGCAAGTTGAATTCCTTGCCTTTTTCGGACATCTTCGTCGGCGTGATCTGTTGGCGCCGAAGCAGGTTCTGGAGCTCCGCCTTGCTAGTCGCGGTGACTTCTCCGCTGACGTTTCCGCCGGAACGATTGGTTCCTCGATAGGTAAAGACCGGCATATACTTTCCTCCTCAATCCTACAAATCCATGGACCAAATTTAGCAAGCCAAGGGCCCCACGGGCCCCGAAAAATCTCTACTTTTTGCTGCCTACCGGCGCTTTCGAACCGCCGCCTGGTGACGACACGCCGCGGTTGATCATGTCCTGGAGCTCATCCGCATTCGACGACCGCGAAAGAGCCAAATCCAGCGTGATGAGCTTCGAAAAATAGGCGTTAGCAAGACCTTGATTGAACGTCTGCATGCCCGTTTGTCCGGTACCGGTCTGCATCGCGGAATAGATCTGGTGAATCTTGTCTTCGCGAACAAGGTTGCGGATGGCCGGCGTTGGTATAAGAACTTCCATGATCATCACGCGGCCGCGGTTGTCGGCACGCGGCAGAAGGGCTTGGCAAAGAATTCCTTCCATCACCATGGAAAGCTGAGCGCGAATCTGCGGCTGCTGGTGCGAGGGGAAAACGTCGATGATGCGGTTGATCGTGGAGGCTGCGGAATTGGTATGCAGCGTGGCAAAGGTCAAGTGGCCGGTTTCGGCGATACGCAAGGCGGATTCGATGGTTTCGAGGTCGCGCATTTCTCCGATGAGGACGACGTCAGGATCTTCGCGGAGCGCGGCGCGGAGCGAATTCGCAAAGGAGTGCGTGTCCGCGTGAACTTCGCGCTGGTTCACCAGGCACTTCTTGTGGTTGTGCAGGAACTCGATAGGGTCCTCAATAGTGATCATGTGCTCTTCGCGCTCGGCATTGATCTTGTCGAGCATGGCGGCGAGGGTGGTCGATTTTCCCGAACCCGTCGGCCCGGTAACGAGGACGAGTCCACGAGGTTTGTCGCAGAGACCTCTCACGACCGCGGGCAAACCCAAGGCATCGAACCCTTTAATCTCCCACGGAATGGTACGAAAAACGGCGCCGACAGCGCCGCGTTGATTGAAAACGTTTCCGCGGAAACGCGCCAGGTTCTTCAGTCCAAAGGAAAAGTCGAGTTCGAGATTCTCTTCGAAACGGTGCTTCTGTGCGTCGGTCAGAACGCTGTAGGCCAGAGACTTTGTGTCGGCTGCGGTCAGGGGCGGCATATCCAGAGCCCGCAAACGTCCATTGACGCGCACACGCGGTGCGCTGTTCGTGGTGATATGGAGGTCACTGCCTCCCATCTCAATCATTTTTTTGAGCAACTCGCTCAGGGTAATTCCGGCCATCGCTTCACCTTTTTCCTATAAAACCGTTTCGCGCAAAACTTCTTCCATCGTCGTTTGCCCGAGAGCCACTTTAGCGAGTCCGCTTCGACGAAGGGTCATCATGCCTTGCTCAATGGCCTTCTTCTTCAATTCCAACGCGGAAGCGCCGACGAGAATCAATTCGCGCAACTCGTCGTTAATTTCCATCACCTCGTACAAACCGGTGCGGCCTTTATAGCCACCCTTGTTGCAGGTGTTGCAGCCCTTGCCGTGATAGATTTTAGTCGTCTTGACC
This sequence comes from Candidatus Acidiferrum sp., assembly GCA_036521695.1. Taxonomy (GTDB): domain Bacteria; phylum Acidobacteriota; class Terriglobia; order Acidiferrales; family UBA7541; genus Acidiferrum. The sequence continues at coordinate 2,044 of DATDHE010000566.1, read as the reverse complement.
TCATCGGGGGAATAGCCTGCGTCGATAAGGGCTTGCTCGGGTAGTTCCAGTTCTTCCTTGCAATTCGCGCAGATGCGGCGCACTAGGCGCTGCGCGCAAATAAGGTTCACGGAGGTAGCTACAAGGAAAGGCTCAATGCCCATGTTCATCAAGCGGCTGATGGTGGACGGCGCATCGTTGGTGTGTAGCGTGGAGAGCACCAAGTGTCCGGTGAGCGCCGCTTTGACCGCGATTTCGGCCGTTTCAAAGTCGCGGATCTCGCCGACCAGGATGATGTTGGGGTCTTGGCGAAGGAAGGCGCGGAGTGCGGCCGCGAAATTCAACCCGATCTGTTCCTTCATTTGAACCTGGTTGATTCCCGCCAACTGGAATTCGACGGGGTCCTCGGCAGTCATGATGTTGGTGTCAACAGTGTTGAGGCGCGCCACCGACGAATAAAGGGTGTTGGTCTTGCCCGACCCCGTCGGGCCGGTGACCAGCACCATGCCGTAAGGCTTCAAAATGTTACGCTCGAACTTCTTCAGCGACTCCATCTCGAAACCCAGCTTGGTCATGTCCAGGCGCAGGTTTTCTTTGTCGAGGAGCCGCAGGACGATCTTTTCGCCGTAGAGAGTCGGCACGGTCGAAACGCGGAAGTCGAGCTCCTTCCTTTTGCCGTCGGCTTTGTACTTGATCATGATGCGGCCGTCTTGCGGGAGGCGCTTTTCGGCGATGTCCAGCTTGGCCATGATTTTCAAGCGGCTGGTGATGGCGTCTTTCAGGCGGAGAGGGGGTGTCATTACCGTTTGCAGTTGGCCGTCAACGCGGAACCTAACGCGCATCTCGAGCTCGTACGGTTCAATGTGAATATCGCTCGCGCCTCGTTTCACCGAGTCGGTCAAGATCAGGTTGACAAGCTTGATGATGGGCGCCTCTTCGGCGGCCTTTTCCAGCGTCGCGGTGTCGAGCTCGGCTTCTTCGGCGGCCAGCTCGAGCTCCTGGTCTTCGTCGACCAGGTCCTTCATCATTTTGCTCAGCTCTTCGGTGTTCGCTTCCGAGCCGCCATAGAAACGAGAAATGGCTTCCCCGATTGCCGATTCGGAGGCCACCACCGGTTCCACGTTGAATCCGGTCATAAACTTGATGTCGTCCATCGCGAACACGTTCGTGGGATCGGTCATCGCGATGGTGAGAACGGAACCCACGCGCGAAAGCGGAATGACCTGGTAACGAAGAGCGGTATCTTGCGGAATGAGCTTGATGACGTTGGGATCGATTTCGTAATACTTCAGGTTGATCGAGGGCACGCCGTACTGTCGAGAGAGCACACCGGTGATATCGTCATCGGTGATGAAACCCATCTTAGTGAGGCAGCTTCCCAGCTTGCCACCATTTGCGCGCTGAAATTCGAGCGCTTTCTGGAGCTGGTCCTGAGTGATCAGGCTTTCTTTAATAAGTATCTCGCCCAAACGGACGGACATCCGCAGTACTCCCTGCCGGTTTTCACCCAAGGTCAACATAGCAAATGGCGGCCGCCAAGGCGTGTGGAAATTAGAGAGTAGTTCTGAAATGGCTAATACCTGTACACACGGACAGGTTTTTCGAACCCGGGACAGGCCCCGTTCTTGACTTGCTTCTGCGTGGTGGCTATCGTCGGAGAGAAGGGCTTTTGTATCGAATCGTGGAACATTGTACCAACTGGGCGGTGAAGAAAAATGCCGCGATCTCTGCGGGCTCTCGGCTCGCAAGACCGCCGTACGGTGCGCCAGTATTACAAGGCTGTTAATGCGGCTTGCAGTTCGCAAGCCAGTGTGCCGGCAGCTGTGAGCGAACTACGACGAACTTGTTTTCTGAAATGATGGTGCCCAAGGCATGAGCCGCCTCGATTCCAAACAGCGTTGGAGCCTGTCCATCGGCGGAATTCTGTTCACGCTGCTCCTGGCGGCCGTTTTTACCTTTGGCTCGCTTGAAGTTCCATTTGAGCCGAAGAGCTGGCGTGCGTTGGCGCCGCTGTACGCGGTTTCGAGTTTCATTACGGCCGCGCTGCTCGTGTTTGGCTTGATTC
>DATDHE010000565.1:0-9967 GCA_036521695.1 Candidatus Acidiferrum sp. | reverse complement strand
GGGCTTGCGCCACGGGAGGCGGGGCCTGCAGTGGTGAAAAATATTCCTCCCCGGAGGTTCGGAAATGAAGTGTGAAGAGATCGGAGAACTCCTGCCGGATTATTTGCAGGGGAGTTTGAAAGCCGAGCAGGACAACTTGGTGGAAGAGCACATGGAACAGTGCGCGGATTGCCGCGAAGAGGTGATGATCTGGAAGAAGCTGTCGCTGCTGCCCGTGGAGCAGCCGAGTAGAGAGTCGCGCGAGCGGTTTGAAGCGATGCTGCAGGCATATCAGACAGGGCGGAGCGATAAAGCGTCGGCCGGATTAGAACGAGAGAAGCGCGGTTCCGTGTGGAATTGGTTGCGTTCGCCGGTGGGGGCGGTGGCGTGGAGCGCGGCGCTGCTCGTGATCGGCGTTTTTGCGGGCGTGAACGCGGGGAATTATTTCGGGAACAAACCAGTTCACTCGAACACCAGCCAGGACGAAATCGCGGCGATGCACATCGAGTTGACGAACATGAAGCAGATGGTGGTGCTCTCGATGCTGCAGCAGCAGTCCGCGAGCGAACGGCTGCAGGGCGTGAGCTACAGCCGGCGGGAAGATCAACTCGATCCGCAAGTGATGTCCGCGCTGGTGCACACCCTGAGGTACGACGGCAGCGTGGATGTACGGCTGGCGGCACTCGACGCGCTGAGCAGGCACGGGGCACAGCCGCAGGTACACAAGGGAGTTGTGGACGCACTGCAGGAGCAGCAGTCGCCGCTGGTGCAGGTGGCTTTGATCGACTTGATGCTGGAATGGCGCGATCCTGATGCCGCAGAGCGGCTGCGCAACTTTGTGCAGACGCCGAATTTGAATCCAACGGTGAAACAGCGGGCAGATTGGGCCTTGAGCAAATTGAATTGAGGAGTAGAGCGTGCGCAGAAAAACCTTATTTCCGATTTTGATGATGTATATGGCGGTGGCGCTTCTCTCGCCGTTGTTGCCAGCGAACAAGATGGCAGGTGGGCATTCGCGTAAAAGCATAGCGGGCTTTTTGTATGCAGCAATGGGGCCGGAAACGGCATCCGCGAAGGATCGAGATGACGACGACCGCTACTTGCCTTCGCGGGACGAGGAAAAGATACAAAAGTCTTTCACGTTGCCTGCTGCGGGACGCAAGTCACTGGAAATTGACAACGTGTGGGGATCGATCGAAGTGATTGCGGATACGACGGATAAGGTGGAGCTGACCGTTGCGAGAACGAACCAAGCGGAGTCGAAAGAAAAGCTGGAGCGAGCGAAAAAAGAAGTGACGCTGGACGTTACACAAGAAGATGGCGCGCTGAAGCTCTATGTAAATGGTCCGTTTAGGTGTCAGTGCGACGATTGCCGTCATTCGCGCGATGACCAAGGGTATCGCGTCAAGATGGATTTCAATGTGCATGTGCCGCGGGATATCGATATCAAGGTGAAAACAGTGAACGAGGGGCGCGTGAAGGTGAGCAACGTAAACGGCAGCTTTGTGGTGCGCAATGTCAACGGGGACATTGAGATGGACAACATGGCGGGATCGGGCACGGTGCGGACGGTGAATGGACCGGTGATCGTCTCGTTCCGCCAAAATCCTCGCGAGAATTCCGATTTCAAGACCGTGAACGGAAATGTGGAGCTTCGTTTCGCGCATGATTTGTCCGCCGATTTTCGATTCAAGACGTTCAATGGAGGCATTTACAGCGATTTTCCGGTGACGGCGCTGCCGGTGCACGCGATCCAGGCTGAACACAAAGGCGGGAAAGTCGTTTATCGGGCCGATCGTTTCACGGGAGCGCGCGTGAATGCCGGCGGTCCGGAGATTCAGGTTGAAAATCTAAATGGAGATATTCGCATTCTGGAAAATCATGAATAACCAAACATATTCGTTTCGATCGTTGTTGATTGTGGGCGTGATGGCGGGAGTAGCGTTGTTGACGCCGCTAGCTGAGGCGCAGAGCGGCCCCGACCGAGTGTCCGTGAATCTGAGCGACCCAGCGCGGCCGGCGTTCATTAAAGCCAGCATGGTGAACGGCGGCATCACTGTGAAGGCATACGACGGCAAAGAAGTGATCGTAGAAGCGCGGACTCGGAATGAAGAGAGGGAGAAACCCTCTGGCGGACCGAAGCGGATTAATGTTTCCACCACGGGCCTCTCGATTGAAGAGGAAAACAATGAAGTGCGCATTAGCACGGAGTCTTACGCGCGCACGATTGACCTGACGATTTCCGTGCCGGTGCACACGTCGGTTAAGCTGCGGGCTGTGAATGATGGGGACATCACGGTCACGGGCGTGGAAGGCGAGATCGATGTGGACGACGTAAACGGCGCGGTCACGCTCAACAATATTTCCGGAAGCGCGGTGGCGCATGCGTTGAACGAACACGTGCACGCGACCTTTGCAAAAGTGAATGCCCAGAAGCCGATGGCGTTCAGTTCGTTGAACGGAGATATTGACGTAACATTTCCCGCGGACGTTAAAGCCAACGTAAGCATTCGCTCCGACCGCGGAGATGTGTTCAGCGATTTTGACGTGCAGCTCCAGGCATCCGCGCCAAAACAGGAAGTCGAAGACGGCCGCGGCAAAGGCGGCAAGTACCGCGTGAAAATCGACAAGACGGTACACGGAACAATCAACGGCGGTGGGCCCGAATATCAGTTTACAAATTTTCAGGGGCAAATCTACATCCGCAAGGCCGGCAGCCCGCGGTAAGGCAAGCTGCTTGTTCTTTCTACTGAGAATCCACCAGCGGAGTATCCAGATCGGTGAAATGATATGACCGTCAGGACTTCTTCTTGGTGGGTTTGGGCTTCAGGGTATCGATATAGGCATAGCTTAGTTCGAAGTACTTGCGCAGCTCTTTTGTGTTCTTCAACAGGGAATCTGGAACCGTTACATATTCTTTCATGACGACTCCGTAGGCCTCAAAAAGGGTGGTCTTATACTTCTTCAGAAACTCTTCTCTTTCTTTTTCTGGAAGCCGCAGAGCCAAAGTCCCTGACGGGTTCAAATAAGTGAACATATGGCCGTTGAGCGAGGTGTAGGGATTAGCCGCGCCTTTGCGCGCGATTTTTGGATTGGTGGCGATGAGCTTGTCGTATAGGGCTTGTTTTTCTGCGGGAATGTCGCATTTTTTCTTCGCGGGCATGAAAGGTTCCTTCCACGTAGGCCAAAGGACTGGCTAATAGGCCCATCGGAGGAGGACGCCGCCGGTGGTGTAGCCGGCTCCAACCGTGACGATGAGCACCAGGTGGCCCTTGCGGAGGCGGCCTTGTTCGACACCATCGCACAAGCCGAGGGGAATCGTACCGGCGGTGGTGTTGGCGAAGCGATCGATGTTCACCAGCACTTTGGAATCATCAACGCCGAGGCGCTCTTGCGCGGCACGAATGATGCGCAGGTTGGCCTGATGGGGGACCAGCAGAGCGAGATCGTCTTTGGTGAAGCCGTTACGTTCGAGAAGTCTTGTAGACAGTTCCGCCATGCGGCGAGCGGCGTACTTGAAGACCTGCGAACCTTCTTGGTGGACGTAGTGCATCTTTTTTTCTACGGTCTCCGCCGTTGCAGGATGCAGGGAACCGCCGCCGGGCATATAAAGGAATTGGCCGCCAGACCCGTCGACATCGTGTTCGAAGTCGAGAATACCCTCGCTGTCGCCGGCGGGTTCAAGCAGCACCGCGCCGGCGCCATCGCCAAATAGAATGCAGGTGGCGCGGTCGGTGTAATCCAGGATGGTGCTCATGGCGTCGCTGCCGATAACCAAGACTTTTTTGTGGGCGCCCGAGCTGACAAATTGCGCGCCGACGGTGAGAGCGTACGCAAATCCTGAACACGCCGCGGATAGATCGAAACCCCAGGCCTTTTTTGCGCCGATGCGGTCCTGCACGAGGCAGGCGGTGGCCGGAAACATCATGTCCGGCGTAACGCTGGCCACGACGATCATGTCGATGTCGGCGGGGTCAGTTTTGGTCTGCGCCAGAAGGGCTTTTGCGGCTTCTGTGGCGAGATGCGAACTGGCCGTACCCTTTTCGGCAATGTGACGTTCTCGGATGCCGGTGCGGCTGCGAATCCATTCGTCGCTGGTGGCGACCATTTTCTCAAGGTCGGCATTTGTGAGGACTTTTGGGGGGAGATAGCCGGCGACGCCCGTGATTTTAGCTGCGATGCGGTGGGACATGTCTCTCCTTGAGAGCTAGCGCAAACCAATCGAATCCGAAATTCTATGCGATGCGGATGCGGGGTGACAAGGCAAGAGAGTAGGAAACAAGGAAAGGCGATGGCATAGCGGATCGGTACGCTGGAAAGCAGACTGCGCGCGAGAAATCATTCCGTGGGCGGGAGAATTTCGTGGCGCCAGGTGAGCGTAGCGGTTTTTTGGAGCATGGCCGAAACGGAGCAATATTTTTGTTCGCTGAGCTCGATGGCGTGTTTCACGGCGGCTTCGTCGAGCGAACCGTGGAGGCGATAAAGAATTTCGAGTTTTTTCCATACAGTGGGCGGCTCGGAGGCGCGCTCGCCGGAGCAGATGACTTCGAGAGCCTCGAGTTTCTGCCGTTTTTTCTTTAGAATGCTGACCACATCAGTGGCCGTGCACGCGCCGAGCGCCATGAGGACAAGCTCCATCGGGCCGGGGGCTTTGTTGGAAGTGCGGTCGGAATCGATGGCCATGAGGTGGCCGGAAGGACTGCTGGCCACAAATTTCTCCTCGCCAATCCACTTTATGGATGCCGTTTGCATTTTGCCTCCATGAGATTTCAAGTCATTCAAGAGTTATAAGGATAGCAGGAGCCGTTTCGATTTGGCTTTAGAAGCCCCCGGAGAGGACCTAGGGGAGTTCGCGCCCGTGCAAATAGGGTTAGGATAGGTGGCCTAGCAGGGAGACCAGACGGAGGAAAACTATGCTAAGGAGAAAAGACCGCGTGATGAGATGGGTAGGAATCGCGCTGATGGCCGTGCTCTGGACGGGACACGACCGGGCGAGGGCCGCACAGAGCGCGGCGGCGAGCGAAGGGAACGGCCAGCCAGTTGTGATCGAGTACTACTACAAGGCTAAGTGGGGACACGCCGACGAATTCCTCGCACTGTTCAAGAAGAATCATTACCCGCTATTGAAAAAAGAGATCGAATTGGGGCGCATGTTGAAGGTGAGCATGGTGGCTCCGAGGTATCACACGACGGAAGACGGCCGCTGGGACTTCCGGGTGACCATCGTGTATAAGAATGCGGCAATCGCCAATGACAATTTCGACAGCGCGGCCCTCCTCAAGCAACTCTATCCAGATCAGGAAACGTACAAGAAAGAAGAACAGAGGCGATTCGAGATTCTTGACGCGCATTGGGACTTGCCGATCAAGGATGTGGATCTCGACACGCGGTGAGGAGAATTTGCATTTGGAAATGCGCCCCGGCAACGCGCGGGCGAGGCCAACTGTATGAGCGCCCCATGTGCATTCACGATGAGGGTATGAGTCTCTTCCGAGGCCACGTTTGTCCCGGGTCCCTCTCTGAGCACTACAATGGGAAGCCTCAGGCACACACGCTGACTTCGGCGCAAATGCGACATCTTGTTGGTAGGCTCGAGGATCGGTGGCGCTCCTGGTCGCAGATGCACACCATTCTTATCGGCAGTTCTAGGGGCAAACTAGTGTGAATCGCTTTTTCCCGAAATAGCCCAATCCACATTCCGCAAGGGCCGACGGCGGTCAAGTTCAGGCCGCACCAAGTCAATTCGCGTCCCTGCATCCCGCTTACTTGCGCGTTAGGTGAAAGACCAGGAGGGTGTCTTTGTCGTTTTGACGCCAGGTCCAGGTTTCCGTTATGTGGTTGGCGTCGTCGAAGCGGATGACGAGGCGGTGCTGATGTCCCGCGGAGGGTGACTTGAGATTTCCCGCGCCTTGAAATTCAAAGACGAGGTCTTTGACGTCTTCAGAGTCAGGAGTTGCTCGCATGCGGGGTTGATTGTTCGTGGGGCAATAGTGGACGAGAGCAATGGAATCCTGGTCGACGCTGTAGAGCGAGACCATCTCGTCCATGCCGGACATGGCAAGCGTCTCCATGACGGCGGTGTTCGAGGCCATTGGTTTGAAGATCGTTTTTACAACCATGCCGTGCTCATCTTTTCCTTCCCACTCGCCCGCGAGGGACAGGAGCTTTTTGAACGCCGTCCCGGAATAGGTAGTGGCGAGAATCGGCGCGGCCGTTGAGGCCAAGAGAAACAATAGAATAGTGAGATTGCGGCGCTTCATGAGTGCTTGGACGGGGAGAGAGCAAGAAACGATAGCAGCTTCAGAGGAGGCCAGTGCCAGAGCTAAGAGTTGCGGGGGGCGGTGGTGGCGACTTCGATGATGGGATTCGGGAGCTGGCGCATCGTACGGACAAAGACTTGCACGATGGCGCCGTCGAACTGCGCGTTGGCGCAGCGCTCGAGCTCAGCGAGGGCTTCGAGAGAGCTGCGGCCTTTTTTGTAGGTACGATCGCTGGTGATCGTGTCGTAGGCATCGGCCACCGCGATGATGCGGGCGCCCAGCGGGATGGCTTCGCCACAGAGAGCGTCGGGATACCCGGAGCCATCGAAAAATTCGTGGTGATGCAGAACCATATCGCGAATGCGGGCCAGCGGAGCAAGAGGATCCAGAATCTTGGCGCCGAATTTTACGTGGGACTTCATCGTTTCCCATTCGTCGGGATTGAGCGGGCCGCTCTTGTTTAAGATTCCTTCGGGGATGGCGACCTTCCCGATGTCGTGGAGCACGCCTCCAAGGCGAATCTCCTCAATCTCCGCGTCGCTCATATTGAGAGATTCGGCGATGAGAGCGGCATAGGCCGAAACCTTTTGTGAGTGTCCCTGGGTGTAGTGATCCTTTGCGTCGATGGCGAAAGCGAGAGACGTAACCGTATCCAGGACGGCCTGAGGCAGGCCTTCCGGGCCTCGCGTGGACGAAGGTACCGTGGGCTTGGTGTTGGGAACCTCGGTGGTGGCGAGCGACTCTGTGAATTGTTTGAGGCGCGAGTAAATCTCTTCAAAGGCTTCCGGACCAGTTGCAAAGAGGCGCTTGAGGGTCACGCCGAGATAAGCCTCGAGCACATCGCGCTTCCATTTTTTCGCTTCGTTGGGATCGAAATGATCGGCCGTGGAAACGGCATTTCCGCCCTGATGCTTGGACAAATACATGGAAGCGTCGGCGACCTGGATAAGCTCCTGCGGCGAAGAGCCGTGGAGCGGATAGCAGGCGATACCAAAGCTGGCGCTAATGTTTTTTTCGCGCAATAGCGGATCCGCGGAAACCCAGCCGCGCAGCTTGGTGGCAAGCTGCCGGGCATGCTCCATGTTGGTCTCTGGCATCAGGATGACGAATTCGTCGCCGCCATAGCGGGCCACGACATCGGAACGACGACAATTCGTTTCGAGGATGTGGCCGACGCGCTGGAGAACGAGGTCCCCTTCGAGGTGTCCGTAAAAATCATTGACGAACTTGAAGCGATCGAGGTCCATCAGTACGAGTGCGAAGGCGCGGCCCGCACGCGTGGAGCGTTTCCATTCGGCGGAAAGGGCTTCCATGAAAAAGCGGTGGGTCTTGACGCCGGTGAGGCCGTCGGTAATGGCCTGCTCCTGAGCCTTCTGGAAGGACTGGGAGTTGTGCAGAGCGCCGGCAATGAGGTCAGCAAGGGTACGAAGAAGGAGAATCTCTTCTTCGGAGAATTCCACGTGGAACGAAGATTCGACATACAAGACGCCGTGAAGCTGTTCGGCATAGAACACCGGAAGAGCTATGGCAGCGGCGGAGTCCGGCAAGAGCGGTTTGTGCGGGGACTCAACCGAGGTGGAAGACTGGAAGTCCGCTAGTTGGCCGGTGCGAGCGACATGGCCAATGAGGCCATTGCCAAGGGGAATGCGGCGGCCGAGAGCACCGCGGCGAGCGCCGGCTTCGGCTTGGACAACGAGCTCGCGCGTCGCGTATTCGAGCACGCTGATGCCGATGTGATCGTAAGTTAGCCCAGCTTCGAGCTGTTCGGCAATCTTGGCGAGCATCTCATCGGGATTGAGCGTCGCAATGGCGTTGCGAGAGATGGTGTTGAGCAGCGAGAGATGACGCGCCTTGGTACGCTCTTCGTGGAAGAGCCGTGCGTTTTCAATGGCGATACTCGCTTCGCTGGCGAGCACGCGCATGAGCTCGAGGTGCCCTTCGTCAAATACGCGCTCGTTTTCCGAAAAAACTGCCATGGCGCCGATCGCGTGATCGTAAGCGACGAGCGGTACGCCGCAGAAGCAGCCGTTCTGGAGAATGGGCTCGACGCCGAGTTTCTTGACTTCCGCGGCATAGTTTTCGCGGATAAGCACGGGTTGGCGCGTCCGAATAATGTATTCCGTGAGATAGTTCCCGGCTGGCCGACTGCGCGGAGGCTTCATTGTTCCGCCAGTCACTTCTATGTCGAACTGCATTTCATCGCGAAGAGGGTTAAGAGAGCCGATGTAAAAATTTTCAACGTCAAAGAGGCGGCGAAGCTCTTCCCAAACCTTGCGGAGCAGATCTTCCTTGTTCAGCGTGGAGCTGAGAGCGCGGCCAATCTCGTTGAGGACGTGAAGCTCCTCGGACCGGCGGGATGTCTGCTGGATGAGGTAACTATTTTCGACGGCCATGCCGATTTGGTGGCCGAGAGCGAGCAGCAGGCGGTATTCGGCGGGAGTAAAGCGGCGGCTGTCTGGCGTGCCGAGCAGAAGCACGCCAAAAGCATGCTCCTTGGCTTGTAAGCTGATGGCCACGATGCTGCGCAGACCTTGCGCAAGAGCGAGCTGGCGGAAACGGCGAATGGGCTCTTCGCGCTCGAGCGCGGCGACAGTGTCGTCATTGCGAAGATCACGGAAACCGAGTAAGCCGCCGAGACGCGAGACGAGGCCAACGAGATAATCGTCGAGCCCCTGTTCCTGTGCGGTGCGGCAGAAATTATCACTCAAGCCGACAGCGACGACGGACGTGGGACCTTGAGGATCGCCATGATGAAGGAAGAGCGCGCCAGCGGGAAGCCGCACGACTCCCAGGACGCGATCGAGTGCCTGAGAAAGCATGCGCTGAATTTCTCCGCCCACAAAACTCGAGGTGGCGAGATTGAGATTGGAGAGCGCCAACATATTGCGCTCCACGCGGCGCTTTTCCTCCTCGTAGAGCGCCATCACCATGAGCATGGCGACGAACGCAGAGGGAACGGCGGCGGCAGTTTGGAAGCTGATATCGCGGAAAAACGGAGCGGCACGGAAGAAGGAGAAAGTTACTCCAACGACGGCCCATACGACAAAGGTGACAGCGAGAAGCCAGTCGGCGAGTGTTTCCTGACGGCGACTCTCTTGCCAGAAGATGTAGGCGACGGCGAGAAAAATCGCGGCAGCAGGAAGAATCAGCGGAAAGTTGAACCAGCCGAGAGAAACGGCACCGGCCCAAAACACGAGCACGCCGCCGGCTGCGGCAGCCTGAATTGTCCAAAGTTGACGCCCTGCGTAAAGCTGGGCGCCAAGAAAGAAAAAGATTCCCGCGGCGGCATAAAGCAATTGATCGAGCGCGGTCTGCAAGGGCCACGAGTGAATGCCCTGGGAGATAGCTGGCCCGATGTAGCTGAGAGCGACCATCGCCCATCCGGCAGTCCAGTAAAGGAGGTAGGGCCGGCGCTTGAGCTGGTAAATGTAGGCGAAGAAGCCGGCCACTAAAGAAGTAGCCGCCAGCAATGCCAGTGCGATGAAGCTCTGGTTGGTCAAGGCCTCGGTCAATTCTCCGTCCCGAACACGGACGGCTCCGTTGCAACGTACAAAAACGGTGAAGCAATTTGTGCGTCAAGAGAAACCTGAAACCTCAACGGTCGCACACAGGGACAGCAGTGCGGCAACGCGAGGAGGCACCTCGATGCACAATGCCAAGTACTTGTGATTATGGATGATGGAATTTTCAGGAAGCAAGCGTACCGGGGTACCGGTTGCCAAAGAGGC
>DATDHE010000564.1:0-5535 GCA_036521695.1 Candidatus Acidiferrum sp. | reverse complement strand
ATCGCGTTCCTGTCAGTGACAGCATCAGCGCAACCCGGAGGATCGCCGTGTGGGACAAAAAATAGTGGAGGACCAGCAGGCAAAATGGATTTTCCATCCACGGACGTTTTGTGAGGGAGAGAGCAAGGCTGTCCGCGGAGGGAGCAAAGGGGTCATTAGCCATGCATTAATGCGAGGATGGCAGACGCTTCTTGGCAAAAACGAACTCAGACCTCAGATCAGCCCAGGTGCGCTGCACTCAGTGGATTAAAGGAGAATTTATGAAACACCTTTGGCTCAGTCTTGGATTGATTTCGGCAATGGCGCTGCCAGTTGCGGCGCAGGACAAAGAAGCTGATCGCGTCGAAAACGCTGGAAAAGTGCTACAGGAGATTCTCGATGCCCCGGACAGCATTCCGCAGAGCGTTCTCGACAAGGCCGATTGCGTCGTTGTTTTACCTTCCGTCCTGAAGTTTGCCATCGGCTTTGGAGGCAGTTACGGACGTGGGGTGATGACGTGTCGAGGCGGCTCCACGTTTCATGGCTCCTGGAGCGCCCCTGCGATGATGGCCCTCGAAGGCGGCAGCGCGGGCTTGCAGCTCGGGGGCAATGCGACCGATTTCGTTCTGCTGCTCATGAGCCCCCGTTCGGCTACCAGCATTCTCAGCAGCAAGGTCAAGATTGGCGGTGACGCCACCGCCGCGGCCGGCCCGGTTGGACGCACTGCCTCTGCGGAAACGGATGTCGCTCTGCGTGCCGAAATCCTTTCCTATTCACGCGCTCGCGGACTCTTTGCGGGCATCTCCCTGGCAGGTTCCACTCTTCGCCCCGACAATGGCGCCAACAAAAACCTGTACGGCAAGGAAGTTAGCGCTAGATCGATTGTCTTCGATAAGGCTGTTCCAGTGCCAGATTGCGCCAAGGGATTGCTCTCGACACTGCAGAAAGCCTCTCCGAGAAATAAGAGCGGCAAATAATCTTGTGTTTTTCTGAGCTCTGACCAACTTCGGAAAGGTGCGTGATCTCTCATTGCAGCCGTTAGTTCGATCTGCTCGTGAATCGCTGAATCGACCTCAAGCACTGTGGACCTGCCTCGCATATCCATCGAGCAAGGCTACCTGCCCACGCTAACAGCGACGAATCCTTCGTTCGTCTTTCGAGTGGCGGAGCGCATTCAGACTAGACCGAGAGACAACCCATGCTCTAGCCCGGATTTGGGCGAAAACATCACTCCCCGAAAGGGTCTGTCAATTCTGACAGTTCAACGGCAACTCATGGTTGAACATCATCCGAGTTTACACTCACGCTCCGATGAGACTTTTTTATTTTATGTCGCTAGCGGTGGCTCTCCTTGGCGGTGTTTTGCTGGGGTCATGGAGACCTGCCAGTTCGGCTAAAGCGTATGCTCCGCCGCCTACCTCTATCCGTATTTGCGGCTTAAAGGATCGTCCATGCGTGACGTATGTGATCTCTTTCCACGAGCCGACCACCGCGTATGGGGACTTACAGGGAGAGGGTGTCACCGACTACGAACAAAAAACAATCTCCATCGCCCGAAGCCAAGATCGTTTTAGAAACATTCAAGCGCTCCAGCACGAAGTCTTCCATGCAGCTCTGTGGGAACGGGACTTCCATGACGACAGTGAACAATGGGATTTACACGCTTGGATCTATTTTTCCGAAGGGGCCGTTCCACTTCTGTTGCACGACAATCCAAGCTTCGTCAAGTACGTGATGGAAGAATAGCGTTAGTCTGAGCCAACCTTAGAATGAAACCCGGTATTCGCGAATCTTCTTTAACAAACGAATTGTTTCTGAACATGCGTGCACTCCGTAGAGTACAGACGCGTTGGCAAGAAGCAAGAAGCCAAGCCATCATTTTCATGAAGCATTGAGTTCGGCTCGCTCGTCCTCGCTTTTCATTCATTGGCTATTGCTTAAGGCTATTGCTTAAGGGCCACAGGAGGCCCGCTGACGCGCTTGGCTGTGAGGTCGACCGTCACCTCAACGCGGTCGGCTATTCTGATGAAAGGAATGCCGCTATTCATGCCGAACTCCTTGCGGTCGAAGGCCATTGTCCCTTTGATCTGGCCTGCGCCCGTCCCTTCGCCGCTAACCGTCAGCGTCAGCGTCTCGGGTTTAGAGACTCCGCGGATCGTAAAGTCGCCTTGCACTTCGAACGTGGTGGGACCGGTCTGCACAATTTTCTTTGAGAGAAACGTGATCAGCGGATCCTGCTTGGCGTCGAAGAAATCTTTGCTCTTCAGTTTGCCGTCTTTCATGCCACTTCCGGTATTCACGCTGTCTGCCTGAATCTTAATGTCCAAAACGCCTGTCGTGACGTCGGTAGACGTGAATGTCAGAGTGGCATCCCACTTCTGAAAAGTACCCTCCAGCGCCACCGATGCCTTCACAAAGAACTTAACCGAGCTTTGTTCCGGCGCAATCGCGAATACGGGAGCCTGTGCTCGGCTCGCTGACGGGAGCAGGACGGGCACTAACAGACATACGGCGGCTAATCGCATGGAATTCCTCCTCGAATACAAACATCCTGACAAAGACTTGCGCATGTGATCAGGTTTTCATAAAAGTGCCACTGCCTCCTACTGTCAAAACTTACAGGCCATCGCGGTTCGCTCCTGCGTTAAACGTATCCTCCTGTATCCGTCGAGTTCGGCAATCGTCCGGTCATCATGAGCTGGTTGGTCTCAGTGTTATGTTATGGAGCCCCGCGAGCGCTCTGCATGGACAGCAGCGCGAAAGAATTGGCTCGACGCGCTCTGTCAAAACTGACACTAGCATGCCCCAAGCCTCTCACCGAAGATAGCCGAGGCGGTTGTGCATGCCCCCCTGGGAGCCACTTTCGGAAAGCTCGTGTATGCGGCGAGCTGTGCCACTCATTGGATTCTCTCGGAGTCGGGAGAGAACTGCGGATTCTCATTGAGGAGGAAGAAGTGGAGAGAAGAATTATGATCAGGAACTTCACGAAACAGCTTTTGTCAGCAACGCTGTCTCTCCTGCTGGCTATCGGCACGGCGTCATTGGAAGCGCAAGCACAGCAAACAGGTTCGGGATATTCCGGGCAGGGCGTGCCGTTGTCTGCCGAGGAGTTGCAACAACTGATGGCGCCCATCGCACTTTACCCGGACTCCCTCGTCGCGCAGGTTCTTGGAGCTGCGACCTTTCCAGACCAGGTCGCTAGCGCTGCCAGCTGGCTTCAGCAGAACAGCAACCTTACGGGAAAAACTCTCATGCAGACGGTGGACGGGCAACCGTGGGATCCCAGTGTGAAGGCTCTCACACAGTTTCCTTCCGTGCTTGCCAACATGGCCACGAACCTTAGTTGGACTTCATCTCTCGGAGAGGCGTATCACACTCAGGGTGCGGATGTGATGTCGGCCATCCAATTTTTGCGCGCGAAAGCATTGGCTGCAGGCAATTTGAAATCAGGGTCACAGCTAACGGTCGTCCAGCAATCGCCGCAAGTCATCGTGATTCAACCTGTGAATCCGCAGGTGGTATACGTTCCCATGTACAACCCCGCGGTGGTCTATGGCTATCCCTATGTGACTCCCGCATATGTGGCTCCTCCCGTTGCGGCGACTGCCGTGATTGCGTTTGGAGTTGGCATTGCGGTGGGCGCGATGATGAGCAGTAGTTGTTGCGCCTGGGGATATAGCAGTTGGAACTGCGGCTGGCACGGCAGCACTACGGTGGTGTACCACGGCGGGGCGTACTACGGAAACAGCGCATGGCATGGCGGGTACTACGGTTCGAGCGGGTCGGTGTATGGTCCCAACGGCGCCGCCCACTATAGCTCTGGCTACAACCCGTCCACCGGGACTTACGCACGTGGTGGCACGGTCTCGAACGGGTACGGCAGCCAGAGTGTCGGTCAAGCGTACAACCCACGGACTGGAGCATACGGCACCACGGAGCAAGGCTCCAATGCCAATGGGAGCTGGGGAAGCTCGACGGTTTCGAAAAACGGCAACACTGCATACAGTCAGCATCAAACGACGTCGCAAGGAACAACGGGGTCGATACAAACCTCGAACGGCGGCAAGGCTGCTGGAGCGTCGGGTAAGTACAACAGCGGAGCGGTGGCTCAAACCGCAAACGGTAACAAGTATGCGACAGCGAACGGCAAGGCCTATAGCAACACTGGGAACGGATGGAGTCAGAAGGGTGGATCTTCGGCGAGCAGTTATAACGCTTCGAAGGGCTGGGGAGGGCAGGAAAAGAGCAGCGGCTCGTCGGCCTTTAGCGGAAGCAGCGGCGGAGGCTGGGGATCCAGATCGGAAAGTGCTCGTGGTTCGATGAGCAGGGGCGGCGGTGGTGGCTGGGGCGGCCGCAAGTGAGCCCAGATCTGTAGCCGCAGATGAGGTTGAGTTGATGTGCGGGTTGAAATTCCTTATAGCGGATGTTTGGAGGAAAGGTATGTCGCGGGCAATTCACAGGATTTCTACCACAGTCCGGTTCCTACTTCTGGTGCTAGTCGTTCCACTTGCCGGCTGTAGCACCTCCGGCAAATCGTCCTTCAAAGTGTTTTCTTCCCCGGACGAGGCAGGCGACGGGCTGCTGGCTGCGGCAAAGTCAGGAGATCCGAACGCAGTGCTAGCAGTTTTTGGTCCGGAATCGAAAGAGATCATCTCTTCCGGCGATGCCGTGCAGGACAAGGCCACCGTCGACGCTTTTGTGGCAGCCTACGGGGTGATGCACCGTTGGCGCAAGATGCCTGATGGAGCTCAAATCCTGCTAATCGGAGCAGACAATTTTGCCTTCCCGATCCCGCTAAAAAAGAATGGCGCGGGCCAGTGGTATTTCGACGCGGTTGCCGGAAAGGATGAGATTCTGACGCGCCGTATTGGCAGGAATGAACTGGCAGTCATCGACGTTTGTGGAGCGCTGGCAGACGCTCAAGCAGAGTATTTCGCGCGGTCTCACGATGACGGAACGGCGAATCATTACGCAGTGAAGTTCATCAGTGACGCTGGCCAACAGAACGGTTTGTACTGGGATTCGCCGGAGGGTCAACCAAGGAGTCCGCTGGGGCCGCTGGTAGCATTTGCAACCACAGAAGGATATAGCGCAAGGCCGAACTCGCACTCGCCCTTTCATGGCTACTATTTCCATATGCTGAGCCGTCAAGGCAGTCAAGCTCCAGGCGGCGCGAAGGACTACCTGGTCGACGGGAAGATGGTCGCTGGATTCGCCTTCATCGCCTATCCAGCCGAATACGGCAATACGGGGGTGATGACATTCATGATCAATCAGGATGGCGTGCTGCTGCAAAAGGACTTGGGGAAAACCACGACAGAAACCGCAGCGGCAATGACGGAGTTCGACCCCAATACCAGTTGGAAAGTGGTCGTGGAATGATAGGTTTTCCTCGACCGGCGTCTGCATCGGGAGGAAGTCTTCTCGCCAGCAAATGAGTTGAGGAAGCCTGCCCGCCGTCGGCAGTACCACTGCGAGATTGTTAGAAAATTGTCCGCGTATGTGATCGGTGCGGGAGAAAAAGTTCCACGCCGTTCAAGGGGAGTTCCTATGAGT
>DATDHE010000563.1:0-5534 GCA_036521695.1 Candidatus Acidiferrum sp. | reverse complement strand
TGTTGATGGGATGTAAATATTTGATGTCGAAGACGTTGGTGAACGTTTTTACGTTGCCGCCCAAGGGCCCGCCCTGGAAGGATGTGGAAAAGAAGAAACTTTTGCCTTTTGTCGCATTAATTGGGTTGTCGATGGTGTTGTAACTGATCGAGGGTGTGATGGTGCTGGAGACAATCCCATTGAGCGCGCTGGGCCCGGCGATGGCGCGGAATTGCAATTGTTCAAACAAGAGAGTGGAGGCCGCGTTGAACGCCGTGATATTGGTGTGCGTCAGCCCGTAGGTCAGGCCGATCCGGGCGAAAGAGAAGCGCTTGAGCGGGTAGCTGGCGAAGGCCGTAAATCCGGTGCTGTTCTGATCGTAATCCTGGATGTATTGCGGGTTGACGCTGACCTGCTGCCCGAGAAGCTGCGCCTCCTGTTGGGCTTGGTTGAAATTGTACTTACTCGAGAAGACCGTGAATCCGGTCGAAATCGGGCGGTCAAACAGATAAGGTTCCGTGAAGCCGAATTGCAAGGTGCGCTGGTAGGCGCCGAATTGCGCTGACAGCGTGAGCGTTTCGCCCAAGCCCAAGAAGTTGTTGGTTTGATAGGTGAGTCCAATAAAGCCGCCCGCCAAGCCGCTGACGCCACCTTGCAGGCCGATGGATTGTTTACCCTTCTCTCTGAGCTTGAGATTGATGTCCACGGTGCCGTCTTTTGAATTCTTCTGGAGCTCGACGGCCTTGTCGGCTTCGATCTTGTCGAAATAGTTGAGCTGGTTGAGCCGCAGAATACTGATGTCCCAATAGCGCTTATTGAAGAGCTGGCCTTCATCGATCAGTAGTTCGCGGCGGATGACTTTGTCGCGCGTGGTGGTGTTGCCGCTGATATTGATGCGGCGGACGTAGTATTGCTTCTGCTCATCGAAGTGCAGCGTGAGGTTAATCTTCTTTGCGGCATCGTCAATGTCAAAATCCGGCTCGGCAGTAAAATCGATGAATCCATACTGACCATACGCGTCTGTGTAGTTCTTGAGGGCTTTGCGGAGCTTGTCCACATTCAGGATGTCGCCTTCCTTCATCGGGAAAAGAGCCTTGAGAGGCTCTACTTTGAGCGACAAGGCCTTGTCCGGATCGGAACTGACGATTTTGAGCGTTCCCATGTGGTAGCGTTCGCCCTCTTCGATCTTGATCGTAATATTCACGGCCTTGCCGACGTGCGGCCGTAGGCCCGGCAGCGGGACCCCTTTGTGAGGAACGTCCACATTCTCCAGAATCGGGCCGTTTCCGGCGCAGACGGCGCGGAAGTAGCCGTTGTCCTGGTACAGGCCGCGACAGCCGACTTCCAGGTCCTCGTTTAGTTTTTCGCGGTCGTAAGTCTTGCTTAGTACCGGGATGTCCCAGTAGTACAGCGGAATTCCGTATGGGCGGTCGTGTTTCATGGCGCGGATTAGCTTGCGGTCGCTGAACGCATGGTTTCCCACAAACTTGATCTTGCCGACCTTAACCTTGGGACCTTCGTCAATCTTGAAGACCAGTATGACCGCGTTGCTTGAAGCGATGCGCTCGTACTGCGGAGTGACTTTTGCAAATTGCCGGCCGTGTTCTCCCTCCAATTCCTTCAGCACCACCTCGGCCTTCTTGATTTTCGTGGGGTCGAACGGGCTCTCAACGGACAGCCCGACTTTCCGCTCCTTAAACCGGTCGAGAATGTCCGATTCGGATATCGAATGATTACCTTCATAGCGGATGCGCCGGATTTGCGGGCGTTCCTTGACATCGAAAATGATGATCTTGCCGTCCGGCCTGTCGGGTGAGTCTTCGACGCGCAGCTTCACATCCTCGAAAAACTGCGTGTTCCATAGCGCCTGAAAATCCCGGCGCAGTGTCTCTTCATTGTACGCATCGCCTTCGCGGCTGAAAACGCGCGCCTTTAAAGTGTCGCTGCGGATTCGGCGGTTGCCCAGGAATTCGATGCGTTCAATCACTCCCGGCGACGGGCTGTCTGGCGCTTGCTGCGCACCTTGTGGGGCGCCTGCCGGCTCGGCGGAAGTACCTTTTTCGGCCATCGAAGAATCATAGGGGAGGGACAAGGCTCCCGCGTCGGCGGATGCAGACGGACCTGCGAGCAGGCTTATTTGCGTCACTGCTGGTGAGCCGGCCGCGAGAAAAAGAAAGAACGCCGCGATCCAGGTGACCCGAAACGCCAAAACTCCGAACGGCAAACAGACTCTCTTATAAGCGGCCCGTGAGGTCTTCAGGGCCGCGCCCCCGAAACACAATTTGTTATTCTCCCGCCGAACCCGGTGTGGGCCGGTCGTCTGCTGACCCCGACCTGGTCGAGGTCATCCGTGCGTTGTGTCAGATTCGCTAGTGGATAACCGGGGTTGCCTCAACCACGGGACGGAAGCCCAAGGCTTCTCCGGCGACGTAGATTTGCAGCGTCGCGGGCCTCTGGATTCCTCCTTGGATGAGCGCCTCCGAGAGCGGATCTTCGACATATTTCTGAAGAGCCCGCCGCAGCGGCCGTGCCCCATAGTTACGGTCCGCACACGTTTTCTCGAGGATCCACTGGCGTGCTTCCGGCGACAGCACTATCTGGACCTGCCGGTGGATCAGCGTGTCGTTCAGCTGGCCCACCAGCAAATCGATGATGCGGAGCAAGTCTTCGTCGCCGAGAGCGTTGAAAATAATCACTTCGTCGAGCCGATTGAGAAACTCCGGATTGAACGCCCGCTTTACTTCGTTCATCACCATTTCTTCGATGGACTTCTGGCTCGCTTCATCGGCTCCTGACTGGAAACCGATGGACGTGCGCCTCTGCAAGTGCCGCGCGCCCAGATTGGAAGTCATGATGATGATGGTGTTGCGGAAATCCACGGTGTTGCCCAGACCATCCGTCAATTGCCCGTCTTCGAACACTTGCAGCAATATGTTGAACACGTCCGGATGGGCCTTCTCGATTTCATCCAGAAGGATGACTGAGTAAGGCGTCCGGCGGACGCGCTCCGTCAACTGCCCGCCTTCTTCGTAGCCCACATACCCCGGAGGCGCGCCGATGAGCTTCGAAACGGAATGCTTTTCCATGAACTCCGACATGTCGAAGCGTACCAACGACTTCTCCGAACCAAACAAAAACTCCGCGAGGCGGCGGGCGACTTCCGTCTTGCCGACGCCCGTGGGCCCAAGGAAGAAGAAGCACCCCACTGGACGCAACGGGGACTTGAGGCCTGCACGGCTGCGGCGAATGGCGCGCGCCAGGGCGGTGATGGCTTTGTCCTGGCTGATGACGCGCTTGTGCAGCTCCGGCTCGATGCGCAGAAGTTTCTGTTGCTCATCTTCTTTGATGGAGGTGACGCCGATGCCGGTCCAGCGCGAGACCACTTCTTCGATGTCTTCGCGCGAGACGATACCGGTTGAAGCATCATCCAGCTTGTAGCGTTCACGAAGGGTGCGCAGGTTCTCTTTTTCCTTGCGCTCTTCCTCGGAATAAAAACGCGCCTTCTCAAATTCGTGATTGGCGATGGCCGTTTCCATACGGTGGGTGATGAACTTGACGCGCTTCTGAACTTCGCCGACTTCTTCGGGAACGGTAGCCTGGCGGAGCTTTACGCGCGCGCCGGCTTCGTCAATCAGGTCGATAGCCTTGTCGGGAAGAAAGCGGTCTGGAATGTAGCGGTTTGAAAGATAAACAGAGTAGCGCAGCGCTTCATCGGTATAGCTCACAGCGTGAAACTTCTCGTAGCGCTCGCGCACGCCCTGGATGACCTGGACAGCTTCTTCTTCATTAGGTGCCGGGACTTTGACGGCCTGGAAGCGGCGCTCGAGCGAACGGTCCTTTTCTACAGATTTGCGGTATTCGCCCGGCGTGGTCGCGCCGATGCACTGAATCTCTCCGCGCGAAAGAGCCGGCTTCAAGATGTTGGCAGCGTCCAGCGAGCCTTCCGCGGAGCCCGCGCCGACCAGCGTGTGCAATTCGTCGATAAACACGATGGAGTTCTGGCTCTCCATCAACTCCTTCATGATGGTCTTGAGCCGTTCTTCGAATTGGCCGCGGTATTTTGTTCCGGCGACGATCAAGGAAAGGTCCAGCGAAAGGATGCGCTTGTCGGCAAGGAAGGGCGGAACGTCGCCATCCGAAATGCGTTGCGCCAATCCTTCGACGATGGCGGTCTTTCCGACGCCGGGCTCACCGATAAGGACTGGATTGTTTTTTGTCCGCCGGCAGAGAATCTGAATGACGCGCTCGACTTCGCCCTCGCGCCCAACCAGCGGGTCCAGCGAGCCTTCGCCAGCAGCCTGCGTAAGGTCGCGGCTGAACTCCGCCAGCAGCGAAGTTTCCTTCGGCCGCGTCGTGGTGGTTTTCTCTCCCGATGTCCGCGCCAACTCTTCGCGCAGTGTCGAGAGCCGCAGCCCGCGCTCCATCAATATCTCCGCGCCGAAGCACTTTTCTTCGCGCAAGATCCCCAGCAGCAGATGCTCCGTCCCGACGTGCTTGTGTCCAAGCCGTTCGGCTTCTTCCGCCGACATGTTCAGGATGCGCTTGCACTCCGCGCTAAGGGGAACCTCGACGGAGGTCGAGATGCGCTCGCGAATCGTGATGCGCGCTTCGATCTCTTTGCGGATCGATTCAATCGATCCTTGCTGCCGCAGGAAACGGTTGGCCAGTGCTTTGTCCTCGCGCATCAATCCGAGCAGCAAATGCTCCGTCTCGATGTACGGGCTGCCATACTGGCTGGCTTCGTACCTGGCAAAAAATATGACGCGTCGCGCTTTTTCCGTATAACGTTCGAACACGTTAGCTCGCTTCTCCCCCTGGGACCCCGCCCGCCGAGGCCGCAGCCTCGCGAGTCCGCAGAACGCCATGTTCCAGCGCCAGTATGCGGTCGCACCGCGCGGCCAGCGCCAGGTTGTGCGTCGCGATCAGCGACGTCAACTTGTGCGTGCGGTGCAGCCGTTCCAGCATCTCAAACACGGCCCAAGCATTCTGCTCGTCCAAATCGCCGGTCGGTTCATCTGCCAGCAACACCGCAGGTCCGGTGACGAGCGCCCTAGCCATCGCGACGCGCTGCTGTTCCCCGCCGGAAAGCTCCCCTGCACGGTGATCGGCCCGATTTTCCAGGCCCACCTCCGCAAGCCATTTCCGAGCCGTTGCCAGCGCCTGCGAAGAAGATTCGCCTCGCAACAGTAACGGCATGGCTACGTTCTCCGCGGCTGTAAAATCCGTCAGCAAATGGTGCCGCTGCCACAGGAACCCTACGCTGCGATTTCGAAAATCCGCCACTGCCGCGTCTTGATTCGTTTCAATCGCTTTCGAACCGAAGTATACTGTACCGCTTGTCGGCGTGTCTAGCGCGGCCAGCAAGTGGAGCAGCGTACTCTTTCCCGCTCCCGATGGCGCGACGATCGCCACCATCTCTCCTTCGCGCAAACTCAGATGCGCGTCCAGCAGAACGCTTATCGTCCGATCGCCGGAGCCATAGGTTTTCTTCAGCCCGCGCGCTTCGAGTACCACCGGAGGTGTGTATCCTTCGCGCGGTTGCGCGTTTCGCGATT
>DATDHE010000562.1:0-13156 GCA_036521695.1 Candidatus Acidiferrum sp. | reverse complement strand
GTGCACAACGAAAAGTTAACGCTGCCCTCATTTTCGCTTCGCGTCGAAGCCGTCCGCG
Organism: Candidatus Acidiferrum sp.; assembly: GCA_036521695.1. Lineage (GTDB taxonomy): Bacteria > Acidobacteriota > Terriglobia > Acidiferrales > UBA7541 > Acidiferrum. Next base: position 13,098 of record DATDHE010000562.1, on the reverse strand, counting down.
GAAAAAATGCCGCTAACGCCGCCATGCTCGAGACGCCTGTCTATTTTCCATATATTCCGAAACATGACCGCGTGCAACAGCACGTGCCCATGACCTTTCCGCGCCGTGGTATCTATTCCCAGGAAGCTTTCCGCATCGTTACCAGATTTCCATTCGGCTTTTTGCAGAAAGCGCGCCGCATCGATTTGAAGTCCCAAGCGCTCGTCTACCCTTCGGTCGAGCCCACGCGAGATTTCTTCGAAGTTCTTCCGGGTATGCACGGCGCGCTCGAGAGCCTGGCCAAAGGCCGCGGCCAGGATTTATACGCATTGCGTGATTATCAACCCCGTGACAGTTCCCGCCACGTACACTGGAAAGCTTCTGCGCGTCTGGGTTCACTGATGGTGCGCGAGTTCACCCGCGAGGACGATTGCCGCGTCATTCTTGTGCTCGATCCGCACGCATCGGCGGGCCTCGCCGCAAAAGAAGCGGAAGCCCGGTTCGAGTCCGCCGTCACCATGTGCGCCGCGCTGGCCTGGCACTTTTACGAGCGTAATGCCGTTCTACAATTTCGCACGGCCGGCTTTGAAACTCCGCTCGTCGAAGCCGATGAAGTTATCTTCGATATCCTGAAGCATCTCGCGACCGCAAAACCGTATCCGCCGGACCCGAAGCGTGCTCTTCTTTCCGACCTGGCCAGAAAGCCGGAGATTTTTCGCGTGATCGTCACCAGCGAATCGCGCGGCTCCATCCCTTCCAACATCTGGAACCAGTCCTGGGTCATCTTCCTCGAAGATCTGGTCCCTTAGACGGGCTTTCATCGCTCTTGAGAAACTCGCACGTCAATTGTGCGAAAATGCGGCGTGCTCATGCCCACCGGTCGCGACCTCGTCTCTTTCCGCAAACAGTTGCTCGCCTGGTTTCGCCAGTTTCAGCGGGATTTGCCGTGGAGGCGCACGAAAGATCCTTTCCGCATCTGGATCTCAGAGATCATGCTGCAGCAAACGCGTGTCGCCGCCGTGATTCCCTACTATGAACGATTCCTCGCACACTTTCCGAATGTGCGTGCTCTCGCGGAAGCCCCGCAAGAAGAAGTATTGAGACTGTGGTCCGGCCTCGGCTATTACAGCCGCGCGCGAAACCTGCAGAAGGCCGCGCAACAGATCGTTGCGCTGCACGGTGGAGAATTCCCGAAGGAAGAAAAAGCCGCCATGGCGCTCTCCGGCATCGGCCCCTACACGGGCGCGGCGATTCTGAGCATTGCGTTCGATGCAAAACATGCCGTCCTTGACGGCAACGTCGCGCGCGTGCTCGCGCGCCTCGGCGCGGTTCGCGGTGATCTCCGTGAATCGCGGCGCTGGCAGTCGCTTCAAACTACTGCGCAAGAATTACTAGATCCGAAAGCACCTGGCGATTGGAATCAGGCCATGATGGAACTCGGCGCGATGGTCTGCACACCGAGCGCGCCGCAATGCCTGCTGTGCCCTGTGGCAAAATTCTGCCGCGCGCGCCAATCGGGCGACCCCGAATCCTTTCCTGAAAAACGAAAGAAACGGGAAGCCGTGCAAATCGTTCTTGCCGCTGCGGTATTTTGTACTCCTAGCGGCCAAACGCTTCTGCTGCCTCCCCCTCGAAAGAAAACCGAAAGCAGGCCCGCTGCCGACGACGTCGCCACGCTCGTCTCGCGGATGTGGCATTTTCCCACGGTCACGATTCGCGAGGATGCATTCACGGAGTTACGGACTTTTCTCGCGACTGTTCTGCCTGCAGGAAACGGCGCGCTTCGCTTCGAGCCGCTCGCTCGAATCCGCCATGCGGTGACCTATCGCAACGTCACGATCCTTCCCTTCCGCATCGCGATTGCAAAAATTCCGCTGATCTCCGGGGCAAAAGGCATTCCAGTGAAAGATATCTCGACACTGCCCATCTCGAATCTCACCAGAAAAATTGCGCACGCCGCACTTACGGAATCATCGGCAGCCGATGCGAAGCCCTGCACGTTGAAGCTGTGAACGTTATCGTTTCGCGTAGCCTCCAACGCGGCACGCAGAGGTAGTGCTAGGATTAAACCGTCCCCAATGGCCGCCTCCGCATCAATAACGAGTGTCCCCGCGCTCCCCGCCGAGCGATTCTTTCGCACCTCGCTATTTCTGCTCATGACGACGGCGGTCGCCACTCTCGTGAGCACCGGAAAACTTGATCTAATCACGATGATCGTCGCGCCTTCCGCCGTCCTCTATAAAGGAGTCCGTTGGTGGCGCCGCTGCCCGGCGGAAATTCCGCATCGCGTCGCGACTCGGCTGGTCGTCGCCTACTTGCTCATTTTCCCGCTGGACGTTGTTTTTCTTTCGCGCTCCTTTGTATCGGCCTCGTCCAATCCCGCGCTCTACGCCGCGCTTCTCGGCGCTATCCATTTTCTGCTGTTTGTGATGCTCATCCGGCTGTACAGCGCCAACACGGACCGCGACGCGCTTTTTCTAACCATGCTCTCCTTCGCGGCCATTCTAGCCGCAGCGGTTCTCACCATTGACACGACCTTCCTCGGTCTTTTCTTCCTGTTTTTGCTGTTTGGCGTGGCCACTTTCGTCGGCCTCGAAATGCGCCGTGGCTCAAAAGGCGCGATAGCGCCGGAAGTAGATGCGCAGCCCCAACAAGAACGTCGTCTTGATCGTGCGCTGGTCCTCGCGGCGCTCAGTGTGGCTCTCGGCGCCATGATCATCGGCGGCGTGCTGTTTTTCTTCTTTCCTCGTTTCAGCGCTGGCTATCTGGGTCGTACCAGTTTGCAGCCGACGCTGATGTCCGGATTCAGCGACGATGTTGAGCTGGGGCAAATTGGCGAGATCAAGAAGAATTCCACCGTCGTCATGCGTGTGCGCACGGGCAAACCTGTGGGGTATCCGACGCTGCGGTGGCGCGGCATCGCGCTCTCCGCGTTTGACGGAAAACGCTGGTCCTCTACCAGCCACGACTCGGTGACGATTCCCGCCGGGATGAATGGCTGGATAAACCTGATGGAGCGGCCGCCCGAGCCGGATTCCTCCGCGACCATTTTGCGCTACACCATTCTTCTCCAGCCGGTCGCGACAGACACGATGTTTGCCCCAGCAAACGCAATCTCCATACGCGGAAATCTTTCCGGCGAGGGCTCCAATCAGGAGTCGGGTGCGCGCCGCAGTTATCTCATTCGCGACGCAACCGGCTCTCTCTTTAATCCTTTCCATAATTTCAGCACGATACGATACGAAGGGTTTTCCATGCTACCTGCGAGGAATGTGCCCCGGTTGCGCGCAGCCTCGACGGACTATCCCGAAGACATTCGCGGCACTTACCTCCAGCTCCCGAAGCTCGATCCGCGCATTCCGGAATTGGCAAAGCAGATCACGGCGCGCGCGCAGACACCTTTCGACAAAACCATCACGCTGGAAAATTACCTGCGTTCGCACTACGCCTACAATCTGAACCTCACAGGAAAACCGGGCGACGATCCGCTTGCACATTTTCTCTTTGAGACACGCTCTGGCCATTGCGAGTATTTCGCTTCCGCGATGGCCATCATGCTTCGCACGCTGGGGATTCCCACGCGGGAAGTAAACGGCTTTTTACCGGGCGAGTACAACGACCTCGGCGAGGACTACATTGTCCGCGCCAGCGACGCACACAGCTGGGTCGAGGTTTATTTTCCCGGAACGGGCTGGATGACCTTCGATCCCACGCCGCCTGGGGCCGAGGATGCCGGCGGTTTCTTTTCGCGCCTCGGGCAATACATGGACTGGTTCGAGCTTTCCTGGAATGAGTGGGTCATCAACTACGATTTCATTCATCAAATCTTGCTGGCGCAGACCATGCAACGCAACACCCGGACGTGGACGGAGATTGCGCGTTCCTGGTTTGCACACGAGCAGGCAAAGGGACGAAGGTGGATGAGGTCCTGGAGCAACGGGCTCCGGGGGCTGATTCCGCTTGCCGTCGCGCTGTTCTTTCTGGCGCTGCGCTTTGATTTGGTTGTCGCACTGGCGCGACGCTTGTGGCTTTCGTGGCAACTTCGTTCGCCAGAGCTGGCGCGTTCCAATCCCCAACTTGCTTCGCGGCTCTACGGAGAACTTTTGTATTTGCTTGCGCGGCGCGGCTTCGCGCGCCAGCCTACGCAGACGCCGTTTGAGTTTGCGGCGGCTGTTTCGCATCCTCGCCTTGTACCAGCAGTGTACGAATTTACCCAGTGTTACACGCAAGCGCGCTTCGGCGGCGCGCCTTGCGACACGGTTCGCCTCCGGGCGCTTCTCGAGCAGGTCCGGTCGTCCTTCGCTTCACGCTGAAATTCTGTCTCCGTGTTTGGATAATTCGGTTTGCCGCCCCCGCTGAGCCAGGTAGCGTCCTAATTCAATTTCGATAAGATAGCGGGTGTAGACGCCAAATCCTGAAGGTTGGGTTGGCGTGGTCTTCGCACATGGAGAACCACATGGACTTGATGCCGAAAGAAATCGCGGAACATTATCTGCAAGCCCGGGAGTCGGAGCGGCTATCGGGCGAGCACGGCGAACTCGAGCTGCTTCGGACGCAAGCGATTCTGGCTCGGAATCCTCCGCGGGCTCCGGCAGCAATTCTCGACGTAGGCGGCGCAGCTGGGATCCATGCCTTCCCACTTGCCAAGCAAGGATAGCAAGATCCCGCGAGGCCGCCTCGGGTGTCACACTGGCATCGATCACGCGCGGCGACGCTCGCCGATTGGATATTCCCTCAGGAAGCACCGATGCAGCACTTCTTCTCGGGCCGTTGTATCACTTGGTCGAGCAGTCCGATCGCCTGCAGGCGCTTCGTGAAGCCCGGCGCGTCCTCGCACCACGGGGCGTCCTCTTTGCCGCTGTAATCTCTCGGTTCGCCTCTCTAATCGATGGGCTCTCGTGCGGCTTCTTTCGAGATGCAGAGTTTCGCAAAATTGTTGCAGCGGACCTCGCCTCCGGTCAGCACCGCAATCCGACAAATAACCCAGCCTACTTCACGACGGCGTATTTTCATCGCCCTGAGGAACTGGCGGCCGAAGTTCACGACGCCGGATTCGCCGATGTCCAGATCCTTGCCGTCGAAGGTCCGGCATGGAGTGGGGCCGTGGTCCGTGAGGTTTTGGCTGAATCGGCACAGCGAAAGAGCCTGATGGATTTTCTCGCGCTGATCGAGGGGGAACATTCGGTACTGGGCGCCAGCGCCCACCTCATAGCGGTGGCCCGTCTCAATCCAAATTAAGACACCAAGTCGGGCTGCGGCTGCGTGGTCCCCGCCCTGTGCCGCGTGTTAGAATTGACGGTTGTACAATGATGTTTATTTACTGCCTATGACTAAGGTCGGATTTGTGAGCCTGGGATGCCCGAAGAACCTCGTGGATAGCGAGGTGATGATGGGTATTCTTACCCGCCAAGGCTATGAGCTTACGCCGCGCGCGGATGAAGCTGAGATTCTTGTCGTAAATACGTGCAGCTTCATCGAGTCCGCGCAAAAAGAGTCCGTCGACGCGATTCTGGAGATGGCCGAGCACAAGAAATTTGGCGCGGCACGCAAGCTGATCGTCGCCGGATGCCTTGTCGAGCGCTTTCGCGACCAAATTCTCGAACAGGTTCCCGAAGTGGATGCCGTCGTGGGAACTGGCGAGGTGGAGCGGATTCTCGAAGCGGTCGATGGCGATCTGCGTGTGTTGCCTGCTGCGCCGCCGGCGTTTCTCTATCACGACCTAACGCCGCGCGTTATAACCACGCCGCGGCACGCCGCTTACATCAAGATCGCTGAGGGTTGCGATCATCCCTGCACGTTCTGCATCATTCCGCAACTGCGCGGGGCATTCCGTAGCCGGCGCTTTGAATCCGTGGTGCGGGAAGCCGAGAATCTCGCCGCCTCGGGTGCGCGAGAAATTACGCTGATTGGCCAGGACACGACTTCTTACGGCGAGGACCTGGGCCTTCGTGATGGATTGGCCCAACTGCTCGAGCGACTAGCGCAAGTCGATGATTTGCTGTGGGTGCGCTTTCTTTACGCCTATCCGAACCGCGTGACGCAGAAATTGCTGGATACGCTGGCAGCGCATCCGCGCCTCACGAAATACATGGACATGCCGCTGCAACACGCCAGCCGCAACGTTTTGGCGCGCATGAAGCGTGGGTCGCACGGCGAGGCATTCTTGAAGCTACTCGAGCGCATCCGCACGACAATTCCCGGCGTTTCGCTGCGTACCTCGTTTATCGCGGGCTTTCCAGGCGAAACGGAAAAGGATTTCGAAGAGCTTTGCGATTTTGTACGTGCGGCGAATCTGGATTGGATGGGCGTTTTCGAGTACTCGGATGTGGACAACGCGAACAGTTACACGCTAGACGAGAAACTGGATCCGGAAACGATTACGGATCGCCGCAACCAATTGATGGCTATTCAAAAGAAGATCTCGCGCGAGAAACTGCGGACCTGGAAGGGCCGCACGGCCACGGCGCTTGTCGAAGGCCCCTCGAAGGATAATCCGCTGGTGTGGGAAGCGCGCCTGGAAGGCATGGCGCCGGATATTGATGGCAAGCTTTATCTGACCGACCTCGAACTACCCACGGGCGAAACGGCCGAGACCGGGGATGTGGCGCGCGTCGAAATTAATAAAGCTGATACTTACGACTTGATCGGGCGCGTCGTCGAGATTCGGTCTAGTGCCGTGGGGCATGAAAATGCCGGGATGGCGTCTGTCTCGGCTCCGCACATGCCACCAGCTGAAAAGCTGACCCGTATCTCTACGGGTGCTCCGCTTCGCGTCCTCGGCTGAGCTATACTCACTCCTCAAGAATTCGGCTCTGCGGTTTCTGCAATCTCTGTGTTAAAACGGGATTTCGACACAGAGTGCGCAGAGTTCATGGAGAAGAGAAAATACCGGCATCGTGATTCGGCGAGAGGCGAGTTACGAGCCGTCGGGAGTCATTTCCGATGAAACATCGCTGCCCAATTTGCAAAAAGCCGACTGATTCCGAAGTCAACGCGGATTTCCCCTTTTGCAGCGAGCGCTGCCGCGACCGCGATCTTGGCAACTGGGCAAGCGAGAAGTATGTGGTGTCCGAACCGGTATTTGATATGAGTGAGCTCGACGCAGCTACAGATCCGAGTGAACAAAAAGCCGTAGAAGAAGACAAGGATTTCAAGGGGTTCCGCAAGCCCGATGACACCATCCACTGAAATTCCTGGCGGCGAGACGGCTCCGCAAAAGAAGCCGCGGCTCGCGATGGCCATAGCAACCGCGCTTGGCGTAGGTTACCTGCCCAAGGCTCCGGGCACGTTTGGCTCGCTGGTGGGAGTCGCGACGGCCGTGCTCTCAGCTGTGTTTTTTCTGCGGCCAACCTCGATTCGCGGGCTGTTTTCTCTGCACCCTCTTACGGATGCGGTGTTTTCCGACGAACATTTTTTGGTTCCCGGCAGCGACATTCACAATTCCACGCTTGCTCTGCCTCTGGTCTGCGCACTAGGTCTTATGGTGATCCTCGCAGCGATTGGCGTGTGGAGCGCTTCGCGGACGGCGGACTACTCGGGTATTAAAGACCCGCAGTTTGTGGTGATCGACGAAGTTGCGGGGCAGCACCTCACACTAATGCTTCCTCTGATACCGATCGCGCTGCCGCGTCTGACGGAGCACATGGACTTCTCAGCGTACGCCATCTTTTTTACGTTGAGCCTCGTGAACTGGAAATACCTGCTGCTCGGATTCGTGCTGTTTCGCCTGTTCGACATTTGGAAGCCCTTCCCGGTGCGCCAACTCGAAAGACTTCCGCACGGCTGGGGCATCATGGCAGATGACTGGATGGCGGGCATCTACGCTGCTATCCTGTTGCGATTAGCGCTACACTTTGGGTTGCTTGGCTGGGTATGAAATTCGGCTTCGGGTCATCAGCAGAAAAAAACGGCATTCCCCGCATTGATAGAGTCACGCCTGCCGCTGCCATTCCCGGCGGCGAGATCGTCCTTCACGGCAGCGGATTCGCTTCGCGCGCTCACCCACGCCCCGTGGTGCGTTTTGGCGAGCTGGAAGCCGGTCTGGCGCTGGCCAGTGAAAACCGGCTGATAGCGCGAGTGCCCGATGGCGCGACCGGCGGTGTGGTTCGTGTCTTCAGCGCGGCGAACGAAAGCCAGCCGCATCCCGTCTCCATCGGCGTGCAAATTGCGGATAATCTGCATCCGATCGCAAATCCCGCGGTCGATGCCTACGGTAATACTTACGTTACGTTTTCGGGGAATCGCGGGCAGCGCGTTCCCGTTTCGCTCTACAAAATTACGGCGAACTACAGCGTAAAACCTTTCGTCACTTCGCTGGTGAATCCCAGCGGGCTGGCTGTGGACCGCGCGGGAAATCTTTTCGTCTCCTGCCGCAACGACGGCACGATTCACCGGATTACGCCAGAGGGCCGCGCCGAGCAGTGGATCGAAGGGATGGGAGTAGCCACGGGCATCGCGTTCGATCGTGCCGAGAATCTTTATGTGGGTGACCGCAGCGGAACCATTTTCAAGATTAGTCCAAGCCGTGAGATTTTTGTTTTTGCAACCATCGAACCGTCTCTCGCCGCGTATCATCTCGCGTTTCATCCGAGCGGCGATTTGTATGTCACTGGGCCGACGACCTCCAGCTATGACCGCGTCTACCGGATCACGCAAGGCGGCGAAGTTAGTACTTTTTTTCGCGGCCTCGGACGTCCACAAGGGCTGGCCTTTGACCGCGACAGCAATCTCTACGTCGCTGCTTCCTATGGCGGGCGGCGCGGCATCATTCGCATTACGCCGCAAGCGCACGCGGACCTTGTCCTCAGCGGTTCCGGCCTCGTTGGCATGGCGTTGCAACCCTCAGGCCGCGCGGTTCTCGCCACCACCGGCGCGCTCTTTACGCTCGATTGGGATGTCCGTGGCCTGCCGCTGCTTGGATAATTGACACGATGAAAGCAGAAATCATTGCAGTTGGTTCGGAGCTGCTCACGCCGGACCGGCTTGATACCAATTCGCTCTTCCTTACGGAAGAGCTGAACAAGATTGGCATCGAGGTGGTGCGAAAAACGGTGGTGGGCGACAACCACGATTTGCTCAGCGAGGCATTTCGCGACGCGTTGAATCGCGTGGAGCTTGTCATTGCATCCGGCGGACTTGGACCTACCGAAGACGATCTTACGCGGGAGACAGTCGCGGAACTGCTCCATCGCAAGCTGCGGCGCAACGAAGAAATTCTTCGCTGCATCGAGGGGCGCTTTCGCGCCCTGAACCGCGAAATGCCCGAGGTCAATGCGCGCCAGGCAATGGTTCCCGAGGGCGCGGAAATACTGGAGAATCCGCGCGGCACTGCGCCGGGTTTGTGGCTGGAAGACGGCGGGCACTCCATCGTGCTGCTCCCAGGGCCACCACGCGAGTTGAAGCCGCTGTTTCGCGAACAGGTTCTGTCTCGGCTGGAGCGCTGCGCCTCCGGCGTGCGCATGTTCCACCGCGAGATTCGCGTGACGGGTCTGGGAGAATCGCACGTCGAGCAGCGCATCATGGGCATCTACAAACGCTTCCCCGAGGTGGCAACCACCATCCTCGCAGCGCCCGGCGAGACCCAAGTCCATTTGCGTATCTGGACCGACGATGGGGAGCACGCCAAAAAAATCCTGGACGAAATCGTAAGCGGATTCGAGATTGCGCTTACCGACCGCATCTTCAGCCAGGATGGCTCGCCCCTAGAGGAAGTGATCGCGGCGGAGTTGACGATGCACAATGCCACGATTTCGGCGGCGGAAAGTTGCACAGGAGGTTTGCTGGCACAGCGGTTGACGAGCATCGCGGGAAGCTCTTCGTATTTTCTCGGCGGCGTGGTTTGCTACAGTAACGAGCTCAAGACGGCGTGGGCGGGCGTGCCCGCGGAGCTCATTCAGGCCAAGGGCGCAGTGAGCGCGGAAGTCGCCGTGGCGCTCGCGGACGGAATTCGCCGCCGTGTAGGAAGCACCTTCGGCGTCGGGATCACCGGAGTGGCCGGGCCGGGGGGTGGAACGGAAGAAAAGCCGGTTGGAACGGTGCATATGGCGCTATCGCATGCCGGAGGCGTCAAGGAGCGCGGTGTGCGCTTTCCCGGCGATCGCGAATCCATCCGCTGGCAGGCGAGCCAAGCCGCGCTGGACATGGTCCGTATCCACTTTCTCTATAACGGCAAACAGCCCCTGAAGCGAGCCTGAACGTGCGCCTCTTCGTCGCGCTGGAGATTCCCACCGCCGTGCGAGACCATCTGGCGGCACAAGTTGCGGAACTGCGCGAGTGGTCTGCAAAAGTAGCGGACAAGCGTCCGCGCTGGGTACGCCCGGAGAATCTTCACGTGACGCTTAAATTCATCGGAGAAGTGGCGCCGACAAAGCTCGAAGGTATCCGGGGCGCGCTTTCGGCGATTCGCTCGGATGCGCCAGTCGAGATAACGTTCCGCGGACTGGGCTTTTTCCCCAATGAACAACATCCGCGTGTTTTGTGGGCAGGAGTAGGCGCATCGGCAAACTTGCCGTCGCTCGCGGGAGATATCGATGCCGCTCTCGAAACGCAAGGCATTGCTCGCGAACGCCCCGCTTTCACGCCGCACTTAACTCTGGCAAGGATCGAGCCGCCCGGCCTGCACGAAAAACTTCGCGCAGCGATCCAGAAGAACGGGGCGCGCGAATTCGGCTCTTTTCAAACGGGCGAATTTTATCTCATCAAAAGCAAGCTGAAGCCGTCGGGCGCCGAGTACACTACCCTCGCATCTTATCCCTTCGCGTTGGGGGTCTAGCGCCAGATGGCCGAACTGAACGCAACACTCCTCTCGATTCCTGTGGCTGCGTATCTTCTCGGATCGATTCCGTTCGGATTGTTGGTAGGCAAGCTCTTTGCCGCGGCGGATGTGCGCAAGGCGGGCAGCGGCAATATCGGCGCGACGAACGTGGCGCGCGTCGCTGGGCCGCTCGCGGGGATCCTCACGCTACTGCTTGACGCCGCGAAGGGCGCGTTCGCGGTCCTTTTTGCCTCCGGGCTCACAAACGAGAGCGCGCCGTGGATGATGATCGCCGGACTGTGCGCTCTCGTGGCGCATTGCTTCCCGATCTGGCTGGGATTTCATGGAGGCAAAGGAGTTGCCACGGCCGCGGGCGTTTTTCTAGTGCTATGCCCGCCCGCGTTTCTTGGGGCTGCAATTCTATTCTTTCTTGTTGTTCTGTATTGGCGCTTTGTGTCGCTCGGATCGATGTCAGCGGCCGCGGCCATGCCCCTGCTGATTTATTTTTTCTGGGCGCCGCATCATGCTCCGCCCTACGCCGTCACGTTTGGCTCGCTGGCCGCCGCGCTGCTGATTGTCTATAAGCACGACGCCAACATCCAGAGACTAGTCCAAGGGGACGAGCCGAAATTCTCGTTCTACAAGAAACAGGATGGCCCGTGAAACGCATCGCCATGCTTGGCGGCGGAAGCTGGGGCACGGCGCTGGCCATCATGCTCTCTCGCACGCACAAAGCGCATGAGATTTCCTTGTGGGTGCGCGACGCCGCACTCGCGGAATCCATCCGATGTGACCGCGAGAACAAGCTCTATCTCACCGGCCACAAATTGCCGGATTCCGTGCAAGTCACCCATGACACCGCTGCATCCTTGCGAAACGCGAACGTGGTCGTCGGGGCAATCCCTGCGGCGCATGCTCGAAGCGTTTATCAGCGTATCCTGCCGCACCTCGTGCGGGGCACACCGATTGTCAGCGCCACGAAAGGGCTCGAGCCCTCCACTCACGCGCGCATGAGTGAAGTCATTTCTCAAGTCGTTTCGCCGGAGTTCCCTGTTCGAATCGCGGTTCTTTCCGGACCATCCTTCGCCGCAGAAGCTGCGGCCGGTCACCCGACTGCCGTTGTTCTCGCCTCGCGCGACATGGCCCTCGCAAATGAACTTCAGGAGGAATTCGCCGCGCCAGATTTTCGCTTGTACACCAACGACGACGTGCTTGGCGTCGAACTCGCTGGCGCGATGAAAAACGTCATTGCCATTGCGGCGGGTGTCTGCCAAGGGCTAGGTCTCGGCCACAATCCGTTAGCGGCGCTGATCACGCGCGGGCTCGCTGAAATGACGCGGCTCGCGGTTGCTCTTGGCGCGCGCCCGGAAACGCTCAGCGGTCTTGCCGGCCTGGGCGACCTCGTCCTGACCTGTACCGGGGCACTGAGCCGCAACCGTTACGTCGGAGCAGAACTTGGCAAGGGACGCCCGCTCTCCGAGATTCTGGGAGGCATGAAGATGGTCGCCGAAGGCGTGGGCACCGCCGACGCCCTTTTGGCCCTTGCGCGGGAAGCCGGCGCAGAACTCCCAATCACAGAACAAGTTAGCGCCATACTGCACCAGGGCCGGTCGCCGCGGGAAGCCATCCGGAACATCATGGAGCGCCGCCTGAAGCGCGAATGAGGCGTAGCCCACTCAAAACCAAAAGTTAGGGCCCTTTCAAGCTCTCTGGTCTGCTATTTAGCCACTAGTACCAAGGTTCCAGTTGCAGATGCGCGACGCAGCGGCATTCGCAGCCCCCGCTGCCTCCCGTATTCCCCTAAAATTGAGAGTTGACATGCCAGAACCCGGTCAATCCACGTGGCAACGTCTGCGCAAAGGACGTGTGCGCATCTTGTGGCTCGTCCTGGGTGCGCTACTACTCGTCAGCGCGCTGCCCATCGGACTTTACCACCGGCAGGTTTTGCAGCTCAGCCAGGACAAGCTGGTTGACACCGAGCGGGTCCAGCAGTCGGACTTGACGCGGTCCCTGGCCCAGGAAATCCAACTTTTCGAGTTCAATCAGACCCAACAACTCTATAGCGAGCGGCAAATTCTGACTCTGACGGGACTCATCGACAATGTCGAAGACCCAGCCGCCGAACCCAAGGTTACGCGCCTCCTCGAAGAATTTGTCAACAGTAACCGCGAAACGTTTCTTTACCTTACTGCGGTCGATAAGAATGGCAAAGGCACTAAAGCTTCTCAAGGTAACTTCCAGGCCGAACAGGATCCGTTCGTGGCCAAAGCCTTGATACGGGCGTTTCAAACTTGCATGCAATCGGAAGAGTTGCACACAGTTAAGTTTCGCAGCGATCCTCTCGCTCTCGCCCCGGACAATCAACC